>JAPOVI010000384.1:0-21578 GCA_026708265.1 Acidobacteriota bacterium
CCGCTACTGCGTCACGTGCCACAACGACCGGCTGCGAACGGGCGGCCTGACGCTGGCCTCGGACGCGGTCGACGTGACCGACGTCGCCGCGCACGCCGAGGTCTGGGAGAAGGTCGTCCGCAAGCTGCGCGCCGGGGCGATGCCGCCCCGCCCGAGGCCGCGCCCGGAGCCCGCGGCCTACGCGGAGCTACGCTCCTGGCTCGAGGGCGAGCTCGACGCCGCCGCCGCGGCTGATCCCAATCCCGGGCGCACGGAGACGTTCCACCGCCTGAGCCGGACGGAGTACCGCAACGCCGTGCGCGATCTGCTGGCGCTCGACGTCGACGTCGGCGAGCTGCTGCCGGCCGACGACACGAGCTACGGCTTCGACAACATCGCCGGCGTCCTCGGCGTCTCGCCGACGCTGATGGAGCGCTACCTGTCGGCGGCGCGCAAGATCAGCCGGCTCGCGGTGGCGTCGCCGGTGCCGTCGCCGACGGCCGAGACCTTCCGGATCGCCTCCGACCTGGGCCAGGACCGCCGCATGGAGGGGTTGCCGTTCGGCACCCGCGGCGGAATGGTGGTCGACTACAACTTCCCCGAGGACGCGGAGTACGTCTTCGAGATCCTGCCGGACGGGCCGCTGCGGATCGAGCCGCACGACCTCGAGGTGACCATCGACGGTGAGCGGATCGCGCTGCTGACGGTCGGCAAGCGGCCCGATCCCGACGATCCGCGCGGGCTCTACACGCCGCAGATCGAGACCCTCGAGGTCAGGACCCCCGTCACCGCCGGACCGCACGCGATCGGCGTCGCCTTCCTGCGCAAGACCTCGGCGGAGCCGGAGGGCATCCGCAAGCTCTACCTGCGGCCGTTCACCGGCGAGGGCTCCGGCGGCGACTCGCGCTACCAGCCCTACGTCGAGAGCGTGACCATCGCCGGACCCTACGAGTCCAGCGGCGCCCGGCCGGTCGAGGGGACGCCGAGCCGCGAGCGCATCTTCACCTGCCGCCCGGCCACCGGCGACGCATCGACCGCCGACGAGGCGGCGTGCGCGCGCGAGATCCTCGCGACCGTCGCCCGGCGCGCCTACCGGCGGCCGGTGGACGACGACGACGTCGCGCGGCTCCTGACCTTCTACGATCGCGGGCGCGCGGCGGGGAGCTTCGACAACGGGATCGAGATGGCGCTCCGGCGGCTGCTGGTGAGCCCCGAGTTTCTCTTCCGCGTCGAGCGGGACCCCGAGGGGATCGCACCGGGCGCAAGCTACCAGCTGAGCGATCTGGAGCTGGCGTCGCGGCTGTCGTTCTTCCTGTGGAGCAGCATTCCGGACGACGAGCTGCTCGCGGCCGCGGAGCGGGGCGAGCTCGGCGACCCGGAGACCTTCGACGCCCAGGTCGAGCGGATGCTGGCCGATCCGCGCTCGGAGGCGCTCGTCGGCAACTTCGCGGGGCAGTGGCTGACGCTGCGCAACGCCGCCGCCGTTCGGCCGGACGAGGACGAGTTCCCGGACTTCGGCGAGGGGCTCCGGCAGGCGTTCCGGCGCGAGACGGAGCTGCTCTTCGACAGCGTGCTCCGCGAGCACCGCAGCACCCTCGACCTCCTGGCCGCCGACTACACATTCGTCAACGAGCGGCTCGCGCAGCACTACGGCATCCCGAACGTGCGCGGCAGCCACTTCCGGCGCGTCGCTCTGGATGATGCAGACAGCGCGCGCGGCGGTCTCCTCGGACACGGCAGCATCCTGACCGTGACGTCCTACGCGAACCGGACGTCGCCCGTGAACCGCGGCAAGTGGGTCCTGGAGAACATCCTCGGGACGCCGCCGCCGCCACCGCCGCCCGATGTCCCGGAGCTCGAGACGGCCGAGGGCGCCGAGCCGCTCTCGATGCGCGAGGCGATGGAGCAGCATCGGGCCAATCCCGTCTGCGCGAGCTGCCACCGCCTGATGGATCCGCTCGGGCTGTCGCTCGAGCCCTTCGACGCCATCGGCCGCTGGCGCGACCGCGAGGCGGGGGGCGCGGCGATCGACGCCTCCGGCGAGCTGCCGGACGGCACGCCGTTCGACGGGCCGTCGGGCCTCCGGGCGGCCCTTCTCCGCCATCCCGACCGCTTCGTCACCACCGTGACCGAGAAGCTGATGACCTACGCGCTCGGACGGGGCGTCGAGCACTACGACGCGCCCGCCATCCGGGCCATCGTTCGCGACGCCGCCCGCGACGACTACCGCCTGTCGGCGCTCGTCAAGGGCGTCGCCCGCAGCACGCCGTTCCAGATGAGGAGATCGCCGTCATGATGATCACCCGGATGTCGCTGCCGCGGCGCACCTTCCTGCGGGGGATCGGCGCCACCCTGGCGCTGCCGCTGCTCGACGCCATGGTCCCGGCCGCCACGGCCCTGGCGAAGACCGCCGCGAAGCCGTCGCCCCGGCTCGGCTTCATCTACATCCCGAACGGCGCGAACATGGCGCAGTGGACCCCGGCCGGCGACGGCGGGACACTGGAGCTCTCGCGCACGCTCACGCCGCTCGAGAAGGTGCGCGATCAGGTGGTCATCCCGACCGGGCTCGACCACCGGCAGGCGGAGGCCTGGGGCGACGGCAACGGCGAGCACTCCCGCGCGAGCGCCGTGTGGCTGAACGGTGTGCACCCGAAGCGGACCGAGGGCGCCGACGTGCGCGCCGGCACCACGGCCGACCAGATCGCCGCCGCGGCGCTCGGCCAGGAGACGCCCCTGCCGTCCCTGGAGCTGGCCCTCGAGAACAGCTTCGTCGTCGGCAACTGCGACAACGGCTACAGCTGCGTGTACACCAACACCTTCGCCTGGCGCACGCCGACGACGCCGCTCCCGATGGAGCACAACCCGCGCGTCGTCTTCGAGCGGCTGTTCGGCGAGGGCGGGACGGAGGAGCAGCGCGTCGCCCGTCTGCAGGACGACCGCAGCATCCTCGACGCGGTGCGGGAGGACATGGCGCGGCTGGAGCGCACGCTGGGCAAGGCAGACCGCGCCCGCGTGACCCAGTACCTCGACGCCGTCCGCGAGATCGAGCGCCGCATCCGGCGCTCGGAGGCGCAGTCGGACGCGGCCCTGCCCGACGTGCTGGAGCGGCCGGTCGGCATCCCGGAATCGTTCGACGAGCACGCCCGGCTGATGTTCGACCTGCAGGCGCTGGCCTTCCAGGCCGACATCACGCGCGTCTTCACGTTCCTCATCGGGCGCGAGCAGACCGCGCAGAGCTTCCCGGAGATCGGCGTTCCCGACCCGCACCACGCCATGTCGCACCACCAGATGGACGCGGAGCGGCTCGAGAAATACGCGATGATCAACACCTACGAGGTGAGTCTCCTGGCCGGCTTCCTGGAGAAGCTGCAGGCGACGCCGGACGGCGACGGGACCCTGCTCGACCAGTCGATGATCCTCTACGGCGGCGGCATCAGCGACGGCGATCAGCACTCGCACCTCGACCTGCCGCTCATCCTGGCCGGCGGAGGCGCCGGGAAGCTGCGCGGCGGACGGCACCTGAAGTACGCGGGCGAGACGCCCATGACCAACCTGCTGGTCAGCATGCTCGACAAGGCGGGTGTGGCGGTCGACGAGCTGGGCGACAGCACGGGGCGCCTGCCGATGGAACCCCTGAGCGGCGTCTAGGAGCTGGATCGAGGACGATGAAGAAGGTGACGTGGCGGTGCGGCGCCGCGGTTCTCGCGGCCGCGATTCTCGGCGCTGGAACCGTTGCCCGTCCCGCGGCGGGTGCGGCCGCCGCCGAGGACGCGCCCCTGATCGATGCGGTGCGGGCAGGCGATGCCGCCGCCGTGCAGGCGTTGCTGCGCGACGGCGTGAGCGCCCGGACGGCGGGGATCGACGGCACGACGGCGCTCCACTGGGCCGCGCACCACGACCATCCGGCCATCGCGAGGCTGCTGCTCGAGGCCGGCGCCGCGGTCGACGCGACCAATCGCTACGGCGTGACGCCGCTCGCGCTCGCGTCGCTGAACGGCAGCACGGAGATGATCGCGCGCCTGCTCGAGGCGGGCGCGGACCCGAACCTGCCGAACCCCGAAGGCGAGACGCCGCTCATGGCCGCGGCGCGGACCGGGAACGCCGCCGCCATCGACAGCCTGCTGGCCCACGGCGCCGAGGTCGACGCGGTGGAGGAGTGGCGGCAGCAGACGGCGCTGATGTGGGCGGCGGCCCAGAACCAGGTGCCGGCGGTCGACGCGCTGCTCGCGGCGGGGGCCGATCCGAACGCGCGGTCGGCCCGCGGGTTCACGCCGCTTCTCTTCGCGGCTCGCGAGGGGCACGCCGGCATCCTCGGCCCGCTGGTCCGCGCCGGGGCCGACGTCGACGACACACTGCCCGCGAACGGCATGAGCGCCCTCGTGCTGGCCGTCTACAACGCGCAGTACGACTTCGCGAACGCCCTGCTCGAGCGGGGGGCCGACCCCGACGCGACCGGCAACGGCTGGACGGCGCTGCACCAGCTCGTCTGGACCCGCCGGCCCAACCTGGGTCGGAATCCGCCCTTCCCCGTCCCGCTGGGAGAGCTCGACGCGTTCGGTCTCGCGCGCGCCCTTGCGGCACACGGCGCGGACCTCGACGCGCGCCAGACGCAGGAGCCGCGGGACGGCAATCGGAACATGCTGAACCGGATCGGGTCGACGCCCTTCCTGCAGGCGGCCAAGGTGGCCGACGCCGAGATGATGCGGCTGCTGGTCGAGCTCGGCGCGGATCCTGCGCTCACGACCGACGAGGGCGTGACGCCGCTGATGGCGGCGGCCGGGGTCGGCATCTGGAAGATCGGCGAGAACCCGGGCACCAACGACGATGCGCTCGCCGCGGTGGAGCTGGCGTGGGAGTTGGGCAACGACGTCAATGCGGCCGATAGCAACGGCGATACTGCGTTGCACGGGGCGATCCACCGCGGCGCAGGGAGCATCGTGCGCTTCCTGGTCGACAAGGGGGCCGACATCGACGCCGTGAACGGCAAGGGGTGGTCGCCGCTCTCGGTAGCGCAGGGGGTGTTCTACCCCAATACGTTCAACCGCCACCCGGAGCTGGTGACGCTCCTGACCGACCTGGGCGCCGATCCGGAGGCAGGCTCCCGGCGGCCCGAGGACCTGTCGCCGGCCGAGCGTCTGGCCCTGGCCCAGCAGCAGTAGGGCACAGCGCGAAGGGCGGCGCACGGCGAAGGGCACGGGAGGGCAACGCCGCCGGGCTCGCGTCCCGGTCGGAACGGCGAATCGTAGTGAGACGGCTGCAACTTCCAGGCTGAGGATTCGGACGGAGGAGGATTTCATGAAGGCGTGGAGACAAGCGTCAGGACGCGCGCGCGTGCGCTTCGGGATGGCCGGCGTCGCGCTCGCCGCGGCAGTCGCCCTGTTCGTGGCGCTGCCGAGCGCGGAGGAAGCCGCCGAGATGGCCGAGGGCTACATCGGCGGCGTCGTCGAGAGCAGCGCCGGCCCGGAGGCCGGGGTCTGGGTCATCGCCGAGACCGAGGAGCTCGAGACGAAGTTCGCCAAGGTCGTCGTGACCGACGACGAGGGCCGCTTCGTGCTGCCGCAGATGCCGGACGCGACCTACGACGTATGGGTCCGCGGCTACGGCCTCGTCGACTCCGAGAAGGTCAGGCTCTCGCCGTCGGACGAGGACGTCAGCCTCACGGCCGTCGTCGCGCCGAACGAGCAGGCCGCGGCCCAGTACTACCCCGGCAACTACTGGTACTCGCTGATCGAGCCGCCGGCTCCCGACGAGTTCCCCGGCACCGGCCCGGAGGGGAACGGCATCTCGCCGAACCTGCACAGCCAGGCGGCGTGGCTCGACATCATGAAGCAGGGCTGCCAGCTCTGCCACCAGGTCGGGAACACCGCCACGCGCATCGTGCAGCGCCGTGACGACTTCGACTCGACCGTGGCGGCCTGGGATCACCGCGTGCAGACCGGTCAGCGCGGCAACCAGATGAGCGCAGCCATGAACCGCTTCGGGCGGCAGCGCGCGCTGGAGATGTTCGCCGACTGGTCGGACCGCATCGCGGGCGGCGAGACGCCGCCGCGGCCGCCGCGGCCATCGGGCAACGAGCGCAACCTCGTCGTGACCCTGTGGGACTGGGGCGTGGACAGCTCCTTCATCCACGACGAGATCACGACCGACAAGCGGAACCCGACCGTCAACGGGGGCGGCCCGGTCTACGGCGTGTCGGCGGGTCATGGCACCCTCACCGTCGTCGACCCGGTGGCGAACAGCGCGGTCGAGATCAAGATTCCGGTCCGCCCCGAGGATCCGGACTCGGTGCCCTCGCGCTTCCCGCAGGTGCAGCTCCAGCCGTCGTACTACTGGGGCGACCAGTTGCTCTGGGGGCGTGGCGGTCCGGACGGTCGCGAGAACTCGTCCGACCCGCACAACCCGATGATGGACGGCGAGGGCCGCGTCTGGATGACGTCGACGATCCGTCCCCGCCCGAACCCGGATTGGTGCAAGGAAGGGTCGGACAACAAGTTCGCCCAGTACTTCCCCCTGGGGATGAGCGGTCGGCAGGCCTCGTACTACGACCCCGAGAGCGAGGAGTTCGTCCTGATCGACACCTGCTACGGGACGCACCACCTGCAGTTCGGCGAGGACGACAACGACACGCTCTGGTTCAGCGGCGACGGCAACGCGGTCGGCTGGATCGACACCAAGGCCTACGACGAGAGCGGTGACGAGATCGCCTCGCAGGGCTGGTGCCCGACCGTCATCGACACCAACGGCGACGGCCGCATCACGAGGCCGTGGAACGAGCCGGTTCGCGGCGGCGAGGCCGAGATCGACCCGGCGCTCGACACCCGCATCGCCGGGTTCGGTTACGGCATCATCGCGAGCTCGATCGACGACTCGGTCTGGATCACCCGCACCGGTCCGTTCCCGGGCCGGCTGGTCCGCCTCGACCGGGGCGACAATCCGCCCGAGACCTGCGTCGCGGAGGTCTACGAGCCGCCGTCCATCGAGAATCCCGACGTCGACCCGGCGCAGACGGGCTCGGCGCCGCGCGGGATCGACGTGGACCGCAACGGCGTCATCTGGACGGCGCTGTCGGGGAGCAGCCACATGGCGAGCTTCGACCGCAGCAAGTGCGCCGTGACCAGCGGCCCTGACGCCACCGGCCAGCACTGCCCCGAGGGGTGGACGCTCTACCCCGTCCCCGGCCCGCAGATGAAGGGAGTCGACACGCCGGGCAGCGCCGATTTCCACTACTACAGTTGGGTCGACCAGTACAACACCCTCGGCCTCGGCGAGAACATCCCGATCGCGAACGGGTCGGGATCGGACTCGCTGCTGGCTCTCGATCCCGAGACCAACGAGTGGACCGTGCTGCGGGTGCCGTACCCGATGGCGTTCTACTCGCGCGGGCTCGACGGCCGGATCGACGATCCGGACGCCGGGTGGAAGGGCCGCGGCCTGTGGGCCAACTACGGCTCGAACTACGTCTGGCACACCGAGGGCGGCAAGGGCACCAAGAGCAAGATGGTGCACTTCCAGCTCCGGCCCGACCCGCTCGCGAAGTAGGGGCGGGATCGCCCACGGTTGACCGCCGTTGAGGGACAGGCGCCGCCGGGCGCCTGTCCCTTTCGCTTGTTGGGGAGAAGACACACCCGGACGCGTGTTGCCGGGCGATGTTGCTGGCCGGGGGCAGAAGCCGTGGGGCAGGAGGGGCACGACCATGACTGGTGAGATGCGCCGGGACGACGGGAACGGTCCGCGGAGCGACCGGCAGCGGTTGCGCGCCGCGACCGAGAGACCGGGCGGGTGCGGTCGGCGAGCTCCGGGGCACCATGGTGGGTGGCGGAGCGGCTTGCGGTCCGGGGCGGTGCTGGCGCTGGCCGCGGCCGCTGCGTGCGGTGGCGCACCACCCGAGGAGTCGAGCGACCCCATGCCGCCGGCGGCTCCGCCTCCGTACCACGTCTACGTCACGAACGAGTACTCCGGGGACCTCACCGTGATCGCGGGCGGGACCAACGAGGTGCTGGCCACGGTGCCGCTCGGCCAGCGGCCGCGCGGAATCAAGGTGTCTCCGGACGGCTCGCAGCTCTTCGTTGCCCTGAGCGGCTCTCCGCCGGCCCCGCCCGGCATCGACGTGAGCACCCTGCCGCCGCCCGACCGCTCCGCGGACGGCATCGGCGTCTTCGACCGCGCCGCCGGCGAGGTCGTGCAGGTGGTCCACGCGGGGACGGATCCCGAGCAGCTGGCGGTGAGCGCGGACGGCACGCGCCTCTATGTCGCCAACGAGGACGCCGGGGAGGCCAGCGTGGTCGACATCGCCACCGGCGAAGTCCTGGCCGCGCTGCCGGTGGGCGGCGAGCCCGAGGGGGTGCGGATCAGCCCCGACGGCAGCGTCGTCTACGTCACGTCGGAAGAGGACAACCAGGTCTCGGCCATCGACACCGCCACCAACGAGGTGGTGGCCGTGTTCGAGGTCGGCGCGCGCCCGCGCGCCTCGGCCTTCACGCCCGACGGGAGCCGCGCCTACGTTACGGCGGAGAACGGCGCCACGGTGCACGTCGTCGACACCGCCACGCACGAGGTGATCCACACGATCGAGCTCACCGGCGAGCTGGTCGGTGAGCTGGTCCGGCCGATGGGCGTCGTCGTCTCCCCCGACGGGTCGCGGGTCTACGTGACGACCGGGCGCGGGCGGATGGTCGTGGCGATCGACGCGGCCACGAACGAGCCGGTCGCCTCGGTCGAGGTGGGCACGCGCCCGTGGGGCATCGGGATCACCCCGGACGGCCGCTATCTCTACACGGCGAACGGTCCCTCGAACGACGTCAGTGTCGTCGACGCCGAATCGATGACCGTCGTCGCCACCGTGCCGGCCGGCGAGCGGCCGTGGGGAATCGCCATCATCGGCGCGGAGTGAGCCGCCGCGCGGGCTCGTCTCCTGCCGGCCCCGTAGCGCGCCGTTCCGGGAGCCGTCAGTACAGGCACGCGTCCAGGATGGCGAGGGCCTCGTCGAGCACGAATCCGGGCGCCTTCTCCACGAACCTCACCTGCCGGCGCACGTAGTCCAGCGACTTGAGTTGCTCGACCATGACGAACCCGGTCAGCGAGGCTCCCTGGGGAACCTCCACGTGGAAGGGCACGTTCCGGCGGGTGCTGGTCATCGGGCAAACCATCGCGAGACCGGTATGCCGGTTGAAGAGCGTGTTGCTGACCACCAGGGCCGGGCGGCGCCCTTTCTGCTCATGTCCCGCCTGCGGATCCAGCGAGACGATGACGAAATCTCCTCTCGCGGGGACGTAGCCCGGCACCTACCAGGTCTCCTTGCCGGCCGGAGGGCCCCAGTCGATCTCCTCGACCGAGTACTCCTTCGGCATGCGTGACACCAGCGCCTTCAGCTCGTACCTACCTCGCACGTCGGCTACGGGTTCGACGATGATTCGGCCGTGCTGAACCGACACGCGCACCTGGTCGCCGACCTTGACGTGCGCCTCCTCGAGCACAGACTTGGCGAACCGCATTCCCTGGCTGTTGCCCCACTTCCGGATTCTCGTGAGCATCGTCGCCTCCCGGACGTAGCCGCATGCGGTTGAGAGTATAGCCGAAGTATAGCCCGGCCCGCGGCCGGACGGCAGGCGTGCGGAGACAGGCGCCAGCCGTCACCTTCGCGGGACGTCCCCCGTGTATCTCCATGCCTGCTAGACTGCGCCAGGACGGCCGCGCGCGTGCGCGGCGGTCGGACCGATGAGCGAACCAGGTCTCGACATCACCCTCGGCGTCGAGGAGGAGTTCTTCCTCGTCGACCCGGAGACGCGCGATCTCGTTTCGGATCCGCTCCCCGCGATCTTCGAGGCCTGCCAGCGCGACTGCGGGCCGCACCGGGTCGTGCATGAGGCGCTCCGCTCGCAGATCGAGACCAACACGAGGGTCTGCGGCTCCGTGGCCGAGGTGCGCGAGGCGCTCCGGGAGACCCGCCGGCTGGTGGTCGAGTCGGCCGCCCGGCACGGCGTGGCGGTGATGGCCGCGTCGAGCCATCCGTTCGCGCGCTGGGAGGCGCAACTGATTACGCCACGGGAGCGCTACGAGCGTTTCGCGGTGACCTTCCAGGAGACCATGCGGAGGCTCCTGGTCGGCGGCATGCACGTCCACGCCGGCTTCGGCGATCCCGATTCGCGGCTGCGGATCATGACCGCCATCCGGCGCCACCTCCCCCTGCTGCACGCGCTGTCGACCTCGTCGCCGTTCCACGCCGGGCACGAGACCGGCTTCAAGTCCTACCGGCTGTCCATCATGGGGGCCATGCCGCGCACGAGCCTCCCCGCTCCGCTGTCGTCGCGGGCGGACTACGAGCGCGTGGTGGCCGCCTACCAGCGCATGCAGTTCATCGAGAGCAGCAGCGAGCTGTGGTGGGACGTCCGGCCGTCTCTCGCCTTCCCGACGGTGGAGATGCGGATCTGCGACGTATGCCCGCGTCTCGACGACGCGGTGGGCGTCGTCGCCCTGTACGCCGCGCTGGTCCGGCACCTGGTCCGGTTGGACGGCAGGGGGCTCCTGCCGCCCGACCCGCCCACGGCGATCATCGCCGAGAACCGGTGGATCGCCCAGCGCTACGGCGTGCTCGCGTTCTTCGGTGACGTGCGGCGCGGCGGGCAGGTGGACATCGCGGAGGACGCCGCCCGACTCGTCGAGGAGCTGGCCGCCGACGCCCGCGACCTCGGCTGCGAGGACGAGTTGCGCCACGCGCTGGCCATCATCCGCGACGGCAGCGGCGCGGACCGGCAGCTCGACCATTTCCGTCTCCGCCGGCTGGAAGGCGACTCGGAGGCCGAAGCGCTGCGCGCCGTGGTCGATCTGGTGGTCGCCGAGACGAAGGAAGGGATCGAATCCGATGCGTGACGTTCGCGAGAGAGAGTTGGCGCCTTCCGGCCCGGTCCCCGCCGGCACGGTGGGCCGGGTGGCGGCCGGGTTCCTGCTGGCGGCCTTGCTCGCTGGCTCGTTGGGCGGCGGCGCCGGCTCGGCTGCGACCTCCGAACAGGATCCCGGCATCGCCCCCGCGGCCGGGACGACGCCGGCGCCGTTCCCGCCCCCGAGCTTCCACCACATCCATATCAACTCCACGGATCCGGAGCGCTCGCTCGACTGGTGGTCGACGCTCTGGCCGGCCGGCGAGCGGACGACGGTGGAGGGGTTGCCGGCCTTCGTAGCCGACGGCGTCGCGCTCGTCTACACCGAGGTGGAGAGGCGGGCGCCGGGCGCGTTCGACCCCGAACGACGGCAGTCGATCCCGCAGAGCCCGTTCTGGACGACCGGGCCGAGCACGGACGGCCTCGCCCTGTACGAGCGGCTCACGGCGCTCGACCCCGAGGGGGAGCGCTTCCGCTTCCTTCCCGTCTATACCGGCCCCGACGACACCGAGGGCGTGCCGCACTCCGGGCTGGCGCCCTTCGGGGACCAGCTCCTCACGGTGGCGGAGATGGCGGAGCGCGCCGCGCGCGAGGGCGGCACTCCGACACGCGACCGCGTCAGCGGGCAGGACTTCGGCTACCTGGTCGATCCGGACGGGATCCTGGTCGAGTTCAACGGCAACGCGGAGACCCAGGACCTCTTCTACGGCCACACGCACTTCTGGCACGAGCAGCCGCTGTGCGCCTCCAACTGGTACGCCGAGCATCTGGGAATGACGCTGCCGCCGCAACGGGACCCGGAGACGGGCGAGGCGTCGCCGCGCGCGGCGTACGACCCCTGCGACGTCGAGGTCGGCGAGGTCAGCTACCCGACCTTCCTGCCGATGGGCCAGTTCCGCCGGCCGATCGGCAGCGTCCGAATGGCCAACGCCGGCTGGGCCTGGTACAGCCGCCAGTGCCGGGACGGCCGCTGCGGTGCCGAGCTCGACCGACCGCTCGTCCCCTCGCGCGGCCAGGTGGTCGATCACGTCGGCCTCAGCTACCCCGACCTCGACCCGGTGCTGGCCCATCTCGAAGCGCGGGGCGTCCCGATCCTCGAGGGCCCGTACCCGCACGGCGACACCCGCGCCGTCCTGATCGAGGACCTCGACGGCATGGCCCTGGAGCTGATCGAGGCCGGCCCCTGAACGTCAGCGGGGCCTGCCAGCATGGGCGGCCCCCCGCGGCCGCACCGCGGGCGTCACGCGCCCGGCGAAGCTGAGGTCTGCGGACCGCGGGCCTCATCGACCGCATCTCCCGCCCGTCGACGACGAGCACCGCGTCGGGACGGGCGCGTCGCAGCTTCGCACGCAACCTCGAACGCGTCATCGCCTGAAACGAACCCTGCTGTACGCTGGACGTGTCATGCTGACGGCGGATGCGCTGCGCGCCCTGATCGCGGACCACGAGTCCGATCGCGTAGAGCTCACGGTCTCGACGACGAACACGGACAAGTTCGGGGAGGCGATCTGCGCCTTCGCCAACGACTTCCCCAATCACCGGCAGCCGGGCTACCTCGTCGTCGGCGTCGAAGGCGACGGCACGGTGCGCGGTGGGACCGTCACCGACGCGCTGCTGCGGAATCTGGGGGCCCTGCGCTCGAACGTGAACATCGAGCCGCTTCCGGCCATGACCGTTCAGAAGCACGCGCTGCCCGAGGGCGAGGTGGCCGTCGTCGAAGTCCTGCCGTCGGACCTGCCGCCGGTGCGCTACAAGGGGAGGGTCTGGATTCGCGTCGGTCCTTCCCTGCGCGGCGCCAACCAGCGGGAGGAGCGGATTCTGATCGAGAAGCGGACGGGGCTGCAGCGGACCTTCGACGCGCGTCCGTGCGGCGGCTGCACCCTCGACGACCTCGTGGCGGATCTCTTCCTCGTGACCTACCTCCCGGCGGCCGTGGATCGCGAGGTGATCGCCGAGAACGAGCGTAGCGTCGCGGAGCAGATGGCTTCGTTGCGATTCTACGAGTTGGCTGCCGACTGCCCGACGCACGCAGGAGCGCTGCTGTTCGCCCGGGAACCGCTGCGCTGGGTTCCCGGCGCGTGGATTCAGTTCGTCCGCTGGGCGGGGACGACGATGGCCGACGAGCCGGTCCTCGCGCACCGCCTCAGCGGCGACCTGATCACCGTGCTGCGGGAGTTGCAGGCGCTGGTAGCGCTGCCGGCGCAGCCGCATCCGGTCGCCGACTCGGCTCGCCGGGAACGGACGGCGACGGAGTATCCGCCGGCGGCGATTCGCGAGCTGCTGCTGAACGCGATCATGCACCGCTCGTACGAGTCGAACGCGCCCGTGCGGTTCCACTGGTATGAAGACCGCTTGGAGATACAGAATCCCGGCGGTCTGTACGGCATGGCGTCGCGCGAGAACTTCCCGCGGCAGACGGACTACCGCAATCCGGTCCTGTCCGAGGCGATGGCCACGCTCGGCTACGTCAACGCGTTCGGACGCGGCGTCCTCCGCGCGCAGGAGGCGCTGCGCCGCAACGGGAATCCCCCGGCCGAATTCACGTTCGAGACCTCCCATGTGCTGGCGACCCTCCGGAGGGCGGCGTGAGGACGATCGCCTTCTTCAACAACAAGGGGGGCGTAGGCAAGACCACGCTCGTCCAACACCTGGCCTGGATGTATGCGGAGCTGGGTCTCTCGGTGGTGGCGGCGGACCTCGACCCGCAGGCGAACCTGAGCGCCGTGCTTCTCGACGAGGACCGGCTCGAATGCCTGTGGCCGGACGGTGACCATCCCGACAGCGTACTGGGGGCGGTCTCGCCCATCCTGCGGGGCTTGGGCGACATCCGGGAGCTGCACGTGGAGGAGATCGCCCCGAACCTCGGCCTGGTGGTCGGCGATCTGGGCTTGTCCGCGTTCGAGGCGAAGCTGTCGTCGGCATGGCCCGACTGCCTCAGTCGCGACGAGTCCGCGTTTCGCATCGAGTCGGTTGTTTCACCGCATCGTTCTCCGCGCCGCCGGCAGGCGGGACGCCGACCTCGTTCTGATTGACGTCGGTCCGAACCTGGGTGCGATCAACCGCGCGGCGATCATCGCGGCCGACTTCGTCGTCTTCCCGCTCGCGCCCGACCTGTTCTCGTTGCAGGCACTGCGGAACGTCGGACCGACCCTGCGCGAGTGGCGCAGTGCGTGGCGGGACCGCCTGGAGCGCCGCCCGAACACCGACGATCTCGATCTGCCGGCGGCGAACATTGTGCCGGCCGGTTACGTGGTGATGCAGCACGCGGTGCGCACGGGCCGCGCCGTGCAGGCGTACCAGAAGTGGATCGAGCGGATTCCGGCAGTCTATCGCCGGGAAGCGCTCGACGAGATCGGGGCCGGCAGCTCCTCCACGGCAGATGATCCCCACTGTCTGGCCACCCTCAGGCACTACCGGAGCCTGATGGCGATGGCCCACGAAGCCCGCAAGCCCATGTTCCACCTGAAGGCCGCGGACGGCGCGCTCGGCGGCCACAGCTACGCCGTACAGGACTGCTACAAGGACTTCGAGACGCTGGCGAGGGCGATTGCCAAGAAGTGCGGCGTGCACGTCGGCTGAGCCCGGGTTCCCGATGTCGGGACCGAGCGACCTCTCAGCGACGGGCGCTGGAGCGCTTCGAACCCGAGGCTGGTGGGGTGTGAGATCAGTGATGGGATCAAGAGCCTTGCCGGGCAGCGCCGGGACCCGCCGCTCTATTTCTGGCGGGACGCGACGGGGCATGAGGTCGACGTCCTGATCGATACTGGCGGGCGGGTCGTGCCAGTGGAGGTGAAGTCCGGCCAGACCGTCGCCGCCGACGCCCTCGCCGGGCTGCTCCGGTGGACGTCGATTCCCGGCAACCCGAACCGCGGCGGTATCCTCGTCCACGGCGGGACGGACACCTTCGATTTCAAGGGCGTCCGGGTGCTGCCGTGGTTCCTGCGCTGAAGGAATGGGGGACGCACGAGCCGAATCGATGATGCCCGGAGGGCCACGATGCGCGAATTGAAGCTGATTGCGGGGATGTCGGCGGTGGTGCTGGTGGTCGCGGGGCTCCTGGCCGCGGCCCGGCCGGCGGCGGAGCAGGCGGTGACGCCGGAGCGGCTCGCCGAGCTGACCGCCATCCGGCCGGTGCCGGGCAAGAACGGGCTGTACGTCATTCCCGGCTACGACGGCGGCGTGACCGGCGGCAACGTGGCGGTCCGGGTGACCAACGACGGCGTCATCCTGGTCGACAACAAGTTCCCGCACAGCTTTGCGATGATCACGTCCGAGGTGCGGAAGGTCACCGCGCTGCCGATCCGCTACGTGCTCGACACCCATCACCACGGCGACCACGCCGGGAGCAACGCCGACTTCATGGCCGTCGCGGAGGTGATCGCACACCGCAACGCGCGCGGCAACATGGTGCGCAACAACCAGCCCGGGGCGCCGCGGGTCGTCTTCAGCCGGGACACGTCGGTCTTCCTCGGGGGGATGGAAGCGCAGGCGCATCACTTCGGGCGCGGCCACACGAACGGCGACGCGGTCATCTACTTCCCGGACCTCCGGACGATCCACGCCGGCGACCTCTTCATCTGGGGCCGGCGCTCGGACGGCAGCACGCTCTCGCCCTTCATGGACTACGCCAACGGCGGGAGCGGCCTGGCGTGGACGGCGACGCTCGACGGCGTGCTGGAGCTCGACTTCGACACCGTGATCCCGGGTCACGGCCCCATCCTCGGCCGCGACGAGGTGCAGACCTTCCGCGACCGGATGCAGACGCTCGCGGATCGGATGCGGGCGGCGGTCGATGCCGGCGTGAGCCGCGACGACGTTCCGGACCACGTCGAGACCGCCGATCTCGACTGGCCCTTCCGCCCGGCGGCGCTCCAGGCGCTGTACGACGAGGTGGCGGCCGACCAGTAGTCCACCCGCGGCAGACGTCATGAGGCGCGTGCGGAGGGCATCGCCATCCCCGCACGGCGCCCGTGCCCGGTCGGACCATTCGACCAGCCGTGATCGTCCGACGGCGGAGGGCGGATCCGTTCGGCGTGGCCGACCCGCGCCCGGCGCGCGGTACCGCGTGGTATAAGGACCGGTGCGCTGCTGTTGGGAGTGGCGCCAGGAGGGTGAGGATGGATTTCGCTTGCTGCCCGTACGCGCGCCGCGTGTTTCGCTACGGCCTCGCCGCGCTGGTCGCCGGCGGAGTCCTCCTCGTCGCCGGCCTGGCCCTGGCGCAGGAACCGGTCAGCGCGCAGGAGCCGGCCGACCCGACCTTCACGAAGGACGTCCTGCCGATCCTGCAGCGCGCGTGCCAGCAGTGTCATCGCCCCGGCTCGGTCGCGCCGATGTCGCTCCTGACGTACCGGGACGTTCGGCCCTGGGCGCGCGCCATCCGCGACAAGACGGCGCAGCGCGAGATGCCGCCCTGGTTCATCGAGCGCAACGTCGGCGTGCGGGCCTTCAAGGAGGATCCGTCGCTGACGGACGGCGAGATCGCCACCATCGGGGCGTGGGTCGACTCCGGGGCGCCGCGCGGCAATCCGGCCGACGCGCCGCCGCCGATCGAGCTCGCGGACCTCGACGACTGGCGCATCGGGACCCCCGAGTGGATCGTCGAGCTGCCCGAGGAGCAGACGGTCGGGGCGGTGGACGCCGACCGCTGGCTCAACATCTGGGCCGACTCGCGGCTGACCGAGGACCGCTACATCAAGGCGGTGGAAACCAAGCCGTCCCCCGGCGCCTACCCGGTGGTCCACCACGTCGCGACCTCGATGCTCTGGGAGGACGAGGACGGCGAGGAAGGCGGCGGGTTCCTCAACGAGTACGCGATGGGCAAGAACGGCGACATCTTCCCCGACGGCACGGGGCGCCTCATCCGCGCCGGGACACAGATCCGCTTCAACATGCACTACAGCTCGGTCGGCGAGGAGATCCGCGACCGGACCCGGGTCGGCTTCCAGTTCTACCCGCCGGGCCACGTGCCGGAACGGGTGCTGATCTCGCGGCACGTCGGCGACAGCTTCGACACGCTCGACATCCGGGCCGGAGAGGACAACGCGCGCAGCGACGGCTACTACGTGCTGCCCGAGCCCACGCAGGTGACCGGCTTCCAGCCCCACATGCACATCCGGGGCAAGCGGATGTGCGTCGAGGCGATCTACCCGAGCGGGACGATCACGACGCTGAGCTGCACGGGCCACAACTTCGGCTGGCACATCGTCTACAACTACGCCGACCACGAGGCGCCGCTGCTGCCGGCCGGCACCATCCTCCACGTCATCGGCTGGCACGACAACACGGCCGCGAACCGCTACAACCCCGACCCGAAGAACTGGGTGGGCTTCGGGAACCGCTCGATCGACGACATGAGCTTCGCCTGGATGAGCTTCTTCCACATGCCGGAGGACGAGTTCGAGCGCCGCGTCGAGGCGCGCGCGCAGTCGACGAACGACTGAGGGTCCTGCCAGGGCGGGGATACGCATGACGAGCGGCGTGCACGGAGGGTGCCGGGCGGCTTCGGACGGGTCGACACGAGGCACACGGGGGGGCCGGTCCTCGCGGTCGGGGGCGGTGCGTCCCGTGGCCCGTTCCCGGCCCGAGTCGGCGCGAATTCCCGGGCGGTGCTCCGCGGCCGTGACGGCGCCGCGGCTGGCGTCCGTCGCCGCGCTCGTTCTGATGTTGGTCGCCGGGGCGTCCGGCGCCGGCGCCCAGACCTACCACAGCGGGCAGAACCTGCAGCCGGTGTTCGAGGGGTGGGAGCAGAACGCCGACGGCAGCTTCAACATGGTGTTCGGCTACCTCAACCGGAACTACGAGGAGCACCTCGGCATCCCGGTGGGGCCGGACAACCGCTTCGAGCCGGGCGATCCGGATCGCGGCCAGCCGACGTTCTTCTATCCGCGCCGGCAACGCATCATCTTCCGCGTTCGGGTGCCGGCTGACTGGGGCGACCGCGAGCTCGTCTGGACCGTCACCGCGCACGGACGGACCGACCGCGCGGTGGGCTGGCTGGTTCCGGAGCAGATCATCGACGAGCAGGTGATCGCGATGAACCGCGCCGGGGGCGGCGCCCCGGAGATGGTGAACGCGGCGCCCGCCATAATCCTGGTCGAGAGCGCGGAACGTGCCGTGCGGGTGGGCGAGCCGCTGACGCTCACGGCCATCATCCGGGACGACGGCGTGCCGCCGATGCGGCCGGCCCGCCAGAGCCGGCCTCCCGGGCGGCGCAACGCACTCGGGCTCCGCCTGGCCTGGATCCAGTACCGCGGCCCCGGCACGGTCGCCTTCGATCCGTGGAGCGCGCCGATGGAGGACCACACGCCGGGCTGGACGCCGCCCCCGATTCCCGAGGACGGTCGGATCGTCACGACCGCCCGGTTCAGCGAGCCGGGCACCTACGTCATCCGGGGGATGGCTGACGACGGCTACCTCTATTCCGCCGCCGACGTCACGGTCACCGTGACGCCGTGAGCCTCGGAGGTCGGCACTGAGAGCCGACCCCAAGGGCACTTGCGGCGAGGTGACCTGCCGGTGTCACGGCTAGCCCGTTGGGCGCCCCAGAGTCTGTCCGCTCTGCGGCCACCGCTTCAGAGGCAACGCCTGACTCTCAGCCGGTTCGGACGACGGTTCGACGGTTGACAAGCGGGCGGAAGATCGTACGATCCACGGTGCGGGGGAGATGTGCGCCTGCGCGTCGCGACCCAGGACGTACCGGCGCGGTCGTTGCGGAGAAGGCGAATGATGCGACGAATACCCGTGCTGCTCGGCGGATGCGGGTTGGTTTGCGCGCTCGGGTCCGTCCCGGTGGGCGCGGCGTGGTTCGCGCCGCAGGCGACGGAGTCGGTTCCGCCGCCACCAGCCGTTGCCGCGACGGCGCCGGAACCTGCCGCGGAGAATGAGGCTCCGGCTCCGCCGCCGTCGACGGCCGAGCACGAGGCGCTGCTTCAGCGCTACTGCATCACCTGCCACAACGAGCGCCTCGCCGCGCGCGGCACGGTCCCCATCGAGCTGCGGACGGTCGACCTCGCGGACGTCCCGGAGACGGGCGACATCTGGGAGAAGGTCATCCGCAAGCTCCGGACCGGCACGATGCCGCCCCTCGGCCGGCCCCGGCCGGACGACGCGGCCGTGGACGGGCTGGCGACGTGGCTGGAGACCACGCTCGACCGGGCGGCGGCCGCGCGGCCCAACCCCGGACGGACGGAGCCGCTGCACCGGCTCAACCGAACGGAGTACCAGAACGCGATCCGCGATCTGCTGGCCCTCGACATCGACGCGGCGGCGCTCGTTCCGGCCGACGACCAGAGCTACGGGTTCGACAACATCGCCGGCGTGCTGAAGGTCTCGCCCACCCTCCTCGAGCGCTACATGAGCGCGGCGCGGGTGATCAGCCGCCTCGCCGTGGGCGCCTCGACGCTGGCGCCGGCGGGCGAGACGTTCCGCATCGTCTCCGACCTGTCGCAGTACGGACACCAGGACGGGCTGCCGTTCGGCACGCGCGGCGGGATGTCCGTCGACTACAACTTCCCCCGTGACGGCGAGTACGACCTGCGGATCGAGCTGCTCGACCTGTTCGCCGGGGCGCCGATTCGCGAGCCGCACCGGCTCGAGCTGAGCGTCGACGGCCGCCGCGTCCGGGTCTTCGACCTCGCGCCGCCCGATCCAGCCGCCGATCAGGGCGCCGCCTACAATACCGGCCCCGAGGACCTCGAGGCCCGCGTCTTCGTCGGGGCGGGTCCCCGCGTGGTGACCGCCGCCTTCGTCAAGAAGACGAGCGCGCTCGCCGAGAGCGTACGCCAGCCCTTCGATCGTCCGCACGGCGAGGGCGACTACCTCCTCTATCAGCCGCACGTCGGGACGATCACCATCTCCGGGCCCTTCAACGCGGCCGGCGGGGGGGACACGCCGTCCCGGCGCCGCATCTTCGTCTGCCGCCCGGAGACGGAAGCCGAGGAGGCGCCGTGCGCCCGCCAGATCCTCTCGACGCTGGCCCGCCGCGCCTACCGACGGCCGGTGACGGCGGCCGACGTCGACGCCCTGGCGGCCTTCTACGGCGAGGGCCGCGCGCGCGGCGACTTCGAGACCGGGATCGAGCGCGCCGTGCGGGCCTTGCTCGTGAGCCCGGACTTCCTGTTCCGCGTGGTGTCCGACCCGCCGGGCGTTGCGCCGGGCGAGCCGTACCGGTTGGACGATCTCGCGCTGGCGTCGCGCATCGCCTTCTTCCTCTGGAGCAGCCTGCCGGACGACGAGTTGCTGGAGGCCGCGGCCGCAGGGGCGCTCGGTGACCCGGACGAGATCGAGCGCCAGGTGCGGCGGATGCTCG
The DNA here is from genome assembly GCA_026708265.1 of Acidobacteriota bacterium. Classification (GTDB taxonomy): domain Bacteria; phylum Acidobacteriota; class Vicinamibacteria; order Vicinamibacterales; family UBA8438; genus JAGWAJ01. Next base: position 20,161 of record JAPOVI010000384.1, read on the forward strand.
CCGACCCGCGCGCCGAGGCGCTGGCGAGGAACTTCGCGGGCCAGTGGCTCCGCCTGCGCAACATCTCGGGGGCGCTGCCGTCCGACGTCATCTTCCCGAACTTCGGCGAGAGCCTGCGGCAGGACTTCGTGCGCGAGACGGAGCTGTTCTTCGACAGCATCCTGCGGGAGGACCGCCGCGTCACCGACCTCCTGACCGCCGGCCATACGTTCCTGAACGAGCGGCTGGCCCGGCACTACGGCATTCCCGGGGTCTACGGCAGCGACTTCCGCCGGGTCGCGCTCGCCGACGCCAACCGCCGGGGCCTGCTCGGCCAGGGGAGCATCCTCACCGTGACGTCCTATCCCGATCGCACGTCGCCCGTCGGGCGCGGCAAGTGGGTGCTGGAGAACGTGCTCGGCACGCCTCCGCCTCCGCCTCCGCCCAACGTGCCGGAGCTCGAGCCGGCGGAGGATGCGGGGCAGGTGCTGGCGATGCGGGAGCGGATGGAGCAGCACCGGGCCAACCCCGTCTGCGCGAGTTGCCACCGCATGATGGACCCGCTGGGGCTGGCCCTGGAGAACTTCGACGCCGTCGGCCGCTGGCGGGGACACATGCCGGGCGGGACGGCAATCGACGCGTCGGGATCGATGCCGGACGGGACCGCCTTCGACGGTCCGGCCGGCATGCGCGACCTCCTCGTCCGGAACCCGGAGCAGTTCGCCACCGTGGTGACGGAGAAGCTGCTGATCTACGCCCTCGGCCGAGGCGTGGAGCACTACGACGCCCCTGCCGTGCGCCAGATCCTGCGCGACGCGGCGGGGAACGGCTACGGTCTGGCGTCGCTCGTCGTCGGTGTCGTCAAGAGCACGCCGTTCCGGATGCGGCAGGCGCAGGGCGCCCTCGGCGTCGAGTAATGCACAGAAGGCTGAGCAGGAGAACCGTCATGTTCAACACCAGGATGGCGTTGCCCCGCCGGACGTTCCTCCGCGGGATGGGTGTCACGCTCGCGCTGCCGTTGCTCGACGCGATGGTGCCGGCCTCGTCGGCGCTGGCGAAGACGGCGGCCAGGCCGGTGCGCCGCCTCGGGTTCGTCTACATCCCGAACGGCGCGGTGATGTCCCACTGGCAGCCGGAGGGGGAGGGCAAGCTCGAGACGCTGTCCCCGACGCTCAGCCCTCTCGCGCCCTTCCAGAATCAGGTGGTCGTTCCGATCGGCCTCAGCCAGAAGCAGGCGGAGGCGCTCGGGGACGGCAACGGCGAGCACTCCCGCGCCGGGACCGTCTTCCTGAGCGGCGTCCACCCGAAGGAGACCGAGGGCGCCGACGTGCGCAACGGCACGACGGCCGACCAGATCGCCGCCCAGCACATCGGGGGCGACACCCCGCTGCGCTCGCTCGAGCTGGCGATGGAGCAGACCTACCTCATCGGCAACTGCG
>JAPOVI010000384.1:22103-29012 GCA_026708265.1 Acidobacteriota bacterium
AGGGGCACAAGATCAACCAGTACCACATCGGCCTGACGGCGCACTTCCTGAAGGCGCTGAAGGCGACGCCCGACGGCGACGGGAACCTCCTGGACCACTCGCTCGTGCTCCACGGCGGCGGCATCAGCGACGCCAACGAGCATTCGCACATCGATCTGCCGCTGGTCATGGTCGGCGGGGCCGGCGGGGTCAAGGGCGGTCGCGTCCTGCGCCACACGAGGGACACGCCCATGAACAACCTGCTGCTGGCGATGCTGGGGCGGGTCGGCGTCCACACGGAGGACTTCGGCGACGCGACCGGCGTGCTCCCGCTGGAGCCGCTTCCCGGCGTGTAGAGGCCGCGCCATGAGGCCGGGGTGCGGATCCCCGGTCCGCGTCCATTCTCGGCTCCCAGCCGGGGGCCCGGCGGACGGCGGTCCCCGGGGCGGCGCTCGGGATTACTCCGCGGCTGACTCGCTGGCCGCGGGTTCGCGGCGTACGGTCCGTTCCCGCGGCGCGGTGCCTGGCCCGCACAGGTTCCAGCGTCGCGAAAGTACGGTGGGCGATATGCGACAGATGCACCCGGGCGGCCGGATCGGGGGGCACGTCGTCGTCGGCGCCCTCGCGGTAGCCTGCCTGGCAGGGCCGACCAAGCCACCCGCGCGAGCGGCCGAGGGGGTCGGGACGTCGCGGATACCCTCATCGGCCGTCGAGATCGAGCCGTCCGCCTCCACGTATCGCGCCGTACTCGATCGGTACTGCGTCACCTGCCACAACGAGCGGCTACGCACCGCGCATCTGACGCTCGACAGCGTCGACATCCACGACCTCGCCGCAGATGCGCCGGTGTGGGAGAAGGTCGTCCGGAAGCTGCGGACCCGCGAGATGCCGCCGCCCCCGCGGGCGCGGCCGGCACCGGAGACCTACGACGCGTTCGCTGCGTGGCTGGAGCACGGCCTCGATCGGGTGGCCGCTGCTCGGCCCAACCCGGGGCGGCCGGCCCTGCACCGGTTGAATCGGGTCGAGTACGTCAACGCCATCCGCGATCTGCTGGCGGTGGAGATCGACGGGCGGACGCTGCTGCCGGCCGACGACATGGCCTTCGGCTTCGACAACATCGCCGACGCGCTCGCGTTCTCCCCCGGGCTGCTCGAACGCTACCTGCTGGCCGCCCGCAGGATCAGCCGGCTGGCGATCGGCGATCCCGCCCTGCGCCCGGGTGTCGAGACCTATCGCGTGCCGAAGGCCCTCGTGCAGGACGACCGAATGAGCGAGGAGTTGCCGTTCGGAACGCGCGGCGGTCTGGCCTTGCGACACCTCTTCCCGCTCGACGGCGAGTACGAGATCGCGATCCACCTCACGAGCCGTCCGCCGCGAACGTCGCGCGAGCAGCTCGACATCCGACTCGACGGCGAGCGGCTGGCCCTCGTGGCGCTGGGGGACTCCGGGGCGGGCAGACCGGAGGTTGCCGAGACGGGGGATTACGGGGGAGCGGATCGGCCGGTGGCGGTCCGCGCGCGGGTGAAGGCCGGCTCGCGGCTCGTCGGCGCGGCGTTCACCGCGATCACGACGGCCCCCGAAGGGTTGAGGCCGTCGTACCTCCCGGTGGGCAGCATCAGCTTTCGGCAGACCGGGGTGCGGAGCATCGACATCGCCGGGCCGTACGACGTCGAGGGGGTCGGTGACAGCCCGAGCCGGCATCGGATCTTCGTCTGCCGCCCGAGTGTAGCCGAGGACGAAAGGCGCTGCGCTCGGCAGATCCTTCGAACCCTGGCGCGGCGGGCCTATCGACGGCCCATCGCCGAGGACGATCTGCGGCCGCTCCTGAGCCAGTACGAAGCCGGTCGCCGCGCGGGCGACTTCGACGCAGGCATCCGGCGCGCCCTCGAGCGGATCCTGGTCGACCCCGAGTTCCTGTTCCGCGTCGAGCGGGACCCCGCGGACGTGCCCCCCGGGACCGCCTATCGCCTGAGCGACCTCGAGCTGGCGTCGCGGCTCTCCTTCTTCCTCTGGAGCAGCATCCCCGACGACGAGCTCGTCGCGCTCGCGGCCGGCGGACGGCTGAGCCGACCCGCCGTCCTCGGGCGGCAGGTGCGGCGCATGCTGGCGGACGACCGCGCAGCGTCGCTCGTCGAGAACTTCGCCGCGCAGTGGCTGCATCTGCGGAACGTTCGCGCCGTAACGCCCGACGTGCGGGAATTCCCCGAGTTCGACGACAACCTCCGCCGCGCCTTCGAGCGGGAGACGGAGCTGTTCGTCGCGAGCCAGCTCGACCACGACCGCAGCGTCGTCGAGTTGCTGACGGCCGACTACACCTTCCTGAACGAGCGGCTGGCCCGGCACTACGACATCCCGAACGTCTACGGCGGCCACTTCCGGCGAGTCGCGCTGGCGGGCGAGGCGCGGAAAGGTCTCCTGGGGCACGGCAGCATCCTGACCGTGACGTCCTACGCGACGCGAACGTCTCCCGTGGTACGCGGCAAGTGGCTGCTGGAGAACATCCTCGGCGCCCCGCCGCCGCCGCCGCCGCCCGACGTGCCCGAGCTCGAGGAGGTCGACGAGGCCGGCACGCCGCGCTCGATGCGGGAGCGTCTGGAACGGCATCGCGCCAACGCGGTCTGCGCGAGCTGCCACGCGCGGATGGACCCGCTCGGCTTCGCGCTCGAGAACTTCGACGCCGTTGGGCGGTGGCGGAACAGCGACCGCGGCCTTCCCATCGACGCCTCCGGCTCGCTGCCGAACGGCACCACCTTCGACGGCGCGGCGGATCTGCGGCGGCTGCTGGAGGACCGCGCGGAGGAGTTCGTCGCCACGGTGACGAGCCGCCTGCTGACGTACGCGCTGGGCCGCGGCGTCGAGCACTACGACATGCCGTCCATCCGGGCGATCGTGCGGGAGGCGCGCCCGGACGGCTATCGCTGGTCCTCGATCATCCTCGGAATCGTCGAGAGCACGCCCTTCACGATGCGGATCAGGAGACCGGAGCCATGATCATCACGAGGCAGGCCATCCCTCGGCGGACCGTCCTGCGCGGCCTTGGCGCCGCCATCGCGTTACCCCTCCTGGACGGCATGGTGCCGGCGTACGCAGCCCTGCGCAACACGGCGGCCCGGCCGGTGCGGCGCCTGGGCGTCGTCTACGTGCCGCACGGCGCCGTGATGGACAACTGGACGCCTGCCGGGGAGGGGGCGGACTTCGAGTTCTCGCCGATCCTCGCCCCGCTGTCGCGCTTCCGGGATCGTCTGCTGGTTTTGACGGGGCTCGACAATCGCCCGGCGCTCGCGGTCAAGGGCGAGCCCGCGGGTGGGCACGGACGCATCGGCGGGGCGTTCCTGACCGGCGTGCACGCGAAGCCGACCGAGGGCGCCGATGTCGAGGCGGGCGTGTCGATGGACCAGATCGCGGCGACGGAGCTCGGCCGCCGGACGCAGGTGGCGTCGCTCGAGCTCAGCCTGGAGTCGACGGCGATGGCCGGGGCATGCGACGCCGGCTTCAGTTGCGCGTACGTCAACACCCTCTGCTGGCGCAGTCCGACGACGCCGCTGCCGATGGAGAACAATCCGCGCGCAGCGTTCGAGCGCCTGTTCGGCGACAGCGACAGCACGGACCCGGCGGACCGCCTGGCCCGCCTGGAGGCCGAGCGCAGCATCCTCGACTCGGTGTCGGAGAAGGTGCGCCGCCTCGACCGGGAGCTCGGGGCGCCGGATCGCGCCAAGCTCGCCGAGTATCTGGATGCCATCCGGGATGTCGAGCGCCGGATCGAGAACGCGGAGCGGCAGGGAGCGCGCGAGGTGCCGGCGGTGGAGCGCCCCTCGGGCGGCATCCCGGAGTCCTTCGAGGACTACGCCCGCGTCATGTTCGACCTGCAGGTGCTCGCCTATCAGGCCGACCTCACCCGCGTCACCACGTTCATGGTGGCCAAGGAGATCAGCAACCGGACCTATCCGGAGATCGGCGTGCCCGACCAGCACCACCCGCTGTCGCACCACCACAACGACGCCGAGAAGCTGGCGAAGCTGACGATGGTCAACACGTTCCACGTCCGCCTGTTCGCCGACTACCTCGAGCGCCTGCGATCCACGCCGGACGGGGACGGGTCGCTCCTCGACCACGTGGCGATCGTCTACGGCAGCGGGATGAGCAACAGCAACCTGCATACGCCCCGCCGACTGCCCATCCTGGTGGTCGGCGGCGGGGCCGGCCGGATCTCCGGCGGCCGCCACGTCCGCTACGGCGACGGGACGCCGCTGGCGAATCTGTACGTGAGCCTGCTCGACAGGGTAGGGGTGCCGGTCGAGCGGATCGGGGACAGCACGGGCGAGTTGGCGGAGCTCTCGGACCTGTAGGACCGCGGGCAGCCCGCGCGGCCCACGGGAGGCGCGGTCGGTCGGAGTCGCGGTGGCGGTGTGCGGAAGGCCGAAGACGGGCGAGACACGATGCGAATGGCCAGAGCCGGGTTCGGAGGCGGGGTGATGCTCGCCATGCTGGCGGCGTCGCTGCACGCCGCCGCCGACGATCTTCGGATCGTCGACGCGATGAAGCGCCAGGACACGGCGGCAGTGCGCGTCCTGCTGGCGCACGGGGTGGACGTCCACGCCGCTCAGCCGGACGGCGCGACGGCGCTCCATTGGGCGGCGCACTGGGACGACCCCGACGCAGTGGAGCTCCTGCTGCGGGCCGGGGCGGACGTGAACGCCCCCAACGACTTCGGGGTCACACCGCTCGCGCTCGCCTCCGGGAACGGCAGTCGCGCCCTGGTCGACCGGTTGCTCGAGGCCGGCGCGAATCCGAACGCCCGGCGCTCGACGGGCGAGACGCCGCTCATGACGGCCGCGCGGACGGGCAGCGTCGGGGCGGTCGAGGCTCTGCTCGCGCGCGGCGCGCACGTGAACGCGGCGGAGTCGTCAGGGGGGCAGACGGCACTGATGTGGGCCGTCTCGGAGGCGCATCCCGGCGTCACGGGGGCGCTGATCGCCAACGGAGCGGACGTTCACGCGCGGTCCGACGGCGGGTTCACGCCGATGCTCTTCGCGGCGCGCGAGGGCGATCTCGACTCCGCCCGGCTGCTTGCCGACGCCGGCGCTCGCGTGGACGAGGCGACCCCGAGCGGCCTCACCCCGCTCGTCGTGGCGACGGTCCGGGGTCACGCGGCGCTCGCCGTGTGGTTCCTGGAGCGGGGAGGCGATCCGAATGCCGGCGGAGCGGGGTTCACGGCGCTGCACTGGGCGTCCGGCGCGTGGGAGAGCGAGCTGACCGGCCCCCGCGGCATCGTCACCGCGCGCGACGACGAGTGGCGTGCCCTGGGCGGCGTGCCCGCGGGGAAGCTCGACCTCATCGAGGCCTTGCTGGCCCACGGCGCGAACCCGAACGCCCGGCTCCTCAGACCGCCGCCCCAGGTCGGCTTCAACGCGGCCATCCTGAGCTCGCTGGGGGGAGCCACGCCGTTCTGGCTCGCGGCCATGGCGGCGGACGTCGATGTGCTGCGCGTGCTCGCGGCGCACGGGGCCGATCCGCGGATGGCGACGACGGCCGACGTGACCGGCGCGATCTTCGACGGGCAGGCGCGCGTCCACCGCGGCACCACCCCGCTGATGGCCGCCGCGGGCGTCGGGCGCAACCTGGCGTTGAGCCTGGTGACCGAGGATCGCGCGCTGGAGGCCGTCGCGTTCATCCGCACGCTCGGCGCCGACGTCAACGCCGCCAACGCGGCCGGCGACACCGCCCTGCACGGTGCCGCCCTCGTGCGATCCGACGCGCTCGTCGAGCTGCTGGTGGAGGGGGGAGCCACCGTGCGCGTCGAGAACGCCCGCGGCGAGACGCCGCTCGACGTTGCGGAGCGCTTCGTGAACGTGGGCGGCGCCACGCTCGTCACCCGGACGAGCACCGGCGATCTGCTGCGCACCTTGGGCGCCGAGTGATCCGGCAATCCCCGGGACCGGCCGTGGCCCTCAGCGGCGAGGTGGCGGGCGAGTGGAAAGTCGGCGCCGTCGAGGCCGGCAACACGTTGGCCGGCGTCAGGTGGCGTGCCGGCCGCCAAGCCGGACGTCGTTCCGACGTCAGGACGTGCAGGCTGCCTGTCAGCAGACCCGCGCGGAGGGAGTCCCGAAGATGGACGGTCCGAACTGCAGTACGCGCGGTGCGCTGATTCTCGCCCTGTTGCTCCCGCTGTTCGCGGCCGGAGCCGTCCCGGCCCGTGCCCAGTCGGCGATCTCCCTCGAGCCCGTCACGGACGAGATGCTGCGCAGCCCGGCGCCCGGCGACTGGCTGACGTGGCGCCGCACGCTCGACGGGTGGGGCTACAGCCCGCTCGATCAGATCGACCGCGACAACGTCGGTGACCTGCGCCTGGTCTGGACGCGCGCCCTGCGGCCGGGCAGCCAGCAGGGGACGCCGCTGGCCTACGGCGGCGTGCTCTACATGCCGAACCCGGCGGACGTCATCCAGGCGATCGACGCCGCGACCGGCGACCTCCTCTGGGAGCACCAGCGTCCGCGGCCGGACGATCTCGACGAGTACCTGCCGGCGGGCGGCCTGCTCGACAACAACCGCAACATCGCCATCTACGGCAACCTGATCATCGACACCAGCGCCGACGACTCCGTCTTCGCCCTCGACGCCGCCACCGGCGAGCCCGTGTGGGAGACGCGCATCCTCGACTACCGGACGAATCCCGCCCACCAGACCTCCGGACCCATCGTCGCGAACGGGAAGATCTTCTCGGGCCGCGGCTGCCTGCCGCGCGGGGGCCCCGACGCCTGCGTCATCACCGCGCACGACGCGGCAACCGGCGCGGAGCTCTGGCGCCGCCGCACGATTCCGGCCCCGGGCGAGCCGGGCGACGAGACCTGGGGCGGCGTCCCCTTCGAGGAGCGGCTGCACGTCGGCGCCTGGATGGTGCCGAGCTACGACCCGGAGCTGAACCTGGTCTAC
>JAPOVI010000115.1 GCA_026708265.1 Acidobacteriota bacterium
GCCCGGAGCGCCGTATGCACCGCGGCGGCCAGAATCGCCGTCTCCTCCCCGTCGGCCGGCGGGTCGACGAACGGCACGGCTCCGCGCTCGGCCAGCACTCGGTCGAGAAAGGTGGTGTCGAAGCGGGCCGCGGCAAAGTCGTCGAGCTGCAGGATCCAGCGAAACAGCGGCACGGTGGTCGGCACCCCGCCGACCTCGTACTCCGCCAGGGCGCGCAGCATCCGCCCGATGGCGGCGGGGCGATCCTCGTCCCACACCACGAGCTTCGAGACCATCGAGTCGTAGTGGACCGGCACCTCGAAGCCGGGCTCGACGCCCGCGTCCACTCGAACGCCGGGACCGCCGGGCGGCCGGTGCGCCGACAGCCTCCCGGGCGACGGCAGGAACCCGGCGTCCGGGTCCTCGGCGTAGACGCGGCACTCGATGGCGTGGCCGCGCGGCACGAGCGCGCGCTCGGGATCGATGGTCAGCCGCTCACCACGGGCGATGCGGAGCTGCCAGCGCACGAGGTCGAGCCCGGTCACCATCTCGGTCACGGGGTGCTCGACCTGCAGCCGCGTGTTCATCTCCAGGAAGTAGAACTTCCCCTCGCCGTCCAGCAGGAACTCGATGGTGCCGGCGTTCGTGTAGCCCACCTCGCGCGCGAGCGCCGCGGCGGCGTCCGCGAGGGCGCGGCGGGTCGAGTCGCCCACCACCGCCGAAGGCGTCTCCTCGATGAGCTTCTGGTGGCGCCGCTGAATGGAGCACTCGCGCTCGACGAAGGGCACGACCACACCGTGCGCGTCGGCGAGCAACTGCACCTCGATGTGGCGCCCCCGCTCGATGGCGCGCTCCAGGTAGACCGCGCCGTCGCCGAACGCCGCCGTCGCCTCCGACGCGGCGCCGCGGACGGCGTTGACGATGTCGGCGCCGGGGCGCACCAGCCGCATCCCCTTCCCCCCGCCGCCGGCGACCGCCTTGACGAAGAGCGGGTAGCCTGTCTCCTGCCCCGTCCGGCGGAGGTCCTCAGCGGTCGCGTCGGCGGGCAGGGGGCCGCCGCTCCCCGGGACGATCGGCACGCCGGCGCGCCCCGCCGCCTCCCGTGCCGCCGTCTTGCCCCCCATCAGCCTGATGACGTCCGGCCGCGGCCCGACGACGCACAGCCCCGCGTCGACCGCCGCCTGCGCGAACTCGGCGTTCTCGGCCAGGAAGCCGTAGCCGGGATGCACGGCGTCGGCCCCGGTCCGGCGGGCTGCGTCGATCAGCTTGTCGATCCGGAGGTAGCTTCGGGCCGCCTCGTCGGCCTCCAGCCCCACCGCCTCGTCGGCGTAGCGCACGTGGGGGGCCAGCCGGTCGCAGTCCGCGTGCACGGCGACCGTCGCGACGCCCAGCTCGCGGCAGGCGCGCATGATGCGGACGGCGATCTCGCCGCGGTTGGCGATGAGGACCTTCATGAACGAGGATGACTCCCGTGCCCGCGGGCAGGCTCAGACTTCAGTCTAGCAGGCCGGCCATCACGTCTCCGGATCGCCGGTTTCCCGCCGCAGCACGGTGAGCGCTTCGCGCGTGCGGGCTCGCAGGGTGAGCGGCCCGGGCGCGGCCTCCCAACGGCGCACGGTGGCGGCGGTGACACGGAGCAGACCGGCGAACTCGGCGACCGAGAACCCGCACCACGACCGCAGCTCCGCAACCTGCGATCCGGTGGGCGCGTCGGTCTGCGGCGGCGTCGCGTTCGGCGCGGGCGCAGGGGGCTCCGGCGGCGTCGCATTCGACGTGGGCGGGGAAGGCTCCGCATCGAGGTCGATGCCGAAAATGCTCCCGAGGTCCTCGTCCGCGAGGGTGTCGGCGCTCGCCGCTCCGGCCGGTAGTGTGAGGTCGGCGGCGATCAGCTCGGCCTCATCGACGCCGCGCAGGCGGAAGAGCAGCTCGGGGCTCTCGTCCAGACGGCTGCCGACGCCGTAGAGGGCGGCCGCGACGTGCTTGCACATCGTGGCCAAGTCCGGGCAGTCGCACGCCAGCTCCATCTCGCCGGGCTTCGGGAAGAGGCCCGCGTCGCGGTCGGTCACGACCTCCATGACGTGATCGGACAGGCGGCCCTGGAGCAGCTCGAGGACCGACCCGATCCGCCCGGCGCAGGCGGCCTTGATCGCCTTCCAGGTCGGCCGTTCGAGCGTCCGAATGCGCACCGCGACCTGGTAGAGGTCGCTCCCGGCAACCCGCGCGTCGACGACGCCCGGGGCGATCGCCAGGTGGTAGACGGCGCCGTTGCGCACGTAGGTGCGCCCGCGCGGCAGGCGGTTCGCGAAGTCCGAGAACGACTCCAGGTGCTCGCACCACCGCCGGCCCCAGAAGCTGCGGGCGATCACGCGCCCCCGGATATCCACCGGCTGCACCTCGACGCCGCGCGCGCGCAGGCTGAGGCGCTCGCGGAGGGCCCGGGCGCGCCGCACTCCGACCGGGACATATCGCGGATACCAGTGCGCCATCGCGGTTCGCCGTCCGTCTCGGGTTGTCCGTCGCCGGTTGCCGTCAGTCCTGGAGGGACGGACTCGCGCGCCTGACGTCGAGGCGGACCAGATCGATCAGCTCCTCGTCCGCCAGCTCCGTGAGGTTCACCTCGCCCGCTCCGTCGAGGAGATCATCGGCCAACTGGCGCTTGTCGGCAATCATGCGGTCGATCCGCTCCTCGATGGTGCCGCGGGTGACGAAGCGATGGACCAGCACGTTGCGCCGCTGGCCGATGCGGAAGGCGCGGTCCGTGGCCTGGTTCTCGACGGCCGGGTTCCACCAGCGATCGAAGTGGATGACGTGCGACGCCCCGGTGAGGTTGAGCCCCGTGCCGCCCGCCTTGAGCGAGAGGACGAAGAACGGCGGCCCGTCGTCCCGCTGGAACCGGTCGACCAGCTCCTGCCGCCGCCGGACGCCGGTCTCCCCGTGCAGCACCAGGCCGGGCCGGCCGAAGACCGTTCCGAGGTGTTCGGCCAGCGGGTCGATGATCTCCCGGAACTGCGTGAAGACGAGCGCCCGCTCCTGCCGCTCGGCCAGCTCTCCGCAGATCTCGGCCACGCGCACGAACTTGCCGCTGTCGCCGGGCCGGTAGTCCCCGTCCCCGGAGAGTTGGCTGGGATGGTTGCACGCCTGCTTGAGCCGCAGGAGCGACCGCAGCACGACGCCGCGCCGCTCGATCCCGTCGACGCGCTCGAGGTCGCGCCGCATCGCTCGCACGACCCGCTCGTAGAGGCCGGCCTGCCTGCGCGTCAGGTGGCAGTCGCGGGTCGTCTCGGTCTTCTCGGGCAGGTCGTCGATGATGCTCCGATCCGTCTTCAGGCGCCGCAGGATGTAGGGCGCGACCAGTCGGCGCAGGGGCGCGAACGGCTGCTCGTCCCGCGACTCCAGGTCCTTCACGAACGACTGGAACACGCGGCGAGAGCCGAGCAGACCGGGGTTCAGGAAGTCGAACAGCGCCCACAGGTCGCCCAGCCGGTTCTCGACCGGAGTGCCGGTCAGCGCGATTCGGGCGCGGGCGGGCAGCGCGCGCACCGCCCGGCTCTGGCGGGTGGCCGGATTCTTGATCGCCTGCGCCTCGTCCAGAACGACCAGCCGCCACTCGACGCCCGCCAGCCAGGACTGGCGCTGCAGCATCGCGTAGGTCGTCACGGCGAGGTCGACGCCGGTCAGATGCTTCGCCGGCGCCGCCGCCATGTCCGCCAGCGTCTCGCGGTCCGTCTCGGCCGGGTGCAGGAAGCGCAGCACCAGCGACGGGGCGAATCGCTCCGCCTCGCGGCGCCAGTTCCCGAGCAGGGAGGACGGAATGACCAGCAGCGACGGCCCGGGCCGGGGCCCGCCGCTGCCGGACCCGCACAGCAGCAGCGCCAGCACCTGGATGGTCTTGCCGAGCCCCATGTCGTCGGCCAGGCAGGCGCCGAGGCCCAACCCCGTCAGCAGCCGCAGCCACGCCACGCCGTGGCGCTGATACGGCCGCAGCGTGGCCCGCAGCGCCCCGCCGACGCTCACCGGGTCCAGCCCGCCCGGCTGGCGCATGCCCGCCAGCAGCGTGCGCATCCCGTCGCCGGCGTCGACGTGCACCCAGGGGCGCTCGACCTCCGCCTGGTCTTCGTGCCGGAGATCCGCCGACGCACCGGCGAGCAGGCGCATCCCCTCGATGAACGAGATCCCGTCGTCGCCCGCCTGCTCCCGTACCGCCTCCCAGTGATCGATCGCCTGCTGCAGCCGGTCGCGGTCCACCTCGACCCACCGGCCCTTGAGCAGCACCAGGTCCCCGTCGCCGGCGAGCAACTCCTCGACGTCCGCACGCGACAGCCTCTCGCCGCCGAGGGACACGGCCACGTCGAAGTCGAGCATCGCGTCGGCGCCGACCAGCGACGGCGTCTTGCCGCCAATCGTGACGCTGACCCGCGGGCGGGGCCGCTTGCGCCACCAGTTCGGCAGGCGCACCGTCAGGCCGGCGGCCTCGAGCGCCGGCACGCTCCGCAGCAGCCGATAGGCGCGCTCCGGTGTCCACGCCAGCGCCTGGTAGACGTCGCCCGCGTCGACCAGCTCCCGCACCCAGTCGCACGTCTCGGCCGCCTGCTGGATCGGCGTCAGCAGCTTGACGAGCGCCGCCCGGTTCTTCGCGCCGGCGTACTCCGCCAGCGCCCGCCGCAACGGGAGGTGCTTCACCCTCCCGCTCGCGCCGAAGCCGGCGGCATACGTCGCCAGGAACGCGAACGGCCGCTCCTCGTCGTTCCGGTTCTCGGCCAGGTGGAAGCAGACCCGCCCCACCTGGTGCCAGCTCGGCGCCCGCGCCCGCAGGAACGCCGCGAGCCCGCCGGCCGCGGCCGCCGCCTCGCCCACCCACTCGGTCAGGCTCGCCCAGATGCCTCTGAGCGCCTCCTCGGAGAGATACTCGCCCCCGCGCATCGGCGGGGCGGCCAGGATCCACCGGGCGCAGTCGGCCGGCGCGGGCGGCTCGACAGCGATGCGCGCCTCCTGCCCGGGCAGTTGGCACAGCGCCGTCACGTGCTGCTCGCCGATCTGCTGCCAGAAGCGCGCGGCGGGCACCGACGCCGTGTCGATGCGTTCCGCCGCCAGCGTGAAGAGCGCCTCGCGCCAGTCGGAGGCGAACGCGGACTGCAGCCCCGCGAGACCGGATGGGAGCGGGTCGCCGCCGCCCGGCGCCCAGCAGAGATGCCCGGCCGGCGTCAGTCCGAGGCTCATCCTGCCGCCTGACGGCCTACAGCGGGATGTTGCCGTGCTTCTTGGGCGGGTTCCGGTCGCGCTTGCCGTCCAGGCTGCGGAGCGCCCGGATGAGCCGCCGCCGCGTGGTGCGCGGAGCGATCACCTCGTCGAGGAAGCCGCGGCCGGCGGCGACGAAGGGATTGGCCAGCTTGTCGCGGAACTCCTCGACGCGTTCCCGCCGCAGCGCCTCGGCGTCGTCGGCGGCGTCCAGCTCGCGCTTGTAGAGGATGTTGACCGCGCCCTCGGGGCCCATGACGGCGATCTCGGCCGTCGGCCAGGCGAAGTTGACGTCGGTGCGGATGTGCTTGCTCGCCATCACGCAGTAGGCGCCGCCGTAGGCCTTGCGGGTGACCACGGTCAGCTTGGGCACCGTCGCCTCCGCGAAGGCGAAGAGCAGCTTGGCCCCGTGGCGGATGATGCCGCCGTACTCCTGTTGCGTCCCGGGCAGGAATCCCGGGACGTCCTCCAGCGTGACCAGCGGGACGTTGAAGGCGTCGCAGAAGCGGACGAAGCGCGCGCCCTTGACCGACGCATCGATGTCGAGCACGCCGGCGAGGTGCGCGGGCTGGTTGGCGACGATGCCGACCGGCTGCCCGCCCAGGCGTGCGAAGCCGACGACGATGTTGCGCGCGTAGTGCCGGTGGACCTCCAGGAACGCGCCGTCGTCGGCGAGCGAGCGGATGAGGTCGAGGATGTCGTAGGGCTGGTTCGGGAGCTCCGGCACCAGCGCGTCGAGCGCGGCGTCCTCCCGGTCGATCGGGTCCGTGGTCTCGACCCGCGGCGGATCGTCGAGGTTGTTGGAGGGGAGGTAGCCGAGCAGGGCGCGCAGCAGGGCCAGGCAGTCCTGGTCGTTGGCCACCGCGAAGTGGGCGACGCCGCTCTTCGCGTTGTGCGTCATGGCGCCGCCGAGATCCTCCTTGGAGACCTCCTCGTGGGTGACGGTCCGGATGACGTCGGGACCGGTGACGAACATGTAGCTGGTGCGCTCCACCATGACCGTGAAGTCGGTGATGGCCGGCGAGTAGACCGCGCCCCCGGCGCACGGGCCCATGATGGCCGAGAGTTGCGGCACCACGCCGGAGGCGAGCGTGTTGCGAAGGAAGATGTCGGCGTAGCCGGCCAGGGAGGCGACCCCCTCCTGGATGCGGGCGCCGCCGGAGTCGTTGAGCCCGACGATTGGCGCCCCGTTCCGGACCGCAAGGTCCATGACCTTGACGATCTTCCCGGCGTTGGTCTCCGACAGCGAGCCGCCGAAGACCGTGAAGTCCTGCGCAAACGCATAGACCGGGCGGCCGTCGACCTCGCCCTGTCCGGCCACCACGCCGTCCCCCGGCACGAGTTGCGTCTCCATTCCGAAGTCGCGGCAGCGGTGGGTGACCAGCTTGTCCGTCTCGCGGAACGTTCCGGGGTCGAAGAAGAGATCGATGCGCTCGCGAGCGGTCAGCTTGCCGGCGTCGTGCTGCCGCCGGCGGCGCGCCTCGCCGCCGCCGAGCTCCGCTCGTCGTTCGTAATCCGCCAGAGTCGCCTGCTTGTCCATGCGCGTGCTCAAGCCCCTTCGCCGCGGGCCCGGTGCCAGTCGGCCAGGAAGCGCTCGAGGCCGATGTCGGTGAGCGGATGCCCGAAGAGCGCGTCGATCACCTTCGGGGGGCAGGTGCAGGCGTCGGCGCCGAGGCGCGCCGCCTCGACGACGTGGAGCGGCCCCCGCACGCTCGCCACCAGCACCGAGGTCGTGAACTCGTAGTTCTCGTAGATCTCGACGATCTGGCCCACGAGGTCCATGCCGGCCGCCGACACGTCGTCGAGCCGGCCGACGAACGGGCTGACGAACGTCGCCCCTACCTTCGCCGCGAGCAGCGCCTGGGCGGCCGAGAAGACCAGGGTGACGTTGACGCGGATGCCGTCGGCGGCGAGAGCGGCGCAGGCGGCGATGCCCGCCTTCCCGAACGGCACCTTGACGACGATGTGCTCGTCGAGGGCCGCCAGCCGGCGTCCTTCCTCGAGCATCCCGTCGACGTCGGTCGCAACCACCTCGGCGCTCACCGGCCCCCCGACGAGGCGGCAGACTCGCCGCAGCGTGTCGTGCGGATCGCCGGGCTCCCGGCCCAGAAGCGACGGGTTCGTCGTGACTCCGTCGACGATCCGGAGCGGCATCAGGGCCTCGATGGCCGCAACGTTCGCCGAGTCGACGAAGAGCTTCATGCGATCTCCTCGCGCCGGGCCCTCAGCCCGCCACCACCGGGTTCGTGAGCTCGCCGATGCCCTCGATGCGCACCGTCACCCGGTCGCCGGGCACGAGGGGGCCGACGCCGGACGGCGTGCCCGTCGCGATGACGTCGCCCGGGTTGAGCGTCATGACGCCGGAGACGAACTCGACGAGCCGGTCGAGCGGGAAGATGAGCTCGCGGGTGTTCGACGCCTGCCGGCGCTCGCCGTTGACGAACGACTCGACGTCGAGGGCCCGCCCGTCGAGCCCCACCGCGACGGCCGGACCGATCGGAGCGAACGTGTCGAAGCCCTTCGCGCGCGTGTACTGCACGTCGCGTGCCTGCAGCTCGCGCGCGGTCACGTCGTTCAGGCAGGTGAGGCCCAGCACGTGCTCGCCGGCCTGCGCCGCGGGAACGCGCCGGGCCGTGCGGCCGATGACGATCCCGAGCTCCGCTTCGTAGTCCACGCGCCCCGCGCCGGCGGGAACGGCGATGGCCGCACCGGGGCCGATGACCGCGGTCGGCGGCTTCAGGAAGATGAGCGGCTCGTTGGGCAGCGGCTTCCCCATCTCCCGGGCGTGGTCGCGGTAGTTGAGGCCCACGGCCACTATCTTCGAAGGCTGGACGGGGGCCAGCACGCCGTCCCCCTCGCGCTCGATCTGCGGACCGGCGCGGTAGCCGCCGAACGGATCCCCCTCGAGGGCATGCCATTCGCCGGTCCGCTCGAGGGCGTAGCGGGGCGAGCCGCCGTCTGCGATGCGATACAGGAGGTCCATGGGATTCGGTCAGCGTGCCGTCTCGGCGATGGGCTCCGACGGTGGGCTCAGATTCGGCGGCACGGCCGTGTCGACCGCCTGCACCGCGTACCAGTAGCGCTGGCCCGGGACGATCCGAGCGTCCCGGTAGGTGGTCCGCTCGACCGGCTCGAGCCCGAGCGGTTGGAGTGTCGCATCCGCCGCCGTCCCGCGCAAGATCCGGTAACCGGCGAGGTCCGACTCCGAGTTGGCGTTCCAGACGAGACTGATCGCGTCGTCGTCGGCCACGGCGACCATGCCGGTCGGCGCGGCGGGAGCGAACGTGTCGGTCAGCACGACACAGGTCGCCGGCGACTCGGGACCCTCGATCTCGAGATCGCCGACGGCATCGAGCACGCGGACGGCGTAGCAGCGCGTCTCTCCGAAGGCGATGTCCGAGTCGGTGTAGGACTCCGGCCGACCCGGCGGCTGCAGGCGCTCGGGCCTGGGGAACGGCAGGCCGGCGCCCAGTCCGGCCACGTCGTAGACGACGTAGCGCGACGGCTCCCCCCATTCGATGATGGGCGTGGCCGGCAGCGGCGGCCCCAGGGGCTCGGCATCGGGATCGTCGCTGACCGCGTAGCTCGGATCCTGCACCGGCATCCGGAGCGTGTCCGGCGCCTCCCAGGTGACGCTGACGCTCGCCTCGGTGTACTCGACGGCCGGGGGGCCGGGCGCACCCGGCGCGTCGACCAGCGGGATCGACTCGATGCTCGACGGCTCTCCCTCCCGGTCGCGCGACGAGATGCCGAACGCGACGTAGCTGCGGATGAGGGGGGGCGGAAGGGGCGGTCCGACGTAGGGCATCGGAAGAGGGCGCGCATTCCCCTCGCCGTCGTCGTCGTCCTGCTCCTCGTCGCCGTCCTCTTCCTCCTGTTGCTCCTCGCCGACCGTGACCGGCACGAACGCCTCCGCGACGAGGCGCTCGACGATGGTGACCTCGTCGCCCTGGCTCACCGGCCCCGCCCGGGCCTCCCCCCCGGGCTCGTCCTCGCCGTCCCCCGCCTCCACCTCCATGCCGGGCAGCAACGGCGGCCGGACGACGATCGTGTCGACGAGCGTCGCCGCTTCCAGCCAGTCCTCGCCGAACTCCTCCTCCTCGCCCTCGGCCGGCTGGGTGGTGAGGGCGTAGACTTCGACCCGCACGACGTCCGCCGGCACGTCGCCGGTCGTGTTGGACGACGGCACCTCGAACTCGACGTAGACGAGGTCGTCGAGCCGGTTGACCTCCAGGCCTCCGATGCGCTCCGGCGCGATGATGAGCGGCGGCAGGGGCGGCGCCTTCGCTCCGCACCCTGCCACGGCGGCGCCGAGCAGCCAGACGGCGACGGCACGGCCGGCAGAGGGCGGGCGGGTCACAGGACGTAGCGCGAGAGATCTTCGTTCCTGACGATGTCGGCCAGCATCCGATCGACGTAGGCGGCGTCGACCACGACGCGCTTGTCGAGCATGTCCGGCGCCTCGAACGAGACCTCGTCGAGCAGCTTCTCCATGACCGTGTGCAGGCGCCGGGCACCGATGTTCTCGCTGCGCTCGTTGACCGTGGACGCGAACTCGGCGATGCGGTGCACGGCATCGTCCGTCAGGTGGAGGTCGAGCCCCTCGGTGGCGAGCAGGGCCGTGTACTGCGTGACCAGGGCCCCGCGCGGCTCGGTCAGGATTCTCACGAAGTCGGCCGTCTCGAGGGGTTCGAGCTCGACCCGGATAGGGAAACGGCCCTGGAGCTCCGGGATGAGGTCCGCGGGCTTCGCCAGGTGGAAGGCTCCCGCCGCGATGAACAGGATGTGGTCCGTGCGGACCATCCCGTGCTTCGTGTTGACGGTGGTGCCCTCGACGATCGGCAGGATGTCGCGCTGGACTCCCTCGCGGCTGACGTCCGGCCCGTGCGCCCCCTCCCGGCCGGCGATCTTGTCGATCTCGTCGATGAAGATGATGCCCGCCTGCTGCACGCGCTCCACCGCCGCGCGGCTGACGCTCTCCATGTCGACGAGCTTCTGCTCCTCTTCCTGCCTGAGGTAGTCGGCGGCGTCCGGCACCTTCATCCGTCGCTTCCGGCTCCGGCCCTGAAACAGGCCCGGCAGCATGTCCTTCATGTTGATGTCGATCTCGTCCATCGACGAGCCGGCGATGATCTCGAAGGACGGGAACGACTTCTCCCGCACCGCGACCTCGACCACGCGCCCGTCGAGAGCGCCGCCGCGGAGCTGCTCCCGGAACCGCTCGCGGGTTCGCGCCCCGGCCTCCCGGGCGGCCCGGGCCGCCTCCGGGTCCGGCGCGGTCCCCGTACGGACGGGCGGCGCGGGCGGCAGCAGCAGGTCCAGGAGGCGCTCCTCCGCGTTGGCCTCCGCCTTCTCGCGGACCTCCACGCGCCGCTCCTCGCGGACCATGTCGACCGCGAGCTGAACCAGGTCGCGCACCATCGACTCGACGTCGCGGCCGACATAGCCGACCTCGGTGAACTTGGACGCCTCGACCTTGAGGAACGGCGACTGCGCAAGGCGGGCGAGACGCCGGGCGATCTCCGTCTTCCCCACTCCGGTCGGCCCGATCATCAGGATGTTCTTCGGCGCCACCTCCTCGGCGAGCTCCGCGGGCAGCTTCTGCCGGCGGACCCGGTTCCTGAGGGCGATGGCCACGGCGCGCTTCGCCTGGGCCTGGCCGATCACGTAGCGATCGAGCTCGGCGACGATCTGGCGGGGCGTCAGCGCATCAATGGTGGTCGCCGTCGTGGCGGGGAGGTAGATGGGCACCCTAGAGCTCTTCGATCGTGACACTGGCATTCGTGTAAATGCAAATGCCGGCCGCGATCTCCATCGCCTCCCGGGCGATCGCCCCGGCGTCGAGATCCGCGTGCCGCGCGAGCGCCTTGGCGGCGGCCAGAGCGTAGGGGCCGCCCGACCCGATTGCGACGATGCCGTCGTCCGGCTCGATCAGATCGCCGTTGCCGGACAGGAGGTAGGTCTCCGCCGCATCGACCACGAGCAGCATCGCCTCGAGGCGCCGCAGCACGCGATCGGTCCGCCAGTCGCGGGACATCTCCACGACGGCGCGGTGCAGGTGCCCTCGGTGCTGATCGAGCTTCGCCTCGAACCGGGCGAAGAGGGCGAACGAGTCGGCGGCGGACCCGGCGAAGCCGGCAAGGACCCGATCCTTGTAGAGGCGGCGAATCTTGCGCGCCTGCTGCTTCACGATCGTGGTGCCGAGCGTCACCTGCCCGTCGCTCGCCATCACCGCACGGCCCTGGTGGCGAACGGCGAGCACGGTGGTGCTGCGGGCGCCCCCGCGCGCGCGGCGGGGAGAGAGGTCGTTCATCGCATCAAGCTCCGTCTCCCCGTGCCGGGGATCCCCGCTTGCCGGCACGGGAGCGACGCCGGAACCAGAGATAGACCGGGAGGCCCGCGCCGATCACCAGCAGCCCGGCGCCCGAGGCGGCCGGCTCGCGCCAGATCGCGTTCACGGTCATGGCGAGGCTGGCGGCCACGAAGAGGGCCGGGGCGTACGGATAGCCCCACGCGCGGAACGGCCGCTCCGCGTCGGGGTGGCGTCGCCGCAGCACGAAGAGCGCCGCCACCGACAACCCGGCAAAGAGCACGACGGCGAACCCCGTATAGACCACCAGTTGCTCGAAGGTACCGGCCAGGACGAGGATGCCGCTCCAGACGCTCTGCGCGACGATGGCGGTGACCGGCGTGCGGAAGCGAGGGTGCACGCGCGCCGCCGACGCCAGGAACTGTCCGTCGCGCGCCATCGCGTAGTAGACCCGGGGACCGGCGAGCACCATCGCGCTGATGCTCGCCGCGATCATCACGACCGAAGCCGCGGCCATCGGTGCGGCTACGGTCGGACCGAAGAGCCGGTCGGCCGCCGCGTCGACGACCCGCACATCCACGCTTGCGACTTCGGCAAGAGGCATCGCGTAGACGTAGAGGGCGTTCAGCAGCAGGTAGATCACCACGACCGTCACCGTGCCCGCCGCCGTGGCGATCGGCAGGTTGCGCCCGGGGTCGCGCACCTCCTCGGCGACGTAGGCGGCGGCGTTCCACCCCGAGAACGCGAACATCACCGGGATGAGCCCCAGCAGCCAGAGCGACGGCGCCACCGACCCGGTCGACGCCGAGAAGTGCGCCGTCGAACCGTCCCCCGCGGTGAAGCCGAACGCGACGAGGGCAACGAGGATGGCCACCTTGCCGCCGGCAAGCAGGTTCTGGACCACCCGCCCCGGCCCGAGGCCCGCGACATGAACGGCCGTGAGTCCGGCGATGACCGCCAGCGCGATGAGAGCCTGCGGCGACACCGTCAACGTCACGAACGCCAGGGGAAGCTGAAAGAGCGGCGTGGCGTCCGCCGCGGCGGGCACGAATCTCCCCAGGTACCCGGAGAGGCCGACCGCGTTGAGCGCGATCGCCCCCGAGAACCCGGCAACGAAGGAGGTCCAGCCCGTCAGGAAGCCGGCCGCGGGACCGAAGGCCTCCCGGAGGTACACGTACTCGGCCCCCGCTCGGGGCCGGAATGCGGCGAGCTCGGCGTAGGCCATCGCACCCGCGAACACGAGGACTCCACCCGCCAGCCAGAGTGCGAGCATCGCCCAGACGTTCGGCACCAACTGCGCGACGAACACCGGGACCAGGAAGATCCCGCTACCGATGACGTTGGAGACGATGATGGACGCGCCGTCGAACGGACCGAGGCGGCGGGCGAGCGAGGCGGCGGACGGGGCGGGTCGGGAAGGACCGGGCACGCAGGCTCGCCGTTCGTGAAACCCGGCCTCAGGAGCTGCCGGCCTGCGTCAGGAGCTGCCGGGCGATCTGGAACTCGCCCAGCTTCGACCATTGCTCCGCTCGATGCTTGACGAACAGCTCCACCTTCACGTCGACGAAGTCCCGATGGCGCAACATCTCGTCGCGCGGCTGCTGGCCGGTGTAGCCGAGGTGGGACTCCATTGTGAACGGACCGACCGCATCGCCGGGCTCCACGCCCTCCCGGCCCACGGCGCGCACGAGCGCGCTGCCCCATTCCTGCACCTCACCGGGGCAGGTGCCCGCCTCGAGATCCGCGGGCGACACCTCGGACTCCGCCGCCTCCTGGCCGGGCGTGCTCTCGAGGCAGCGGCGGAACACGCCGTTCAACTGCAGCGTGCGCATCCTCGCCTCGGACACGTTCTGGAGGCGGAACGAGATCGTTGGCACGATCTTGTTGCGGCCGAGGTCGTCGAGCCCGACATCCAACCATCCGGTCGTGATCTGGGTGACGTCCAGTGCGGAATGCACGTCGAGCGGGGCGCACCCGCCCGCGACGAGACAGCCGGCGACGAGAGCCGCGGCCGGAACACGCAGTCGCAGCAGTCGCATGGATCGAATCATAGTGTCGCCCGGCGCGTTTGGAAAGCACCCCGCCAGGGACCTCAGAAGCCCGAGGTCTCCACGCGTTCGCGGACCTCTTCGAGGGAGATGCGCCCCTCTCCGAAGGCGACGAGGTCGCGCGCCGCGACGCGGAGGCGGCCGTCGCGCCCGTCCTGGCCGGTGACGTCCCGCGCCGCCACGGTGAGCCGCTCGTCCCGCGGGAGCATGGCGCCAAGAGCCGCTCCCCCCAGCACGAGCGCATCCGTCAAGGAGATCTGCAGCGCCTGCCGGTACACGCGCAGCGGATCGACGACCACGCGGCCGGTCGCGGGCGGGGCACCTCCGCCGGCGACGCCCGGTGCGTAGCGGGGGTTGCCGGGGGGGCGCGCCGCCAGGCCGCCGACCCGCTCCAGGGAAGCCGAGGGGGCCGGAAGGTCCGCGTCAGGGAACCGCCGGCGCAGCATCTGCACCGTGAGGTCCAGGCTCAGCTCGAAGGGATCGAGCCGCTGCATGGACCAGACGATGCTCCGGCGAAGCACGGGGTACTCCACGTCGAAGAAGGCGCCATAGTCCTCGAGTCGGAAGCCCCGCACCTGGATCGGTCCGGCGAACAGCACCAGCCCCGGCACGCCCGCGGGAAGCTGGCCCTCGACCGCGCTGGCGCTCCGACTGACGGCGCTGGCGAGGGCCCTCTCAAGGGTCTGGATCTGCGCGCGGACCGCGGCTTCGCCTGCCGGCTCCGCGGCAGCCGGCGGCGGCTGGGCCGCAACCGGTCCGGCCAACATCAGGACGGCCGCCGCGAGCGCCGCCGCGCGAGTCAGTGCAGTTGCGAACATCTCCTTCGCTCCACGCGCCGCCCGGACCCCGCGCACCGGTCAGGGCGCCGAGACCCGGACGAGATAGTCCGTCAGCGCACCCACCTCCTGCTGGATGCGCATCTGATCCTCCCTGCGCTGCAGGTCGAACTCCTGGGCCAGCGCCAGCAGCCGCGTCGCGAACTCCTGCTGCTGCCGCCGCTCGCTCTGCTCGATCAACGTCCGCATGCGCTGCATCAGGTCATCGTCGGCGGCCTCCGGCGCGGCCCGGTCGGGAGCGGCAGCCGCGACCGCGGTGAGGGCGCGATCGGCGACCGGTCGGCCCATCCGGACGACCACTCCGTCCCCTTCCCAGCGGAAATCGAGAACGCCGACCGCGAGGGCCGCCACGACGCCCGCCGCCGCCGCGGCGATTCCCCATGCCCGGGCGGGACCGAGTCGCCGCCACCAGGCGACCTCGCTCGGCGGGTCGGACACGATGCGAAAGCCCAGCTCGGCGTCGGGCGGCACCCAGGAGGCGAGCGACCGGCGGACGGAGCGCAGTGCGCCGACCTCGGCCGCGCAACTCTCGCACGAGGCCAGATGGGCCTCGATCCGCCGGCGCTCCTCCGCCTCGCACTCTCCGTAGAGGTACCCGACCAGGTCCTCGCGCCGGTCGCAGATCGATGTGGCGTCCATGTTCACTCGCTGCCGCGCACCCGCACGGGGCGCGGGAAGGGAGACGGGCGCGGCTCCGGGAGAGCGTTGCCCGAACGAATGCCGCGGCGCTCGAGGCGCCCGCGCAGGGCCGCCAGGCCCTGGTACACCCGGGTTTTCACGGTACTCAGGGGGCAGCCCTGCAGATCGGCTATCTCCCGGAAGGTCAGGCCGTGGTACTCCTTGAGCACGATGGCCGTGCGCTGCTCCTCCGGCAGATCCGCCATGACCCGCTCGACGGCGCGTCCCAACTCCCGCCGCACGACCGCCTCCTCCACCGCGTAGCTGTCCGGGTCGGCCAGGACGTCGAGCGGCCCGGCATCGGCGTCCACCGGCGGCGCGACCATCGTAACGCGCCGTTCGCGGCGTATCCAGTCGCGGCACAGGTTGAGCGCGATGCGGTACAGCCACGACGAGAACTTGGCCTGCCCCTTGAAGCCTCCGATCGCCCGGAAGGCCCGCAGGAACGCCTCCTGGCACACGTCGCGGGCGTCGTCCTCCTGCCCCAGCACGCGGTACGCGAGGGCGAAGATCGGCCGTTCCCAGCGCACGACGAGCTGGTTGAAGGCGTCCGTGTCCCCGCCGGCCGCGAGGGCCACGAGCTGGTCGTCGGTGGTCGTCATGGGGGTGTCGGCCTCGACGCCGGTCTCGGCGCGCGACGTGGGGCTCCCTGTCCCTGACGTCGGGCTCCCTGTCCCTATAGACGGAGGAGGGCCGGTTTCGGACTGCGCCGCGGCACTCCACTCTGTTGACGTTCTGCGGCGCAAGCTCCTAGAGTGGATCGACTCCCCGCCATGCTCGACGAGACGTTTCTCACCACGGACGACGTGCTGGGGTACCTGCGCGTCAACCTCCGTACCGTCTACCGGCTGATCAAGGCCGGCAAGATCCCCGCCGTCCGCGTCGGCCGGCAGTGGCGCTTCCGCAAGAGCGATCTCGATGCCTGGCTCGAGAGTCAGCGTACGGGACGCGCGGCGGTCGCGAAGCGCCGGCGCGTGCTGCTGGCGACCGAAGACGACGAACCGGACCGCCCGCTGACCGCGGCCCTCCTGGCGGCGGGCTATGACACCGCCGCCGTGACCGACGGCCCTGCGGCACTGGATCGGCTACGGCGGGACGGCGCCGATCTGCTGATCACCGGACTTCGGCTGCCCGGCCTGGACGGGCTGGCCGTCATCCGCGAGGCGCGGCGCGCGGCCCCGCAACTGCCGATCATCATCCTCACCGCGTTCTCCAGCGAGTCCTCCGCCATCGAAGCCGCCAACCTGGGCGTGGCCGGCTACCTGACGGCCCCCTTCACGGCTGCCCGGGTCCTCTCGGCGACCGCCAGGGTTTTGGGCGAGTAGTTGCTGCAGATCACGGATCTCCACAAGGCGTTCGGCGACCGGGTGCTCTTCGGCCGGGTGAACTGGCACCTCCAGCCCGGTGACCGGGTGGGCCTCTGCGGTCCGAACGGCGCCGGCAAGACCACGCTGCTCCGGATGCTGTCGGGCGAGCAGACTCCCGACGCCGGGACCATCACGCGACCGAGCGGCCTGACCGTCGGCTACCTTCCGCAGGACGGCCTGACGCACCACGGCCGCAGCCTGTTCGACGAGGCCTCGCTCGCCTTCGACCGCCTGCTCGCTCTCAAGGCCGAAATGGAGAGCCTCGAGACGGCCCTCGCCGACCAGTCGCGGCGCGGCGCGGAGCACGAGACGCTGCTGGCCCGCTACAGCGAGGTTCAGGAGGCGTTCCAGGCGGGTGACGGGTACGGCATCGAGGCCCGCGTCCACGGCGTGCTGCGCGGACTCGGGTTCAGCGCCGCCGACCTCGAGCGGCCGACCGAGACCTTCTCGGGCGGCTGGCAGATGCGGATCGCTCTCGCCAAGCTGCTGCTCCGCCGCCCGGGGCTCCTGCTCCTCGACGAGCCGACCAACCATCTCGACCTCGAAGCGCGCACGTGGCTGCAGGAGTTCCTCGCCAGCTATCCGCACACGGTCGTGCTCGTCTCGCACGACCGGTACTTCCTCGACAGCGTCGTGACCTCCATCGCGGAGGTCGGCATGAAGACGCTCGCCACCTACCCGGGCACCTACAGCGCCTTCGTCGTCGAGCGCGACCAGCGATTGACGCGACTCCGGGAAGCCAAGCGGCGGCAGGACGAGGAAGTGGCCCGCATGACGATCTTCATCGAGCGCTTCCGCTACAAGGCGACGAAGGCGCGGCAGGTCCAGAGCCGCGTGAAGATGCTCGAGAAGATCACGCCCATCGAGGTGCCGCCGGAACGCAAGCGCGTGCACTTCCAGTTCCCGGCCAGCGTCCGGAGCGGCCGCACGGTGATCGAGCTCGCCGGCGCCGTAAAGCGCTACGGCGACGTCCGGGTGTTCGACGGTACCAGCGTCCACATCGAGCGGGGCGATCGAGTGGCGCTGGTCGGCCCGAACGGCGCCGGCAAGTCGACGCTGATGCGCCTGCTCTCCGGCGTCGAGGCGCCCGACGCGGGGACCCGCACCGAGGGGCACAACGTCGTCGCGCAGTACTTCGCGCAGGACGAGGCGGCACGTCTCGACGGCAGCCTCACGGTCTACGACACGCTCACCGCCGGCGCGCCGCTCGATGCCGTGCCGTCGGTTCGCAACATCCTCGGCGGCTTCCTCTTCACCGAGGACGATGTCTACAAGCGCGTGCGGGTCCTGTCGGGAGGCGAGCGCACGCGGCTGGCGGTGGCACGCATGCTGCTGCGCCCTTCGAACACCCTGCTGCTCGACGAGCCGACGAATCATCTCGACATCGACTCGACGGACGTCCTGCTCGACGCGCTCACCGACTACGGCGGGACGCTGATCTTCGTTTCTCACGACCGCTACTTCGTCGATCGGCTGGCCACGCGCGTCCTCGACATCGGGAACGGCGGCGCCAGCCTCTACCCCGGCACCCACGAGGAGTTCCGCTGGCACAAGGCGCAGGCCGCATCCGCACCTCCGACCGGCGCCGGGGCCGCCGGGACCGCGAAGAGGCCGCGCCCGGGCGAAGGAACCGACCGCCGGCCCCGTGGGTCCCCGCGAGCGGCGCCGCCCCGGGCGGGCACCCCCGGGAGCGACGCCCGTTCGAGGAGCGCAGCCGAGCACAAGCGGCAGCAGGTCGCAGCAAGGCGGCAGGAACGACGCATCGCCGCGTTGCGCAACCGCATCGCCGAGCTCGAGCGGCGCATCGCGGAGCGCGAGGAGGCCGTCCGCACGCTCGAGGCGAGCATGGCGGCGCCCGGCTTCTACGAGAACGCCGAGAAGGCCCGGCAGGCGGTAGAGCGCCACCAGAGGCTCATGTGGGAGGTGGGCGACCTGATGAACCAGTGGGAAGCGCTCGAGAGCGAGGCGGCCGAGCAGGCGACCCCGTCGCCCTGACGGGGATCCCGGAACCGGACCGCGGCGAGACCGGCGGTACGGCCCGCGCCCGCGCCGATTCGCCGAGAGTGGGACCGCGACGCAAGGCGCGCCCGCACGCACGCCAGGAGTCTGCGCCCTGCGGTCTGCGACGCAAGACGGCGTGCGCGCGCAGACTCCCAACGCGCCCGCAAGGGCGCGCGCCCGGGCTATGCGCGGGGGTGCGTCTTGCGATAGATGCTGGTGATCCGGGCCGCGCTGACGTGCGTGTAGCGCTGGGTCGTGCTGACGCGCGCGTGCCCCAGGAGCTCCTGGATCGAACGCAGGTCCGCTCCCCGCTCCAGGAGATGGGTAGCGAACGAGTGCCGCAGCGCGTGTGGACTGATGCCGAGCCGGGTGCTCGACGACGCCACGTACCGCCGCAGCAGTCGATCCACGCTGCGCCCCGAGAGCCGCCCGCCCCGATAGTTGACGAAGAGGGGGTCCCGCCCGTGCCCGGCCGGGCGGTCGGGTGCCTCGGGGGCGGCGGCCGAGAGGCGGTGACGGACCGGCAGGTAGTCGCGCATCGCCTCTGCCGCGCGGCGATGGAACGGCACGACTCGCTGGCGGCCTCCCTTGCCGCGCACCCGCACGAGACGTCCGCCGAGGTTGACGTCGTCGAGATCGAGCCCAACGAGCTCGCTCAGCCGCAACCCGGACGCGTAGAGGAGCTCCAGGATGGCGCGGTCCCGGCGTCCGAGCGGGGTTCGGGCGTCCGGCGCGGCCAGCAACACGTTCATGTCGGTGACGTCGAGATGCGCCGGCATGCGGCGTTCCGGCCGCGGAGCCGAGACGAGAGTCGCCGGGTTGTCCTCGAGAAGGCCCTCGCGCCGCAGGTACCGGCAGAACGACCGGATCGCGGCCAGGGTGCGCGCCGACGACGCGCGGGCGCGGCCCTGTCCGTACAGATCCGCGAGGAAGGCCCGGATCAGGCGGTAGTCGAGATCGCCCGGCTCGGGCTCCCGCCCCTTCCTCCGGCGGGCGAAGTCGAGGAACTGCCCGAGATCGCTCGCGTACGCCCGCAACGTGTGGGGCGACACGTTGCGGTTGAACTGCAGGAAGTCAAGAAACTCGCGCTGCCGGCTCTCCATCGACGATCTCCCCGGTCGAGCACCAGGCCTCCAGGTCGGAGAGCGCACGGCGCGCGAGAGCCTCGCGTCGCGCCGCGCGCCCTCGTGGCGGCCGCGCCTCCGACGGAATGAGCCCGAACGCAATGTTGGTTGGCTGGTAGTGGGTGGGGCTGGCGTGCGACACGTAGTGCGCCAGCGCCCCCAGCGCGGTGGTTCGCGGCAGCGCGCGGGGCGTCTCCCCGCGCGCGAGGGCGGCAGCGCCGATGCCCGCCATCAGGCCGGATGCCGCCGACTCGACGTAGCCCTCCACCCCGGAGAGCTGCCCGGCCACGAAGAGGGCCGGCCGGGTGCGCATCTGCCACGTCTCCCGCAGGACGGCCGGGGCGTTGATGTAGGTGTTGCGGTGGATCATCCCGAAGCGGACGAACTCGGCCCGCTCCAATCCGGGCACCATGCGCAGCACGCGAGCCTGCTCCCCCCACTTGAGCTGGGTCTGGAAGCCCACCAGGCTGAAGTGATCCGCGGCCAGGTTGTCCTGGCGCAGTTGCACGACGGCGTACGGCCGGCGTCCCGTCGCCGGGTCGGTCAGCCCGACGGGCTTCATCGGCCCGAAACGCAGGGTATCGACGCCGCGGTGCGCCATGACCTCTATCGGCAGGCAGCCCTCGAAGAACGGCGTGCGGTCGAAGTCGTGCAGCTGGGCCCGCTCGGCTCCCCGCAGAGCCTCGTGGAAGCGCGCGTACTGTCCTGCGTCGAGCGGGCAGTTCAGGTAGTCGCCGGCCGCGGCGTCAGCCGCCGCCCCATCCGCCCCGCGTCCGGCCGCCTCGTCGGCCGCGGTCTGCCGTCCGTGCCGGGACGCCCGGAAGACGACGCCGGCGTCGATCGAGTCCGCATGGACTATCGGACTGATGGCGTCGAAGAAGTAGAGGCGCTCGTGTCCGACGAGCGCCGTGAGCTCGTCCGCCAGCGCTTCGGAGGTCAGCGGCCCGGTGGCGACGATGACG
Source organism: Acidobacteriota bacterium (assembly GCA_026708265.1). Taxonomy (GTDB): domain Bacteria; phylum Acidobacteriota; class Vicinamibacteria; order Vicinamibacterales; family UBA8438; genus JAGWAJ01. Next base: position 20,541 of record JAPOVI010000115.1, read on the forward strand.
GGACGGCGGACGTCCTCGGCCGCGGGAACGCCCGTCACCTCCCCGCGGTGAATCGTCACGAGCGGCTCGGCCTCGAGCGCCTCGGTGATGCCGGCCGCGAAGCGCTCCCGATCGACGGCCAGCGCGCCGCCGGCCGGCACCCGTGTCGCGTCCGCGACGCGCATCACCAGGGAGCCGAGCTGCCGCATCTCGGCCTTGAGGAGCCCCACGGCGTTCTCGAGCCGGTCGCCGCGGAAGGAGTTGCTGCAGACGAGCTCGGCCAGCCGATCGGTGCGGTGGACCGCCGTCGGGCGGACGGGGCGCATCTCGTGGAGTGCGACCGGCACCCCGCGGCGGGCCGCCTGCCAGGCCGCTTCGGTGCCCGCCAGCCCGCCGCCGACGATGCGAATCACGGCACTCCCCCGAGGGCCGGCCCGGCGCCGCCCTGCCCCGGCTCAGCCGGCCGCCCGCTCTTCCTCGTTGCGAAGGTAGTCGCAGTCGTCATTGTGGCAGAGCAACTGCCGGCCCCAGCGCTTCGTCACCTTCTCGAGCAGGAACGGCGCCCGACACTTCGGGCACGGCGTCGCGAGCGGCTTGTTCCAGAGCGTGAAGTCGCAGTCCGGGTAGTTGCTGCATCCGTAGAAGACCCGCCCGCGGCGCGACTTGCGCTCGACGAGGTCGCCGCCGTCGCGCGGACAGGGGACGCCGGTGCTCTCGAGCTTCACATAGCGGCACTTGGGGTAGTTGCTGCAGGCGGTGAACTCGCCGAACCGCCCGTGCTTCACGATCAGGTGCGCGCCGCACTTCGGGCAGGGCTCGTCGAGCGGGCGATCCGGCTTCGCCGCGGCCACGCCCTTGGCGGTGGCGATGAGCTTGCGCGTCGTCTTGCACTCCGGGTACCCCGAGCACGCCAGGAACTGGCCGAAGCGACCGCGCTTGACGACCATCGGCCGCCCGCAGGAATCGCACGTCTCCTGCTGCTCCTCGGCCGCCGTGTCGGCCGGCTCGGCCTCCCGGGTGTTCTGGCAGTCCGGGTAGGCGCTGCACGCCAGGAACATCCCGAAGCGGCCGACCTTGTGGACCATCTTCGACCCGCACTTGTCGCAGGTCTCGTCGCTCGGGAGCCCCTCCGCCTTCACGTTGGGCATCGCCGTCACCGCCTTCTCGAGGTCGGTGCGGAACTTCTCGTAGAAGCTCGCCAGCGTTCCCCGGTAGTCGGCGCGGCCTTCCTCGATGCGATCCAGACGATTCTCGAGATCCCGCGTGTAGGCGACCTGGATGATGTCGTCGAAGCTGCGGGTCAGGAGATCGGTGACGAGCCGGCCGAGCTTCGTCGGCTTGAAGCGCCCCTCGATCTTCTCGACGTACTCCCGCATCTGGAGCGTCCCGATGATCGACGCGTAGGTGCTGGGCCGCCCGATGCCGTTCTCCTCGAGCTCCTTGACCAGCGTCGCCTCGCCGAACCGGGGCGGAGGCTGCGTGAACTTCTGCTCCGGCAGGAGCCCCTTCAGCTCGAGCCGGTCGCTCTCCCGCATCGGGGGCAGAAGGCCGCCGACCGCCGCCTCGCCTGCGCCGGTCCCCGCCTCCTCGGAGGCCCGCGGCTCGGACCCGGCCTGCGGCGTCCGCTCGTAGACGGCCAGCCAGCCGCTGAACTTCGGCACGGACCCCTTCGCCCGCAGCAGGTAGTCGCCGGCACGAACCTCGACGGTCGTATCGTCGAACGTCGCCGGCGGCATCTGCGACGCCACGAAGCGGTTCCAGATCAACTCGTACAGGTACGCCTGCTCGCGCGTGAGGTGCGGCCGTACCGCGGCCGGAGCGAGCGCCATGGACGTCGGCCGGATCGCCTCGTGCGCGTCCTGGGCGTCCTTCCCGGCCTGGTAGCGCTTCGGCCGGGCGGGGAGGAACTCGGGACCGTGGACGGCCTGGATGTAGTCGCGCACGCTCGCGATCGCCTGGTCGGACACCCGGGTCGAGTCGGTCCTCATGTACGTGATCAGGCCGACCGAGCCCTCGCCCGGGATCTCGATCCCCTCGTACAACTGCTGGGCAATCTGCATCGTCCGCTTCACGGGGAACCGGGACGCCTGCTGCAGCTTGCTCGTGATGAACGGTGGCGCGGCGTGGCGCTTGCGCTCCTTCGTGGTCACCGCCTCGACGACGTACGTGGCCTTCTCGAGGTCGGCGACGGCGGCCTTCGCATCCGCCTCCCGGCCGAGCTTGACGGCCTGCTTCCCCTTCTTCACCAGGCGCGCGTCGAACTCCGGCGGTAGGCCGGCCGCCAGTCGCGCCGTGACGTGCCAGTACTCCTCGACCTGGAAGGCATCGATGGCCGCCTCGCGGTCGCATACGAGCTTCAGGGCGACGGACTGCACGCGGCCCGCGCTCAGCCCCCGCTGCACCTTGTCCCACAGCAGCGGGCTCAGCTTGTAGCCAACCAGCCGGTCGAGCACGCGCCGGGCCTGCTGGGCGTCCACCATGCGCTGATCGATCTCACCCACGCGCTCCAGCGCGGCCGCGACGGCGGTCCGGGTGATCTCGTTGAACATGAGGCGGCCGACCTCCTTCTTGGCCCCCACCTCGCGCGCCAGATGCCAGCCGATCGCTTCGCCCTCCCGATCCGGGTCGGTCGCAACGTAGATCCGGGTCGCGCCCCGGGCGGCGTCCTTCAACTGCTTGATGACCTTCTTGCGGGCCGGAATGGGCTCGTACGCGGGCGAGAAGCCGGCCTCGACATCGACACCCAGCCTGGTCTTCGGCAGGTCGCGGATGTGGCCCATCGAGGCGACGACCTGGTAGTCCTTGCCCAGGTAGCGGTTTATGGTGCGCGCCTTGGCAGGCGATTCGACGACGACGAGAGTCTTGGCCATGGGCGGTACGGTTCCTTGCTGCTACGTTACCATCGGCGAGGGCAAGCGCACGAATCGGCCGGCCCCGATCCGCGCGACGCGCCCGCGGAGCTCGAGCTCGGTGAGGTGCGTGAGCAACGCCGGCAGCGCCAGCCCGGACTGCAGCGCCAGGCGGTCGACGTCGCAGGGATCGCCGGGCTCCATCCGGGCGAGGACGGGATCGGCCTCCGCCGCCGACGCGGCGGCGCGGTCAACGGGCACGACAACGCCCATTTCCTCCAGGACGTCGGCCGCGGTCTCGACGAGGCGGGCGCCGTCGCGTATGAGGCGGTGGGCGCCGCGGCTGCGGCCGCTCAGCACGTTGCCGGGCACCGCCATCACCTCCCGCCCCTGCTCCGCGGCGAGGCGGGCCGTGATGAGCGACCCGCTGCGGACCGTCGCCTCGACGACGACGACGGCGCGCGACAGGCCGCTCAGGATGCGGTTCCGCCGCGGGAAGTGATAGCGGAGGGGAGGTGCCCCCGGTCCGAGCTCGCTGGCCAGGACGCCCTTCGCTCCGATCTCCTCGGCCAGCGACGCGTGCTCGGGAGGGTAGACGACGTCCACGCCCGAGCCCAGCACCGCCACCGTCGGCCCGCCCCCCGCCAGCGCCCCCCGATGGGCCGCGGCGTCGACGCCCCGCGCGAGCCCGCTGACGACCACGATGCCGTGCTCCGCCAGCCCCGCGGCCAACTGCTGCGCAACCGCGCAGGCGTACGAGGAGCCGGTACGGGAGCCGACGACGGCGACGGCCGGCGCCGAGAGCAGCGCCGGGTCGCCCTGGACCCAGAGCGCGGCCGGTGGATCGTCGATCTCGGCGAGCTGCGGCGGATAGGCCGGGTCGGCCCAGTCGATCGCCCGGACGCCGATCCGGGCCCCGCGGTCGAGAAGCCTCGCGGCCCGGGCGCGAAGGTCGGGGAGGCGCGAGGCGAGCGCCGCGGGTGCCATCCGGAGCAGCGCCGCCAGCTCCGCGAGCCCGGGCGAGCGCCGCTGATCCGCTGCATCGCGATGCCGCCCGCCAGCGGCCAGAAGGCGCTTCCGCAGCGCTGGTCTGGTCAGGACGAGCGACAGAACGACCGCCTCGTTCAGGGTCTCAGACGGCTCGGTGCACGCCACGCGATGACGCCCAAGCAAGGACCGTTCCGGTCCGGACGGCCGGCGTCCGGCGGATGGGGCTTGCTCCGGTCGCCGAACCGTGACTATATTGGCGAAAGGGAGGTCCTTCGGGGAACTTGCGATGGTGGCTAGGTGGTCCGCGGCCGTGAGTCTCCTGTGGCTGCTCCCCCTCGCATCCGCGGTGCTTGCGGACGACCGCGACGACGCGCGAGCCCACGTCGAATTCGGCATCTCGGTGGCGCAGGTCGAATTGTGGCAGGAGGCGATCTACCGCTGGAAGCGCGCCGCCGAGATCGATCCGAGCTATGCGGCGGCCTGGAACAACCTCGGTATCGCCTACGAGCGCGAAGGGTTGTTCGACGAGGCTCTCGAGGCCTACGAGACGGCGCTCGACCTCGAACCGGACAACCTGCTGATCCAGCAGAACTACGATCTCTTCAGGGAAATCTATGACCGGCTTGACGAGGACGTTCGCTAGGAGCTTGCTCCGCAGAACGCCAACGGAGCGCGTGCCGCGACGCAAGGAGTCTGCGCCGCAAGACGCCCGCCACAAGTGCCTCGCGCGAGCGCAGACTCCCAACGCGCCCGCCAGGGCGCGCAAGCTCCCAGGACGGTGGGGGCTGAAGCCGACCCGGAGCCTGCGACGGGTTGGCGGCGCTAGCCTGGCGTTGCTGCTGGTCGGTCCGGCCTGCGCCAGTTACTACGAGATTCCCATCGAGACACCGCTCAAGCCGAAGCTGGACGTGAGTCGCTTCCAGCGGGTGCTGATCGCGGGCTTCGTGGCCGGCGGCAGCGACGACGTCGACGCCAACCTGGAAACGGCGCGGCTGCTCAGAAGCCAGCTCCGCTCCGAATCCCGACTCCAGGTGGTCGACGCGGAGGTCCTCGACCTGTTGACCGTCGCCCGGAACGAGAACGATCTGGACTACGCGGACAACGGCAACGGCAACGGCAACGGTGACGGCTTCGGCGAGGACGGCGACGAGGTCGCGGGCGACCTGAGCGAAGAGGACCTCGAAGGGTACGAGCACATCTTCGCCAACATCAGCTACTGGAGACAGCTCGGCGAGGAGCACCAGAACCCGCTCATCGTGACCGGAACCATCCACTTCACCCCGCACGCGCGCGCCGGGATGGTCACCAGGGAGCGGGAGATCTACGACGAGTTCGGCCGGCGTCGCGTCGTCCCGGTGCGCGCGTACCGCGACCGGCGCGGATTCGTGCTGAGTCCGAAGTTCATCTTCATCGACGGGCGCACCGGGGTCACGCTCTACACGGAGCGGCACCGGGAAGAGGTGCTCTACGACTCGTCCTCGAACACGCCGGCGCTCTCCTCGTACTTCGAGCTGATGGATCGCCTGATTCCGTCGTTCCTCGGCGCCCTCAGCGACCAGAGCATCAGGGGCTCGCGCATTCTGCTGAAGTAGCCGCCGCGGGCGGGCCGCTTTACAGGTTGGGGCCCGAGCGGGTACGCTGTGGGACGGCAAGGTCGCCCGGCGGCGATCGGAGGACGGAGCGTGTACGCGATCATCGAATCCGGAGGCCGTCAGCTTCGCGTCGAGGAAGGGGCCGTCATCCACGTGGACCGGCTCGACGCCCGGATCGGCGACGAGGTCGCGTTCAACCGCGTGCTCTTCGTCGACCAGGGCAGCGGCAGCTTCGTGGCGGGCACGCCGTACGTGAACGGCGCCTCGGTTTCGGGCCTGGTCGACGCCCAGACTCGCGGGCCGAAGATCCGGGTGTTCCGCAAGCGACGGCGCAAGGCGTGGCGGCGCACGCTGGGGCACCGGGCCGAATTGACCTCCGTGCGCATCGTGCGCATCGACGCCTGAGCGGGCGCAGGGCTTCCCTTTCGGCATCAGAGGAACGCATGGCGCACAAGAAGGGTCAGGGCAGCTCCAGGAACGGTCGGGACAGCCAGGCCCAGCGGCTCGGAGTCAAGCGGTTCGACGGCAACCTCGTTCCCGGCGGCGCCATCCTCGTCCGCCAGCGCGGACGCCGCTTCCGGCCCGGGCCGGGCGTTGGGCTCGGCAAGGACGACACGCTCTTCGCGAAGGTCGCCGGGCGCGTGCAGTTCAAGGACCACGGCGCGCGCGGGCGCGTGATCAGCGTCATCCCCACGGTCAACTGATCGCCGCATGTTCGTCGACGAAGTCGACATCCAGGTTGCGGCCGGCGATGGCGGCAACGGGTGTGTGAGCTTCAGGCGCGAGAAGCACGTCCCCCGAGGCGGGCCGAACGGCGGTGACGGCGGGCGCGGCGGCTCTGTCATCCTGCGCGCCAGTCCGCACTGCAACACCCTGGTCAACTACCGTTTCCATCCCGAATTCCGGGCCCGCCGGGGCAGTCACGGCCAGGGGTCGAACCGCACGGGCCGGGCGGGTGCCGACCTCGTGCTCGAGGTGCCGCCCGGCACGCTGGTCCATGCTCGCGGCGACGACCGGTTGCACACGCTGGCCGACCTCGTGGCCGTGGGTCAGGAGGTGCGCGTTGCGGCGGGAGGGCGCGGCGGACGAGGCAACCAGCATTTCGCGACCTCGACGAATCGTGCGCCGCGGCGGGTCGAGAACGGCCAGGCGGGCGAGGCCCGCGCGTTGCGGCTGCAGCTCAAGCTGCTGGCCGACGCAGGCCTCGTCGGCTACCCCAACGTCGGCAAGTCGACTCTGGTGCGGCGCCTATCGGCAGCGCGCCCGAAGGTGGCCGACTATCCGTTCACGACGCTCACTCCCCACCTGGGGGTGGTGCGGCTCGACGACGAGCGGAGCTTCGTGCTGGCCGATGTCCCGGGTCTCATCGAAGGCGCGCACGCCGGACACGGGCTCGGCCATCGCTTTCTCCGCCACCTCGAACGAACGAAGGTGCTCGTGCACGTGATCGACGTGTCGCCGGCCAGCGGGCGGGATCCGCTGGCCGACTTCGCCACGATCCGCGACGAGCTCGACCGCTTCCCCGTCGAGCAGTCCGGGAACGGCGGCTCCGACGTCCCGCTGGCCGGCCGGCGGCAGCTCGCGGCGGCCAACAAGATCGACGTTCTCGCCGACCCGGGCCTCCTGGCATCCCTGGAGCGGCGCCTGGCGGCCGAGTCCATTCCGCTCTACCCCATCTCGGCCGTGACCGGCGAAGGCATCCGCTCGCTCCAGGAGGCAATCTGGGCGGCGGTTGCGTCCGCCGCCGACCCGCGGGATCACGCCGAGGGCGAATGACCGGCTCGAAGCGGATCGGCGTGCTCGGCGGCACCTTCGATCCCGTTCACTTCGGGCACCTGGATGCTGCTGGCGCGGCGCGCCGCGCGCTCGACCTCGACCACGTGCTGCTCATGCCCGCGAGGGTGCCGCCCCACAAGGCTTCGGCGCCGCTCGCCTCGGCCTTCCACCGCTTCGCGATGGCGGCGCTCGCCGCCGCGGATCGGACAGAGCTCCGCGTCAGCGACCTGGAGCTCGACCGGTCGGGACCGTCGTACACGTCGCTGACGCTCGACAGGCTCGCCCGCGCCGGCCATCGGCCGGCGCAGCTCTTCTTCATAGCGGGAACGGACGCCTTCGCGGAGATCCCCGCGTGGCGCGACTATCCCGACATCCTCGGCCGCAGTCACTTCGTGGTGGTGTCGCGCCCGGGGAACGCGGCCGACCGCATGCCGGAGCGCCTCCCCGCCCTGGCCGGCCGGATGCGCTCGCCGGCGGGCAAGGCCCCGGACGCGGGCGCCGATGCGACCCGCATCTGGCTCGTCCCGGCGCGGACGCGGGACGTCTCCTCGTCCGACGTGCGAGCGTGCGTCCGACAGGGGCGTGCGGTCGACGGGTTCGTGCCGGCCACGGTGGCCGCGCACATCGCTCGTCACGACCTCTACGCCGGATCGCGCGGCGAGGGTCTTGCATGACGATCCCCGCATTTCCCGAGACGGTGCGGCTCGCGGCGGCGACGGCGCACGACAAGAAGGCGTTCGACATCGTCGTGCTCGATCTGCGCGCCCGCGGAGCGTTCACGGACCATTTCGTGCTCTGCTCGGGGCGCACCACGCGGCAGGTCAAGGCGATCGTCGATGCCGTCACCGAGCGGTTGCGGGAGGAAGGGCGACGCCCGTCGCTCGTCGAGGGCTACGACCGGGCCGAGTGGGTGCTCATCGACTGCTTCGATGTCGTCATCCACGTCTTCACCGACGAGACGCGGCGCTTCTACGACCTGGAACGCCTCTGGGGAAGCGCCGAGCGCATCGAGTATCCCGTCGGGGAGGCGATGCACGGATGACCTGCGGGCCGCCTTCCGGGCGTTGGCCGACGCGGTGCTGGCCGGCCGGGAGGTGCGCGCCTTCTCGGATCGCACCG
>JAPOVI010000420.1 GCA_026708265.1 Acidobacteriota bacterium
GAGAAGGTGCCTCGATCCGTCGAGCCCAGGCCCGACTTTTTCCACGGGCTGCTACGCGATCGGCTCCCTCAACACGGACCGGACCGTTGTGCCCCCGATCGCGAACGAGGGTGACGGGAGCGGCGGCGTCGACGTCAAGTACGGCCTCACCGAGAACCTGACGGCGGACTTCACCTACAACACCGACTTCGCGCAGGTCGAGGTGGACGAGCAGCAGATCAACCTGACGCGGTTCAGCCTGTTCTTTCCGGAGAAGCGCGAGTTCTTCCTGGAGAGCCAGGGCATCTTCGACTTCGGGCGGGGGGCCGGCTTCGGCGGCTTCGGCGGATCCGCACGCGGAATCCTCAACGCGCCGCCGGGCGTATTCGGAGCCGGCGACGCGCCGACCCTCTTCTTCAGCCGGCGCATCGGTCTGGACGAGGGGCGGACGGTGCCGATCGTGGGCGGCGGACGCCTGACGGGCAAGATCGGCGATTTCAGCGTCGGCGCCATCAACATTCAGACCGGCGACGCGCCGGCCGCCAACGCGCTGGCGACCAACTTCAGCGTGCTGCGCGTCAAGCGCGACATTCTCCGCCGGAGCCGCGTCGGCGCCATCTTCACCAACCGCTCGGTTTCGCTCAGGGGCGACGGCGCGAACCAGGCGTACGGACTCGACGGGTCGTTCTCGTTCTACGACAACGTGAACCTCTACGGCTACTACGCGCGCACGAACACGCCGGGTCTGCAGGGCAACGACGAGAGCTACCAGGCGGCGTTCTCCTATGAGGGCGACCTCTACGGACTCCTCGTCGATCACCTGCAGGTCGGCCGGAACTTCAACCCGGAGATCGGCTTCCTGCGCCGCGAGGACTTCCGGCGCAGCTACGTCTACGCGCAGTTCAGCCCCCGGCCGGAAGGCATCGAGGCGGTGCGGCAGTTCACCTGGGGAGGCAGCGTCGACTACATCGAGAACGGCGCCGGGCAACTCGAGACCCGCATTCTGTCGGGCCGCTTTCGGACGAGCTTCGAGAACAGCGACAGCCTGAGCGCCGACATCCAGCAGGACTACGAGTTCATCCCCCGGCCTTTCGAGATCATCGATGGCGTGACCATCCCCGTCGGCGGTTACGAGTTCACCGACTTCCAGGTGTCCTATCGCATGGGTCCGCACCGACGCGTGGCCGGCGGCCTCTCGTTCCAGCATGGCGAGTTCTTCGCCGGCGACATCACCGCGGTCGGCTACTCGCGGGGCCTCATCGAGGTCTCGCGGCAGTTCGCGGTGGAGCCGAGCATCTCGTGGAACCGGATCACCCTGCCGCAAGGAAACTTCACGGCCCGGGTGGCCACGACGCGGCTCACCTACGGGTTCACGCCCCGCATGTTCGCCAGCGCGCTGCTGCAGTACAACTCGACGAACAACGTGCTCAGCACGAACGTGCGCCTGCGCTGGGAGTACCAGCCGGGGAGCGAGCTGTTCGTCGTCTACAACGACCAGCGCGACACCTTCATGAACCTCAGGAACCGCGGCGGCTTCCCGATGCTGGAGAACCGCGCCTTCGTGGTGAAGCTCACGCGGCAGTTCCGCTTCTGAGCGGTCTCCGGGACACGATCCGGCTCGCGAGCGGGCCTACCGGCTCCCGTGGGTCTGACACGGCAGAGCCTGACGCGACCTGCATGTGGTCATCCAGGCCCCGTCCCATGGAGAGTCAACAGGTCGTCGTTCCGAGGCTTCAGGCCGCCGTAGCGACGCTCGCGGCGGCGGAACCGCGCGACCGCCCGACGCATGTCGTCGCCGTCGAAGTCGGGCCACAGGGTGTCGAGGAACACGAGCTCGGCGTAGGCGGACTCGAACAGCAGGAAGTCGCTCAGGCGCTGCTCGCCGCTCGTGCGGATCACGAGGTCGACGGGCGGGGTCTGCGGGTCGGAGTGGCAGGCTCGGTTGACCCGGCGGAGGAAGGCGGTCTCGTCGCAGGGCTCGGTCGACGTCAGCGCGCCGGCCGCGGCCAGGATCGCCGAACGGGACGAGTAGTCCACGGCCAGCCGCAGGTAGAGCCGGGTGCGGTCGCGCGTCGCGCGCTCCGTTTCGTCGATCGCGCGGTTCAGCGCGGGCGACAGGCGGTCCCGGCGGCCGATCACGGCGAGCCGCACGCCGTGCCGGTGGCAGCGCGCGCGCTCGCGGACCAGGAACGACTCCAGCAGGCTCATCAACGTCGACACCTCGGCCGCCGGGCGGCGCCAGTTGTCGGCGGAGAAGGCATAGAGCGTCAGCGTGGTGATGCCGAGCCCGGGGGCCGCTTCCACCGCGCGCCGCACCGCGCTCGCGCCGCGGCGGTGTCCCTCCGTCCGCGGAAGCCCGCGCGCGCGGGCCCAGCGGCCGTTGCCGTCCATGATCAGGCCGACGTGCAGACCACCGGTCACCGGTCGGTCCATTCTCGTCAACCGGCGACCGAGAGCGACAGTCGCTCGACGAGGGTGACGACGACGAGGAACGCAAGGCCGAGCAGGACGAGGGCGCCGGCGGCGAACATCACCCGCAGGGGTCGGCGGTCGAAGGGAGCGGCGGCGGCCAGGGGGCCGAACTGCATGGCCACCCGGACCGCGACGTACAGCGTGGTGACGATGGCCCCGAGCTCGAGAGGGGGCGCGTCGTCGATCCAGGCCGACCCGACGAGGGTCGCGGCGGCGAACACCCGCATCAGCCAGGCAAAGAAGATCTCCTCCGCGGGTACCAACCGGTCGTGCAGGGAACGGAGCGTGTGCTGCATCATCCCGGCAGTATGGGCGGTACCCGGCTCCGGAGACTTGAGCGGGAAGTGATGGTTCGGTGATGTTCCGCTGAGAACCCGAGGATCGGCGTTGCCGCGCGAGGAGTTCGCGGCAGCGAAGCTCCCAAGGCGCCCGAAGGGCGCGCGTCAGGGTGGCCTGCGAGTCAGCCCGGCGGCGAGGCCCGAGCCGAACATCAGACCCTCGAAGGTGCTGATGGCGACCCGGGTCACGGTTTCCGGCTCGGGCTCGCCGAGCAGGCGGGCGAGGGGCGCGAGGCCCACCTCGGATCCCGGGAAGCTCTGGGCCATGAAGTCGAGGCTCATCGCCCCCAGGAAGCGGCCGCTCCAACCGAGCATCCCGGCCGCCAGGGCGCAGGTCATCCCCGTCAGGAGCGCGACGCGGACCCGGGCGAGCCCGTGCGGGGTGGCCATGCCACCCTCCGCGGTAGGCGTGGCCAGCCCGTAGCCCAGCCCGACCGCGCCGCCGAGGACCAGGCCTTCCACGGCACCGGTCAGCGGCGAGAGATCGCGGCCGAACAGGCCCTCGAGCACGAGGCGTCCCAGGAGGTGGGCGGTGCCGCCGATGGCCAGACCGCTCGCCGCCCCGGCCACGGCAAGGGCCAGGCGCCGCCAGGCGCGGAACGCGGCTTCCGCCCCGGCCAGTCCGGCCCCGACCCCCGCCGCCGCGACGCCGCCGACCGCGGTGCCGAGCAGCGGCAGCATCAGCAGCACGCCGTCGCCGGCCGTCGACCCGGGTCCGAACCGCAGGACGAGGCCGCCGAGGAAGCCGGCAACCGCCCCGGCGGCCGCTCCGCCCGCTGCCGCAGCCAGCCACCGGCGTCCGGCCAGCCGGGCGGCGCGCCGGATGCGCAGCAGAAGCAGGATCCCGCCGGTCGCCAGCCACCCCGGATGTCCGAGCAACGGAACCGGCTCCGCTCCCGGGACGTCCCAGCGCGTCTCGCGCAGGTAGGCGCGCGCGACGGCGTGTGCCGTCCTACGGTCCCGCCGGTCGGGTCTCAGGCCCAGCCGGTCGAGGGCTTCCGCCGTTCCCAGTTGGTGCAGTGTCTCGGCGGCCTGTCGCCGCCGGACGTCCGCGGCTTCGGCGTCGCCGGCATCGTCGGCGAGCAACGTCTCGAGGGCCTCGTCGAAGGAGACGCTCGCGCCGGGTCTCGCCGTAGCTCGCGCGAACCCCACCGTGGCCGCCGGCAGAGGCTCCGCCGCGGCCGCCGGCAGAGGCTCCGCCGCGACGGCCCCCCGGGGGTCCGGCGGCCCTTCGTCCGGCTCCTCGACGACGTCGCAGACGAAGCGGTAGCCGTGCCGCGGCACGGTGCGGATGAAGGTCGGCTCGCGCGGATCGTCGCCCAGCGCGCGCCGGAGGACGCGGATCGCCTGGCTCAGGGCGCCGTCGCTGACCGCCACGTCGCTCCAGACCGCGTCCAGGATGTCGTTCCTCGACAGCGCCTCGTTCCGGCGCTCGACGAGCAGGACCAGCAGGTCGAAGCAGCGCGGGATCAGCGGCAGCTCCCGGCCGTCGCGGACGAGCGTCCGGCGGGCGGGGGAGAGGGTGTGACCGGAGAACCGGTAGCGCGGTCTGCCCGGGAACGCTGGCATCGACGGCCGGCAGTATACGTGCGCCCGCCGCCCCCGGGGTTCGTGCCGCGCCCCCCTGCGAAGCTCCCTGCGAAGGAGGCGGGAGAGCCCGGCATCCCCGCCGATGGGCAGGCTGGGCCTCTCGGGAGCGGGCCGCTCAAGCCGGGCGGCCCGCGCGTTCCCGCTCCACGAGCTGGCGGCGCAGGATCTTGCCCGACGGCACCTTCGGGATGGCGTCGATGAACTCGACCCGCCGCACCTTCTTGTGGGGAGCGACCCGCTGCGCCACGTGCGCCATGATCTCGTCGGCGGTGGCGGCCGCGCCGCCCCGCAGGACGACGAAGGCCTTCGGGACCTCGCCGGCTTCCTCGTCGGGGCTCGGAATCACGGCCGCGTCCGCGACGGCCGGATGCGACTGCACCGCCGCCTCGATCTCCGCCGGCGCGACCTGGAAGCCCTTGTACTTGATGAGCTCCTTCAGCCGATCGACGACGTAGAGATAGGCGTCGGCGTCGGCTCGCCCGATGTCGCCGGTGTGCAGCCAGCCGTCGTCGTCGATCATCGCGCGGGTGGCCTCGGGGTTGTGCAGGTAGCCCTGCATCACCTGCGGTCCTCGAACGCAGACCTCGCCGAGCTCCCCGGTCGGGGCGTCCGCCCCGGTGGCGACGTCGACGATGCGCCACTCGGTGTTGGGCAGCGACGTGCCGACCGACGTGATGCGCGTCTCCTTCCTCGGCGTGTTGGTGTGGGTGACGGGGCTCGTCTCCGTCAGGCCGTAGCCCTGGCGGACGAGCATGTCGCAGCGCGCGGCCGCGTCGCGGGCGACCGACTCGGCGAGCGGGGCGGCACCGGACATCACGTTGCGCAGCGACGAGACGTCGTACTTCTCGACCAGCGGGTGCTTGGCGAGAGCCAGGACGATCGGCGGCACGAGGTAGCCCGTCGTCACGCCGTGCTTCTCGATGAGGCCGAGGAACTGCTCGAGGTCGAAGCGCGGTATCGTCACCACCGTCGCCCCCGCGTGGAGCGACGCGCCCATGATCACGACCATCCCGTAGATGTGGTAGAAGGGCAGGATGCCGATCAGGGTGTCGTCGCTGCCGATGCCCTCCGCGGCGTCGATCTGCACGAGGTTCGAGACCACGTTGTAGTGCGACAGCATGACTCCCTTGGGCATGCCGGTCGTGCCGCTCGAGTAGGGGAGCGCGACGAGGTCGCGGCGCGGGTCCAGCGCCGGCGCCGGCGGCTCGCCCGCTGCCCCGAGCGCCGTGAACGGGGTCGCTCCCTCGGCCTCGCCGAACACGAAGACCTCCTCCACGGCGGTGCCCTCCATCGCGTTGCGCGCCGCGTCGAGCCCCTGCGGGATCGTGAGGAGGAAGCGCGCACCGGAGTCGGCGAGCTGCCGGTGGACCTCCTCCGCGGTGTAGAGCGGGTTCATCGTCGTCACGATGCCGCCCGCCGCGGAGACGCCGAAGAAGGCCGCCGCGTACTCGGGAACGTTCGGGCTGTAGATGGCGAAGGTGTCGCCCTTGCGGAAGCCGCGGGCCGCGAGGCCGGCGGCGACGGAGCGGACGGCGGCGCGGAGCCCGCCGTAGGTCAGCGTCCGGCCCGACGGCCCGTCGATGAGCGCCGCCTTGTCCGGCCAGCGGTCCGCGTGCTCGAACACGTGCTCGTGCAGCGGCCGCACCGGGATCTCGACGTCGGGGAACGGGCTCCTGTAGATCGTCATCGTCGCCTCCGGCGTGGTCAGTCGCCGCGCGAAGCGGGCGCCTCTGTGCGGCGCGACAGCAGCGTTCCCCCGTCGACCGGAATCACGGCGCCGTTGGTGTAGGCTCCGGCCCGCGAGGCGAGGTAGACGGCGATCCCCGCCATGTCCTCGGGGCGCCCGAGCCTTCCGAGAGGGCAGGCGGCCTCGACGGCCCGGCCGTGGCGATCGAGCACGGCGGCCGTCATCCGGCTGGGGAAGAACCCGGGGGCGACGGCGTTCACCGTGATGTTGCGGGGGCCGAGCTCCACGGCCAGCGTCCGCGTCATGTGGTGGAGCGCCGCCTTGCTGGCCGAGTACGCGAAGGTGCCGGTGCCGACCAACTGCTGCACGTGCAGACCGTCCATCGATCCGACGTTGATGACCCGCGCGGGGTCGCCCGCGCTCGCGGCCCGCTCGAGGTTCGGCGTCAGGTCGCGCGTGAGAACGAACGGCGCCTTCACGTTGAGGCCGAGCACCTTGTCGAAGGCCGATTCCGGGTAGTCCGCGTACGGCGCGCCCCAGGCCGCGCCGGCGTTGTTGACGAGGACGTGCAGCCGATCCTCGAGCGCGCCCATCGACTCGACGAGCTCGGTCCGCCCTTCCGTTCGCGAAAGGTCGGCGGGTATGGCACGGCACGGGCCGACGGCCGACAGATCGCGCGCCACCTGGTCGCAGACGTCCCGCTTGCGCGACGAGATGTAGACCGAGGCTCCCGCGCGCAGCAGGCCCTCCGCCATCATCCGCCCGATCCCGCTGGATCCGCCGGTGACGAGCGCCACCTTGCCGGACAGCGAGAACAGGGTCGACGGGTCCATGTCCGACATGGCGCTGATTCTAGCAGCGGGCCCGCGCGCTCGATGCCGCCGGGCGACGCCGTTCGGCCGTTCCCGCTGCGGTCGGCGGCCGGGGGTGAACGACGTGCCGCGGCACCGCCGTGCCTCTACCCGCTTCCACGGTCCGGTTGCACGGTACTGGTACGATGAACGCCCGCCCGCGACGACCGCCCCGTGCGGGCGTGGAGGTCCAGGCGTGGAGGTCCAGACGACGATGCGGGCGCCGGTCACGATGTCTCGCGTCGCGCCGGCTCTTGCCGCCGTGGCGCTCGCCGCCGCAACGCTGCCGGTGCCCGCCGTCGCGATGGCGCAGGCCGCCCTCCGGGCGGAGCCGCCCCGCGCGCTCGAGACCCCGGCCGCCGGGCAGGGGACGCCGGCGGAGCCGCGCGTCCTCCCCGCCGACCCCCGCGACGAGGCGGAGTGGACGGCCGAGGTGCGGGCCGGGATCGAGAGCTTCGGCGTCGACCCGGACGAGGCGACGCCCCTGCTCCGGGCCCTCGCGCGACACCCGCCGGCGCTGCACGGCCTGGGTCCGCTGGCCGCCTACCTGCGGAGCCGCTCGATGGTCGCGGCCGTGGATCAGATCCTGATGGGGTTGCGCGCTGCGTGGCTCTGCCGGTCCGAGGCGGTGTGGGCCGAGCTCGCCGCCGAGGCGCGCACGTTCGGCCTCCTCGACGACGACCTGCGGCGGGTGGCCGCAGGGCCGGACGCCGGATGGGGCCCGTGGGACGCCGCCGTGCTCCGCGCCACGGACGAGATCTACCGCGACTCGTTCCTGAGCGACGCTTCCTGGCAGGCGTTCGCCGAGCGCTACGACGCGCAGCAGCTCCTGGACGTGGTCTTCACCGGAGCCGAGTACGTCCTGCTGTCCATGCTGGCCAACAGCCTGGGCGTCGAGCCGGACGAGCGGCACCGCGACCGCCTGCCGGCCGGCGTCGAGCGGCGCATCGGGCCGGCGAGGCCGTCGCCGGTGCGCCTCGCCGAGCCGCGGCTTCTGCCGCTCCCCCGCGAGGACTGGTCCGGCGAGGTGCGGGCCCTCCTCGATCCGAACGGTACGGGGCAGCCCGTGCTGAACCTCTACGCCACGCTGGCCCGTCATCCGGCCCTCTACCGTCCCCGCGCGGTGCAGTCCGCCTACATCCGGACCGGCGCGACGCTCACGGCCCGTGCCCGCGAGATCCTGATCCTGCGCATCGGATGGCTGTGCGGTTCCGAGTACGAGTGGGCGCAGCACGTGCGCGTCGCGCGCCGGGTCGGGATGAGCGACGAGGAGATCCGGCGCGTGGCCCGCGGACCGGACGCGCCCGGGTGGGGTCCCTTCGAGGCGACGCTGCTCCGGGCGGCCGACGAGCTGCACCGGACGGACGCGATCTCGGATCCGACGTGGCAGGCACTCGCCGAGCGCTACGGCCCGGCGGAACTGATCGACGTCGTGATCACCGTCGCCGGCTACCGCATGGTCTCGATCGCGCTCAACTCCCTCGGGACCGAGCTCGAGCCGGGCCGCGAGCGCTTTCCTCCGCGCTGATCGCTCGCTCGCCCGCGCAGACTCCCAAAGCGCCCGAATGGGCGCTCAGTTGCCGCGCGGGAAGACCTGCTTCGTCTCGATCACGTCGTAGCTCGCGAAGACCCCGTGCAGGACGTAGGGATCCTCGGCGTACGTGGCCCGCGCCGCCTCCATGCTGTCGGCTTCGAGGATGATGAGGCTCCCGACCATCTGCTGGTGCTCGTTCATGATCGGCCCGCCGTAGACCAGCCGGCCGGCGGCATCGAGGCGGGCCATGTGCTCCAGGTGGGCAGGGCGGTGCTGCAGCCGGGCTTCCTGGCCAGGACGGTCGTGGCCGACCAGCGCGTACAAGGGCATGGTGTCTCGCTCCGTGTGCGGGATTCGGCGGTCGTGACGGCGCCGCGGCGCGTGTGAGACGGCACACGCGCTATCTCGTGCGCGGGCAGTATTGTATGCCAGGAGCGAACGCCCGATGACCACGCCCGCCCCTGCCCCGAGGTCGACGATTGCCGCCTGGTGCCTGTACGACTGGGCCAACTCGGCGTTCACGACCCTCGTCGTCACCTTCATCTACTCGGCCTACTTCACCGCGGCCTTCGCCGACGACCCGGGGCGGGGCACCGCGCTCTGGTCGCGCGGCGTCGTCGTGAGCGCGCTCGCGATCGCCGCGCTCGCCCCCCTGGCGGGGGCGCGGGCGGACCGGGGCGGCCGGCGCCGGTACCTGATCGCCTGCTCGCTCGTCTGCGTCGCGGCGACGGCGGCCCTGACGTTCGTGCGTCCGGGCCCGCCGAACGCGGTCGTTCTCGCGCTGACGCTGTTCGTCGTGGCCAACGTCGCCTTCGAGATCGGCCTGGTCTTCTACAACGCCTTCCTTCCGAGCATCGCCGAGCCGGCGCGCATCGGACGCATCTCCGGCTACGGGTGGGGCCTCGGCTACGCCGGCGGGCTGGCGGCGCTGGTGGCGGCGCTGGTGGTCTGCGTCTCCGACCCGCCGATGTTCGGCATCCCGACCGCCGAGGGCTTCAACCTGCGGGCGACCAACCTGCTCGTGGCCGGCTGGTTCCTGCTGTTCGCCGTGCCGGCGTTCGTGCGGCTCCGGGACCCCGCGGGCTCGGGCCGCGGGGGGAGCGTCGCCGACGCCTTCCGGGACATCCTGGCCACGGCGCGCCGCCTGCGGCAGTACCGGCAGGTGCTTCTCTTCCTGCTGGCGCGCCTGTTCTACAACGACGGCCTGGTGACGATCTTCGCCTTCGGCGGCATCTACGCCGTCGGCACGTTCGGCTTCACGTTCGAGGAGCTGCTGACGTTCGGCATCGTGATCAACGTGGGGGCGGGGCTCGGCGCCCTTGCCTTCGGCTTCGTCGACGACCGGCTCGGGGGCAAGGTCACCATCGGCCTCAGCGTCGCGGCGCTCGCCGCGGCGACGCTCGTCGGGGCGCTCGCGCCGACCCCGGCGTGGTTCTGGGCCTCGGCGATCCTGGTCGGCGTGTTCGCCGGCCCCAACCAGTCCGCCAGCCGGTCGCTGATGGCGCGCTTCGTGCCAGCTCGCCACGAGTCGGAGTTCTTCGGCTTCTTCGCGTTCTCGGGCAAGGTCACGTCGTTCCTCGGGCCGGCCCTGCTCGGCGTGCTGAGCGAGGCCTACAGCCAGCGCGTCGGGGTCGCCAGCCTGCTCGTCTTCTTCGCCGTCGGAGGCCTGCTGCTGTGGCGCGTCGACGAGCGGCGCGGAATCGAGGCGGCGGCCGCCTGAGCCGGCCGGCCGGGCTGGGCAGGCACCCGAACGCCGGCTGACGCGGCGGGTCCGCGGGCGAGCCGAAGAGGGGTGCGGACGCGGCGCCGCGGTGATAGAGTACGAATAGTAGGAACCGGCCCGGCGGCCGGGGAGGTTCTCATGAGATCCGCGATCAGGCTCGCTGTTGCCGTTGCGTTGCTCGTCTCCGTCGGATGGGTCCCAGGGGCGCACGCCCAGGGCGGGCAGTGGATGCGGGTCGACATCGTCCAGGTGCTTCCCGACAAGCTCGAGGAGTACATCGAGCTGCAGATCGAGCAGGTCAATCCGGCGCTGCAGCGCGCCGGGGTGCCCTACCGCTCGTCGTGGCGCACGGCGGAGTTCGGCAACACCTACGAGCGGCTCTTCGTGACCCCGATCTCCAACCTTGCGGACTTCGACACCGGCGGGCCCCTCGCGCGCGCCCTCGAGCCGGACCGTCTGGACCGTATCCGCGACCGCGTGCGGCGGTGCACGCAGTCGCGCCAGAGCTACGCCATCCGCTACCACCCGGAGATGAGCGTCGAGGTCGACAACCCCAGCGGTCTCTTCCTGGCCCAGGTCGCCACGATCCAGATCGCCCCGGGTCGGCAGGGGGAGTGGGAGGCGTTCCTCCGGGAGAACCTGCCGCAGTTCCGCGAGTCGGATGTCGTCTTCGGCGTCTACGAGAGGCGGTTCGGCCCTGGCCCGGCGAGTTGGCAGATCGTGGAGAACCACTCGTCGTACGCCGCGCTCGACCAGCCGAACATCCTGGAGCGGGCCTTCGGCGATCAGGCGGAGGAAGTCGCGGCCCGGTTGAGCGGGATCGTGACCTCGGTCGAACGCACCGTGCTGCGCTACGACGCGGAGCTCAGCTTCTCGGCCCCGGCGCCGACCACCCAGCAGCAGGAGTAGCCGAACCGCATGGCCGCGATGTACGAGTCGTTCCTGGTCGTTCACCTGGTATCGCTCTTCCTGCTGGCCGGGGTGACCTTCGCCGCCCTGGCCGCGCCCGACCCGGAGCGTCGCCGGCAGTACCTGATGTGGTCCGGCATCCTGGCCACGGTGGCGTTCGTCACCGGCTTCGGCCTGCTCGGCATCCGGCGCATCGGCTACGACGGGTGGGTCTGGATCAAGCTCGCCGCCTGGCTCGCCCTGGCGGTGATGGTGCCGCTCGTGTATCGGCGCGCCGCCGGGCAGCAGGCGCTCCTGGCGATCACGATCGGCGCCTTCGTGCTCGCTGTGGCGATGGTGATCTACCGACCCTTCTAGCCGGGTCCGGCGAATGCGCGAAGTCCACGGGCTGGACGAGATGGAGCGGCTGGCCGGCCAGGAGGTCGGGGCCAGCGCGTGGCTGTCGATCACGCAGGAGATGATCGACCGCTTCGCCGACGCGACCTTCGACCACCAGTGGATTCACTGCGACGTCGAGCGCGCCACGCGCGAGTCGCCCTACGGCGCGCCGGTGGCCCACGGGTTCCTGACCCTGTCGCTCATCCCCGGCTTCCGCGCCCAGATCCTGACGGTCACCGGCATCTCGCGCGTCATCAACTACGGCGTCAACCGGGTGCGCTTCCCCAACGCGGTCCGGGTCGACGCCCGCGTGCGCGGGGTGCAGACGATCCAGTTCGTCGAGCGCACCACGCCCGGAACGGCGCGGGTGGTCAGCGGCTTCGTGATCGAGATCGAGGGCGAGACCAAGCCTGCCTGCGTCGCCGAGACGGTGATGCTGCTCTTCGAGTGAGCGGCAGACTCGCCGCTCGCTCGCCCGGCCGCCCCGCGTCGCTACGCCCGCTTGAAACCATCCGGGGCCGGGGCGCGTCCAACCTCCTGGAGTCTCCCGGGGAGGAGTGAACCTTGAGTCACGCACTGACGATCGAGCACCTGTCGAAGACGTATCCGAACGGCGTGCGCGCCCTGCACGACGTGTCGCTGCGGATTCCGACCGGGATGTTCGGGCTGCTCGGGCCGAACGGCGCCGGCAAGAGCACCTTGATGCGGACGATCGCCACGCTGCAGGAGCCCGACGGCGGCCGCATCACGCTCGGCGACCTCGACGTGCTCCGCGAGAAGGACCGCGTCCGGCGGATGCTCGGCTACCTGCCGCAGGAGTTCGGGGTCTACCCGAGGCTGTCCGCGCAGGCGATGCTGAGTCACCTGGCAGCCCTCAAGGGCGTCCCGCCGGAGCAGGTCAAGGACACGGTGGAGGCCCTGCTGCGGCAGACCAATCTCTGGGACGATCGCCGCAAGCGGCTGGACACCTTCTCGGGCGGCATGAAGCAGCGGTTCGGCATCGCGCAGGCGCTCATCGGCGATCCGCGGCTGATCATCGTCGACGAGCCGACGGCGGGGCTCGACCCGACCGAGCGCCTGCGCTTCCACAACCTGCTGTCGCAGATCGGCGAGAACATCGTCGTGATCCTCTCGACGCACATCGTCGAGGATGTGAGCGACCTGTGCAGCCGGATGGCGATCATCTCGCAGGGCGAGGTGCTGCTGACGGGCGAGCCCGCGGAAGCGATTGCCGCGCTCGACGGGCGCATCTGGAGCCGGGTGGTGAGCCGGGACGAGCTGGCCGCCTGCGAGCGCGAGCACCATGTCATCGCGACTCGCCTCTCCGCCGGGCGGACCGTGATTCACGTCTACGCGGACGAGCGCCCCGACGGGGGGTTCGAGCCGGTCCGGACCGAGCTGACCGACGTCTACTTCTCGACCCTGCAGCGCGCCGGCGTCGCGGCGTGAAGGTATAGCCATGCTCGCCGAGATCTTCCGCTTCGAGCTGCGGTACCAGTTGCGCCAGCCGGTCTTCCTGCTCGCCGCAGCGTTCTTCTTCCTGTCGGCGTTCCTGGCCGTGACCACCGACGCGGTCGTCATCGGCGGCGCGATCGGCAACGTGGACCGGAACGCGCCGTTCGTCATCGTGCAGTTGCTGCTGGTGATGAGCCTCATGGGGGTGTTCGTCACTACCGCATTCGTGGCCAGTCCGGTGCTCCGGGACCGGGAGACCGGCACGCACGAGCTCTTCTTCTCGTCGCCCATCCGCAAGCGCGACTACCTCGTCGGCCGCTTCGCCGGGGCGATGGCCGTCGCCCTCGCCGTCTTCGTGCCCGTCGCGCTCGGCGTGTTGCTCGGGAGCCTGATGCCGTGGCTGGAGCCGGAGCGCGTCGGACCATTCCGGCTCGGCCCCTATCTGCAGGGGCTGCTGGTCTTCGTCGTGCCGAACGTGCTGTTCACGGGGAGCGTCCAGTTCGCGCTGGCCACCGTCACGCGGAGCCTGGTGGCGACCTACGCCAGCGTGGTCGGCATGTTCGTCGCCTACGGGATCGCCGGCAGCCTGCTGTCCGACATCGAGAACGAGTCCCTGGCGGCCATGCTCGACCCGTTCGGCGGCGGGGCGTTCGGCATCGCCACGCGCTACTGGACCGTCGCCGAACGCAACACGATGCTGCTCCCCGTCGACGGAGCGCTGCTCGCCAATCGGCTGGTCGTGCTGGGCCTTGGCGCCCTGGTGTTGGCGGCCGCCTACCGCCGCTTCTCGTTCACCGTCGTCGAGCGGCAACCAGGCCGGCGCTGGTGGCAGTGGTGGCGGCGGGGGCGCGACGAGAGGTCCGCGGAACCCGTCGACCCGGGCGCGCCGAGGGGGGGCGAGGGGGGTGCGTCGAGCGCGGAAACGTTGGTCGCGCCCGCGAGCACCGCCGTTCCGGCGCTGCCCGGAGCCCCCGGACGCGTGACGTTGCGCTTCTCCGGTCTCCGGCAGCTCGCCCGGCAGACCCGCCTGGAGGTGACGGGCGTGGTCCGGAGCATGGCGTTCCTCGTGATCCTGGCGTTCGGCGTGCTGAACATGATCGGCAACTCGTCGATGGTCGATCGACTGTTCGGCACGCCCGTCTACCCGGTGACGCACCTGATGATCAGCATCCTGCAGGGGGGCGTGCTGTTCGTCCTGATCATCGTCACGTTCTACAGCGGTGAGCTGGTCTGGCGGGAACGGACCGCGCGGGTGCACGAGCTCTTCGACGCGCTCCCGATGCCCAACTGGGCCCTGTGGGGCGCGAAGCTCATCGCGCTGGCGCTGGTCGTCGCGGCGCTGATGCTGGTGAGCATGCTCACCGGAATGGGCATCCAGGCGGGGCGCGGTTACTACGACTTCGAGGTCGGCCTCTATCTGCGCGGCCTGTTGCTGGTGGGCGGCTTCCCCTTCCTCTTCGCGGCGGTCGCCGCCCTGTTCCTGCAGGTGGCGGCCAACAACCGCTATCTCGGCTACCTGCTGATGATCCTGTACTTCATCAGCGGTCCCGTGCTCGCGGCGTGGGACTTCGATCACCGCCTGTACCAGTTCGGCGGCGTACCGGGGGCGCCCTACTCCGACATGAACGGCTTCGGCCACTTCGTGCAGCCGCTCGTCTGGTTCCGCGTCTACTGGACGCTGGGGGCCGGGTTGCTGGCCGTCGTCATCCACCTGCTGTGGGTGCGCGGCGTCGCGGCCGGCCTTCGGGACCGGCTGCGAATCGCGCGGCAGCGGTTCACGCCCGTCGTGCGGGCGACAGCGGGAGCGTTCGCACTCGGTTTCGTCGCTACGGGGGGTTACATCTTCTACAACACCAACGTGCTCAACGAGTACGTTCCCGGCGACCTCCGGGAGGAACGGCTGGCGCGCTACGAGCGGCAGTACAAGCAGTACGAGGCCCTGCCGCAACCGAAGATCACCGCGCTCTACGCGGAGGTGGATATCTACCCGGAGCGCCGCGCCGTCGACATTCGCGGGCGGTATACGCTCCGCAATCCGGACGACTCGCCGGTCAACGCCCTGCACCTGACCATCAACCCGGTGTTGATCGTGCGGTCGATCGACGCCCCGGGGCTCCGGCTGGAGCTCGACGACGACACGCTCGGCTACCGCATCTACGACCTCGACGCGCCGCTCGCCCCCGGCGCCTCGATGGAGCTCGCGTTCGAGGTCGCCGTCGAGAACCCGGGCTTCGTCAACAGCGGGTCGAACACCAGCGTCGTGGCCAACGGCACCTTCTTCAACAACTTCGCCTACCTCCCGCGCATCGGGTACGCGCGGGGAGCGGAGCTGGTCGATCCCAACGATCGCCGCCGGCTGGGGCTCGCCCCCATACAGCGGATGCCGTCGATCGACGACGCGGCGGCGCGCCGCAACCACTACATCACGCCGGAGTCCGACTGGATCGACTTCGAGACCGTGGTCTCGACCAGCGCGGACCAGATCGCTCTCGCCCCCGGCTACCTGCAGCGCGAATGGACGGAGGGCGGCCGGCGCTACTTCCACTACGAGATGGACGCCCCGATTCTGGGCCTGGTCGCCTGGCTCTCCGCCGACTGGGAGGTGGCGCGCGACCGCTGGAACGACGTGGCCATCGAGATCTACCACCACCCTGCGCACACCTACAACGTGGAGCGCATGATCGACGCGGTGAAGAAGTCGCTCGACTACCTGACGAGCCAGTTCAGCCCCTACCAGCACCGGCAGATTCGTATCGTGGAGTTCCCGCGCTACGCGCGCTTCGCGCAGTCGCTGCCCAACACGATCCCGTTCTCCGAATCGATCGGCTTCATCGCCCGGCTCGACGAGGACGACGAGGAGGCGATCGACTACCCGTTCTATGTCACGGCCCACGAGGTGGCGCACCAGTGGTGGGCGCACCAGGTCGTCGGCGGCCGCGTGCAGGGGGCCACGGTGCTGTCGGAGACGATGTCGCAGTACGCCGCCCTGATGATCATGGAGCGCGAGTACGGCCGCGAGCAGATGCGCCGCTTCCTCAAGTACGAGCTCGACGCCTATCTGAGCCAGCGCGGCGGCGAGCTGATCGAGGAGCTCCCGCTGCTGCGAGTCGAGAACCAGGGCTACATCCACTACCGCAAGGGAAGCCTCGTGATGTACGCCCTGCGCGACTACGTCGGCGAGGAGGTGCTGAACGCGGCGCTACGGCGCTACGTCGAGGCGGTGGGCTTCCAGGAGCCGCCCTACACGTACTCGCGCGAGTTCCTGTCGTTCGTGCGCGAGGCGGTGCCGCCCGAGCTGGAGTACGTCATCGAGGACCTCTTCGAGACCATCACCCTGTACGACAACCGTCTGGTGGATGCGACGTACGAGCCGGCGCCGGGCGGCGGCTACGCCGTCCGCCTGGAGGTCGAGGCGAAGAAGTACCGGGCCGACGGGCAGGGCGTGGAGACGGAGATTCCGGTCGACGACTGGATCGACGTGGCGGTCTTCGGCGAGCGCGAGCCGGGTGCCTCACCCGAGGGCAAGCTGCTCGCGCTCGAGAAGCGGAAGATCGACGCCGGCGAGGCCGTGCTCGAGCTCGTCGTCGACGAAGAGCCGCGGCGGGCCGGCATCGATCCCTTCACGAAGTTGATCGACCGCAACCCGGACAACAACGTCGCGGGAGTGAGCCTGGCCGATGGATCCTGACGTTCCTCGCGCCGGCGTCGGCTCGCCTCTCGGGAGGCTCGTCGCCCAAGGTCGCGCGGGCATGCCGACGCGCGATCTCCTGGCGCTTCCGCCGCTCGGGGATGAGCGGTCGACGGTGGCGAGCGAGGCGCTGCTCGCCGACCGCGACGATCGGATCTGAAGCTCGGGTCGGGCGCGCCGGGGCTCACGCCGCCAGGTACGGGATCGTTTGCGGTCCCTCGGGCAGCACGCAGACCCGGGCGTTCGGCCCGGCACGGTCGAGTTGCTCGCGAGTCGTCTCTCCGACGTCGTCGATCGGCGTCAGGTGCGCCGCGCGCACCTCGTCGGGCGCCAGGCCGTC
This sequence comes from Acidobacteriota bacterium, assembly GCA_026708265.1. GTDB lineage: Bacteria > Acidobacteriota > Vicinamibacteria > Vicinamibacterales > UBA8438 > JAGWAJ01. The sequence continues at coordinate 16,945 of JAPOVI010000420.1, forward strand.
GGCCTTCAGGAAGACGTCGGCCCGCTGCTGGATCTGGGCCTGGATCTGCACTTCCCACTGGTCGTGCCGGTTGTGGCCCGGCGCGCAGATCATGTCGAGCAGTGCGCCCGGCGTCTCGCGAGCGCGCAGGATGTCTCCGTACTCGCCGTGGGACGGGAGCCCTTCGGCGCACTCCGCCGCGCAGACGATGGCGCCCCCCGGCCTGACGACCTGGGCTGCGGCCGACATCCCCTTCACGCTCTGGTAGAGGTTCTGGTCCAGCGGGTAGCCGCTGTTGGTCGTCACCACGACGTCGAACGGCGCGTCGAACGCCTGCATCGCGCTCTGCTTCACCCGCGCCGCCATCGCCCGGTGGACGGCGAAGATCTCGCCCGCCGCGACGCTCGTGATCTGCCGGTCGCGGTTGATCGCCACGTCGACGCTGAAGTGGACGCCCACGTGGGCCGCAATGCGACGGATCGCGTCGTGGATCGGGTTCCCCTCCGTGACGCCCCAGCGCGCCTCGGGGCTGCCGATCATCTCCGCGTCGTGCAGGCGCATCGTCGTTCTGAACCCCGCGAGCCCCGGCGCCACCAGCTTCGGGCCTCCGCTGAAGCCGGCGAAGAAGTGCGGCTCGACGAAGCCGGTCGTGATGCGGAAGTCGGCGTCCACCCAGTGCCGGTTCAGCCACACCGGCACCCGCGGCTCCACCTCGCCCAGGTGGACCAGGCCCTCGTCGTCGAAGGCACTGTGGTTGACGATGCGGTAGCGGTCGACGATCGGCTCGCCGAGCATCTCGACCAGCTCGGCGCGATCGTTCGGGCGATGCGTCCCGGTGGCGATCAGGATGACGATCCGCTCGTCCGGAACGTGGGCCAGCTCGCCGAGAAGCACCGGCAGCAACGTGTGGCTCGGCATCGGCCGCGTGATGTCGCAGACCGAGACGGCGACGGTCTGGTCGGCGCGGACGAGGGGTGCGAGCGGCGCCGTCCCCGTCGGCATCCGCAGGGCGTGCCGGATGGCGGCCGCCTCGTCCGGCAGGCCCGCGACGTAGGATGGCTCGAGCACCGTCGTCCGGCCGTCCGGGAAGTCGACCGGCAGGCGCCCGCGGCCGTAGGCTAGATCGACGTTCATGCGCGCATCATACTGCGCCGTCGCCGGGGACACGCGCCCTCGGCCGGAGCTGGCGCGCCCTCACGGGCGCGTCGGGAGTCTGCGCGGGCGCAACACGCTGCATCGCACGTCTGCGGCGCAGACTCCTGGCATGTGCTGCCCGCGTCACGAGCGGCCGTGGATCATGGGCCGCGAGGAACCCGAGGAGGCGGCGCAACGTCAGGAGCGGGTGGAGGGCAGGGCGAAGGCCGCGGACCACGTCGAGCTTCGACTGTGAGACCGCGCGCACGGTCAGCGCAATTTCCCGGACGGAGGTGCAACTCGATGAGCACGGTGAGAGTCCTGGTAGGGACGCGCAAGGGCGCGTTCCTGTTGACCTCGGACGGCGCGCGCCGGCGGTGGAGCGTGGACGGTCCGCGTTTCGCCGGGTGGGAGGTGTTTCACGTGGCGGCATCCCCCGCCGATCCCAAGCGGCTGTACGCGTCGGCGCACGCGCACTGGTTCGGGCAGGTGATCCAGCGGTCCGACGACGGCGGACGCACGTGGAACGCGGTGGGCAACGAGTTCCGCTACGAAGGCGAGACGGGTACCCACAAGTGGTACGACGGAACGCCCCACCCGTGGGAGTTCGCCCGCGTCTGGCACCTGGAGCCGGACCGCGCCGATCCCGACACGGTGTACGCCGGGGTCGAGGACGCGGCCCTGTTCCGCTCCACGGACGGCGGCCGATCCTGGCACGAGCTGGCCGGGTTGCGCCGCCACCCGAGCGCGCCGTCGTGGGAGCCGGGAGCCGGCGGTCTGTGCCTGCATACGATTCTGCAGGATCCACAGGATCCCCGGCGGATCTTCACCGCCATCTCGGCGGCGGGCGCCTTCCGCAGCGACGACGGCGGCGGCACGTGGCGCCCCGTGAATCGCGGGCTGCGGTCCGACAACATTCCGGAACCCGAGGCCGAGGTGGGCCACTGCGTGCACCGGCTCGCAATGCACCCGTCCCGTCCCGAGGTGCTGTTCATGCAGAAGCACTGGGACGTCATGCGCAGCGACGACGCGGGAGAGTCGTGGCGGGAGATCAGCGGCAACCTGCCGAGCGACTTCGGCTTCCCCATCGTGGTGCACCCCGCGGAGCCGGAGACGATCTACGTCGTGCCGATCACGAGCGAGGCGGAGCACTACCCGCCCGAGGGCCGGCTGCGTGTGTACCGCAGCCGAACGGGCGGCGACGAGTGGGAAGCGCTGACGAACGGCCTTCCGCAGGAGCACTGCTACGTCAACGTGCTGCGCGACGCGATGGCCGTCGACACCCTCGATGCGTGCGGGATCTACTTCGGAACCACCGCGGGGCAGGTCTACGTCTCCGCCGATGCGGGCGACACCTGGACGCCCGTGGTGCGCGACCTGCCGCCCGTCCTCTCGGTCGAGGTGCAGACGCTGCCATGATCCGCGTCGTGCTGCCGGTGCCGCTGTGCGCCCTGGCCCGGGTGGACCGCGAGGTGACGCTGGAGGTCGCGGGGCGGGCTACTCAGGGGACACTGCTCGACGCGCTGGAGGCCGGCCATCCAGCACTGCGGGGCACGATCCGCGACCCGGTGACGCGCCGCCGGCGTCCGTACCTGCGCTTCTTCGCCTGCGGGGCGGACGTGTCGCACGAGCCACCCGACGCACCCCTGCCCGTGGCCGTGGCGGCCGGCGCGGAGCCGTTCCTCATCGTCGGCGCCATGGCCGGCGGCTGATGGGAACGAGGGCCGACCGGGGGGCCGGACGCCGGCGGCGCATTCGGCTGGCACGTGCCCGGGGGCGGGGCGGAGGCCCCCGGGGGGGTTAGGTAACGGAGCCTTCCTTCTTCGGCGCGTACTGGTGGCCAGCGCCGAGGTTCACCCGGCGGCGGCCAGGAGGACGCGTCGGACACCGGCGGCCGCCTCCACGCCGCGACCCGCGATCTCGTCCGCGGTGAGCGTGCTGAGGGGATGGGTGATGACCACCGGCTCGAGTCGTTCTGCCCCGAGCGCCGTGCGCTGCACGTCGGCTTCGCGCAGGAACGCGTCGGTAACGATGACCGCCGTGGGGACGCCGCGCGCTTCGAGGCCGACTGCGTCGTGCAAACTGCACGACGTGCACGACCCTCAATCGCCTATCGCGGTGAGGACCGCGTCGTTCTCGGCCGCGATGCGGTCGAGCAGGGCGGCCTCCGCGGGGCGCGAGAAGCTCTCCTTCGCGTAGTAGCGCACCTCGGCGAACGCCCCGCCCGTCTCGAGCTCGCCTACCGCGCGGCGGAGCAGCTTCGAGGCATTCCACTTCGTGTTGTCGAGCACGCCCAGGCGCATCCCATCGAGCGAAGCCAACCGGGCCGCCAGCGCTCGCGGCTCCGCGGTGACCGTCCCGCGCGGGTCGTAGACGATTCGTCCGTCCGAGAGGCGTCGTTCAGTCTTCATTCTCGGGGTCCCCGGTCGCTCCCGGCCGCGGTGATCGGCCCGGACGCAACCAATCTCCTGGCGCGGGAGTCGACCCTGACGTTCAGGCCCTCCAGGGCACGCGCGCCGAGCAACTGGAGATCGTCGGGCTCCGCAAACACCACCTCGTCCGTGGTCAGTTGTTCGTCTACTCGAATCACCGCGAATCCGATCGAGCGGGTGATCTCCTGTCCATTGGCAAGCACGAAGCGCAGGTCCCGTTTCTCGGGCTCGATGCCGATCTGCATCAGGTGTTCTCGGCGGATCCAGGTCAACTCGCTGCCGGTATCGACCACCACGTCCCGCACACGGACCGAACGGGTCCGGTCTCGCTGGTTCTCAAGCTGACAGGCGACGCGAAAAAGCCCCATCGCTCCAGTCTAGGAGCTTGCGCCGCAAAGCGCCAACGCAGTGCGTGCCGCGGCGTGAGCTCCTAGGCAGGTGGGGCTGGGGTCGAACACGGAGCCTGCGACGGGTTTGGCGGCGCTACGCCGCCGTCATTCGGGCGTCGCGCCGGGTCCCTCACCCGTCACAGCGCACAGGTCCCATCGTCGCATACCCCGGTGACGGGCGGCCGCCCGTCGATCGCGCGGAGCACGGGCGACGTCATGTGGCCCCAGCCGGGCAGGAAGGCCGAGAAGCGGCCCGCCTCGCCGCCGGCGACGAAGAGGTGGATGTCGTCGGGGGAGGGGACGATGGGGATGCGCGCGCCGGGTTCGCGGCGGTACCAGCGCGGGAGGTTGCGGTTGTAGATCTTCCCGTAGCGCCCGCGGAAGCTGATGTCGTCGAAGGTGTTCGTCGTGGCCGACCACAGGTAGCGGCGGACGTCCTGCCGGGTCCACCGCTTCGCGGCGATCGTCGCCGCGTGCTCGGGCCCGATGACGACGGCGCACGAGCCGCTGCTGACCGCGTTGTTGTGGGCGATGGTGCTCATCGCCGAGGCGATGCTGTCGAGGATCCCTTCGGGGTCGTTCGCCACGTGGTTGGTGACGCTGTGCGGGCCCTCGGCCGCGATGCAGAAGACGGTGCTGTCCTCCGCGCGGTAGCCGTGCTCGACGTGGTACGGCGCCCAGGGGCTCGCTTCCTCGTTCTCCGCGATGCAGAAGGTGTACTTGCCGGGGTGGCCCAGCGTGCTCTTGTCGAGGTCGCCCGGCCAGCCGCCGCCGACGTTGAGGAGCACCAGGCGGATGGCGCGGCCGATGGTCGCGTTGGCCCGGCAGCCGGAGCCGAAGACGTTGGCGCCGGCGTTGAGGCCGATCTCCTTGCGAACGGGGCCGTTCACCACCAGCAGCGGCGCCGCCATGTGAGTCGTGGCCTGCACGCCGTGCAGGTTGAACGGACCGCTCGTGAGCGCCAGGAGCGCCGCTCGCACGACCGGCGCGTACTCGGGCCGGCAGCCGGCCAGCACCAGGTTGACGGCAAGCACCTCGCGCGTCAGGTTGCCCCAGCGCGGCGGGATGCGGGTCTCGAGGCGGTCCGCGTCGCCGCCCAGCGCGGCGACCATCGCGTCGATGCGCTCCGACGTCGGCGGTACCACCGGCAGGCCGTCCGTCCACCCCTGTTCGAAGTAGTACTCGACAAGGTCCGCCGCGTCGGGCGGCGGGGCGCTACGAGCCTTCACTGCTGATGCGTTGGTCATTCAGATTCTCTTGACCACCGCGGACGGTATGTTGGGGCTCTCCGGGTTGACGGTGACCTCCTGCCTCCGCGAGTTGATCACGAGATCCATGTCTTCCAGGGGAATGGACCCCAGGAGGACGCCGTCGCCCAGGACGAGCGCCCCGACGAAGCACGACCGGTTCCCGAAGGTGACCTGCACGGGCCCGACGTAGGGAACGGACACGTGCCTCCCTTCCGCCGTCGTCACCTCCCGCTGTTCCAGCTCCGCGAGGTGCAACTGCACGGCCACGTGCTCCGGGATGCAGAGCGTGATCGCCCCGGTGTCGACGAGCGCGGTCACCGTGAGCGGCGCGAGATCGCTCCGCCTCGGATTCGCCAGGATCACCCGCGTGTGAATCAAGCCCACGTCCCGCCTCTCACTTCCCGAAGTCCCGGAAGCCCTTGCCCTCCTCCGCGAGGCGCTTCAGGAGCGGCGCCGGCTCCAGCCACTCGCCGTGCTCGTCGTGGAGGCGGCTCATCGTGTCGTAGACGGTCCGCAGCCCGACGAGGTCGGCCCAGAACATCGGTCCCCCGCGGTAGCGCGGGAACCCGTAACCGTGCATCCAGATGACGTCGATGTCGCTGGCGCGCAGGGCGAGCCCCTCGTCGAGGATCTTCGCCCCCTCGTTCACGAGCGGGTAGAGGCAGCGCGGGACGATCTCGTCGTCGGCGACGGCCCGGCGCGCGATGCCGAGCTCTTTCGATATGCCGACGATGAGATCGTGGATGGTCGGGTCGGGGGTCGGGACGCGGCTGCCCTCCTCGTAGCGGTACCAGCCGGCGCCGGTCTTCTGCCCGTAGCGCCCCCTCTCGCAGATGCGGTCGGCGATGGGGGAGTAGCGCAGGTGGGCGGGCCGGGTCGGAGCCTGGGCCTTGCGGACGCGCCAGCTCACGTCGAGCCCTGTGAGGTCGGCCATCTGGTAGGGCCCCATCGGCAGGCCGAATTCGTAGATCGCCTTGTCGACCTGGGCCGGGAGCGCCCCTTCCTCCAGCAGGAAGTCGGCCTGCCGGCGGTAGGCATAGAGCATCCGGTTGCCGACGAACCCGTCGCAGACGCCGACCAGCGCGCCGATCTTCCCGAGCGTCTTCGAGAGCTTCATGACGGTCGCGATGGTCTGCGCAGAGGTCCGCTCGCCCCGCACGTTCTCCACCAGCCGCATGACGTTGGCGGGGCTGAAGAAGTGCGTGCCGATGACCTGCTCGGGCCGGGAGGTCGAGGCGGCAATCTCGTTGACGTCGAGCGTCGATGTGTTGGTGGCCAGGATCGCGTCCGCCTTGCACACTCGGTCGAGCCGTGCGAAGACCTCCTTCTTGAGCGGCATCTCCTCGAAGACGGCCTCGATCACCACGTCCGCGGCGCCGAGGTCGGCGTCGCTCAGCGTCGGCGTGATGCGGGCCATGCGGGCGTCCATGTCCGCCTGCGAAAGCCGTCCCTTGGCGACGGTGGCGGCGTAGTTCTTGCGGATGATGGCCATGCCGCGGTCGAGCGCTTCCTGCGACGATTCCAGCACCGTCACGGGAAGCCCGGCGTTGGCGATGCTCATCGCGATGCCGCCGCCCATCGTGCCGCAGCCGACGACCGCCGCGCTGTCGATGGGCCGGGTCGCGGTGTCTCTCGGGACGTCGGGGATCTTGGCCACCTCCCGCTCGGAGAAGAAGGCGTGGCGCTGCGCCGCCGACTGGTCCGACTCGCGCAGCCGGTTGAAGACCACCCGCTCGTGCTTGAGCGCCTCGGGGTAGGGGAGCGTGAGCGCCTTCTCCACGCACTCGACGCAGGCGTAGGGGGCGTCGAAACCGCGCGCCCGCTTGGCCATCCCCTTGCGGAAGCGCTCGAACAGCTCGGGCTGTGCGCGCGCCGCGTCGAGGTGCTCCTCGATCTGCGACGCGCGCCGCAGCGGGGCGCCGTCGGCGGCGAGCTGCCGGGCGCGCGCAACGGCCGTCGCCTCGAGGTCGCCGTCGACGCGCTCGTCGACGAAGCCGAGCTCCACTGCCCCGTCGACCGGGTGCAGCTTGCCCCCGACGATCACGTCGAGCGCCGCCTCGAAGCCGATCAGGCGCGGCATCCGCTGCGTGCCGCCCGCGCCGGGGAGGATGCCCAGCGTCACCTCGGGCAGGCCCAGCTTCGTCCCGGGCGCGGCCAGTCGCACGTGACAGGCCAGGGCGACTTCCATCCCCCCGCCCGCCGCGACACCGTGGATCGCCGCCACCACGGGCTTGGGCGACGCCTCGATCTTGTCGAGCACCGCCGGCAGCAGCGTGGCGCCCGGCGGCGGGGGAGCGCTGAACTCCCGGATGTCGGCACCGCCGCAGAACATCCGGCCCGCGCCGGCGATGACGATGGCCGCGACGGAATCGTCGTCCAGCGCCTCCGTCACGCTCGCATCCAGGGCCGCGCGCATCGCGAAGCTCAGGCCGTTGACCGGCGGGTTCGTCATTCGGAGCAGGGCCACGTCGCCGTGGCGTTCGATCGGGATGGAGCCGGCCATGCACTACCTCTCTAACGGATCGACGCGACAACCTGCGTCGGGTATCGGCCAAGTGGGCCACAACGTCAACTGACCGAGCTGTGGCAGTTGCACGCGTTCCGTGTGCCCGCACTGCTTCGCAATGGATGCGATCAAGTTGCGCAATGCGCTTGCCCCGAGTCTCACATGCCCATAGTGCCTGATCTGCTGCTCCTCGAATTCGGATTCCGTCAGGGAGGAACCAATGGCAGCCACGTACTCCGCAAGCTGTGGGCCTACGCGAAAGCTGTGTTCCGTGGCCAACACCAAGCCGCGCACGATGGTCAAGGCTGGACAGGGATCGTCGTGCGAATTCAGTTCTACTGTCTTCGAAAGAATACCCTCAAAGAACTGATCGTTCCCGGAGAACACCTCGCGAGGACGTCCGGCAAGTGGCCATGCTTCTACGGCGATAGCTTCGAGGTTGAATGGCGTCGTCGACGGCAGATTCTGTATCTTGGCCCGGTACCTGTTTTCGCCTCTGAACGCCCAAGTGTCGTCGATCGTCCAAACGTCGAATCGCCAGCCGTCTCGCCTCAATTGCAGACCCCCAAAACGGGTCCGTCTGAACAGGTACTCCCTGAATCGTCGCTCAACGTCCCGCAGGAGGCCGTCGTGAATGACCAGATCAACATCTCGTGGGCGGCCCGGCCTGTGTCGGTAGAGGCGCGAGTACAGGAGCGACCGCAGCGTCCCCCCGAACACAGCGACCCGCAAGCCGGAGTCCCTGAAGTCGCGCAGCATCTCAACGATCGGTCGCTTCCAAGGCCGGTCGTCCTGCCCAAACAGACACCCGACCTCCGCGCGCAGCAATCTCTTGAGATCCGCGACGGTCGTCTCAGCGACCACCGAACAACTCCCCGTGCAGCCGCGTGGCGAACGCGTCTGTCATTCCGCACACGTAGTCCGTGAGCAACTGTACACGGTGATAGGTTTCGGGGATCTGAGCGTTGGTTTTGGCGAAGTGCTGAAACACCCGGCGATAGTTCTCGGAGTAGAGCGCCGCGATCTTCCCCTCAAAGCTCCTGGTACGCGGCGGGTCGTGCTTTGGCATGACCTTCGCCCCTTCCCAAAATGCGTCCATCAGGTCACAGAGAACATGACGGCCCATGATTTCCAGCTTGAGTGTACTAGATGTGTTGTACACACGGTCCTTCCCGATCCTGCGCAGCGTCGAGCCCAGACCCTTGGCGGCGCTGTCACTGAGAAGCGTTCCCCGGTAACGCCCGACGATGATGTCTTCGTACTTCTCCTGGAACGCCTCGGAACAGTGCTCGACCATCACACCGATGGCCGCCGTCCGAAATGCGGAGGCATGGATGTCGTCCTCAAGACCCGGCAGGGGGGCCGCGCGCCCAGCCTTCAGGATGCGGTCCATCTGCGTCAAGGACGCGTCGACGGCAACGTCATCACCGGTTGGAAGTTCGTTGAGCACATCGGACCAGGACAGCACTGACTTGCGGACACCGTCTTCTACGTCGGCGGCGAGGTATACGATGTCGTCTGCCGCTTCCACCAGGACAGCAATAGGATGCCGCGCCTCACCCGTCCCGGTTGCTTCGCGGATCTCCGCGACGACATCGCTCTCCGAAGCGAAGTAACCGGGTTTCCTGAACGCGGGATCAGAATGGTCGCCATCCGCGACGTCGGATGCGGCGACATACTTCATCAACGCGGACAGCGTGCCGTAGGTGAAGTTCAGGCCCTTGTAGTCAGCCAAGACTTGAAGGGTGGCGACCAGCCTTAAGGATTGGGCGTTTCCTTCGAACCGGAGGAAGTCCTGACCGAACTGTGGTCGTTGCGAAAGGAGCGGCGAGAGGATCTCTCGGCCGGGATCTCGCTCGAACCAGGAGCGAATCGCGTGCTCGCCGGCGTGGCCGAAAGGAGGATTGCCGAGGTCGTGGACGAGGCCGCAGGTGGCGGCGATGACTTCGATGGACCGACTCATGTGCGATTCGATGTGCCGGTTGCGTTCGAGCCAGTCTGCTGCGTTCCTCGCGAGCCCGCGGGCGACACTCGACACCTCGAGCGAGTGGGTCAGGCGCGTACGGACCGTGTCATTCGGATCCAGCGGGAAGACTTGAGCCTTTCCCTGGAGCCGCTTGACGGGAGGCGAGAAGACCGCCCGATCGAAGTCGCGTTCGAATTGCAGGCGATGGTCCGCCTGGACCTGGACGGTCGAGGACCGCCGGCGGTGGACGCTGAGGAGTCGTTCCCAGTCCATTGGCAGCAGGTCGACGGTCGGGCTTGCGGCCGACGGTCGGCGTGTCCGAACATCTTGGCATCGAAGTGTGACAGATCGGGTCACTCGCCGCCAACGACGAGCGGGCGCTCGGACGCAACGCCGCGGAGGGGAGACGGGCCCCTACACGCCAGCGCGGTCGACGGGCCTCTCGCCGGCCAGCATGGCGTAGAAGCCGTCGCCGCCGTCGTCGTCGGTAGCGTCGCTCGTCAGGAGCGAGATGGCCGGTATGGCGACCAGCGGCACCAGCGTCGTGACGTAGGACGGATCGAGGCCCTCGCCGCCGACCGTCAAGCTGTTGACGACCAGCCGGTGGAAGGCGGAGGCCCCCTCCGGGGCCGAGAGGCCGGCCGCGACGGCCAGCTTGATGAGGGCGAACCAGACCATGCCCGCGCCGTAGCCGATGGCCATGCCCCAGTAGGCGCCCCGCTCGGTGGTGCGGCGCCAGTAGATGAGGTAGCCGACGGCGATGGCGGGCGGCACCACCATCGCGAAGCCGAACAGCAGCAGATCGAGGATCGAGATGTCGGTCTGCGTGGCGACCACCCAGGCGGCCAGCGCGGCGAGGACGGCATAGATGATGGTCGTCACGCGGTAGGCGCGCAGCCGCCGGTCGGAGTCGTAGCTGCGCGTGAAGGGCAGCCAGTCGCGCACGAACATCGTGGCGCTCGAGAGCAGTATCGGGCCGCCCGAGGAGATGACGGCGGCCAGCACCGCGGCCAGCGCCACGCCGCCGACGACCGGGCTGATCTCGGAGGCCAGGGTCGTCAGGTTCCGATAGCCGCTGAGGCCGGTGTCGATCCCGTAGCGCGCGGTGGTCAGGATGGCGATCAACCCCGCCAGCATCGGCATCAGCGCCGCGATCGCGCCGGCGGCCAGGAAGGCGGGCGCGATGTGGCGCTCGTTCCGCGCCGCCGCCGCGTAGTTGGTGTAGACGGAGGCGGCGGGCGTGTGGATCGCGGCCGAGAAGATCATCGCGAAGACGGGGAGCCAGCCCGCGCCGACGAAGCCCCACCAGACCGCATCGCTCTGCGCGGCCGCCGCCAGGTGCCCGCCGACGGCCGCCGTCACGGCGTCCCAGCCCCCGAGCTGCGCGATCCCCATCAGCCCCACCGACAGCAGCCCGACCAGCACCACGGCGCAGTGGATCAGGTTCGTGACGGCGGTGCCCCAGAGCCCGCCCAGCGAGACGTACGTCGCGAAGATGGCGGCCGCAATGAGAACGCCGGCCAGCATCGGGAGCGGCGTCAACGTGCTGACGATCACGCCGATGACGTACGCCTCGATCAGGTTGACGATGACGTACTCCGTCTGCACGCAGAGGCTGGTCATCCACTGGCAGCGGCGCATCCGCCAGCGGATGGTGAAGATCTCGCCGACGGTCTGGAGGCGCAGCCGCCGGTAGTAGACCGCGAAGAAGAGCCCCACGAGGGCGAGGGCCAGGAAGGTGCTGATGCCGTACCACCAGAGGTTCCAGACGCCTCCGGTGACGACGTCTCCGGCGACGCCGTAGGTGCCGGCGCCCCCGATGCGCGTGCCCGCGATGCCCACCGCCACCAGCGTCGCCGACATGCCGCCGCCGGCGACCGCCCACCCCGTGGACGTCGCCGCCCGCCGGGTCATGACGCTCCCGATGGCGGTAGCGGCGATCAGGTAGATGACGATGACGGCGACGGCAATCGCGTCCATGGGAGACTCGTCCGCCGCCGGACCGGAGCGGCTCCGGCGCCCCGGCCCTCGTCGCTCACCGCCCTAGCGCCGCCAACCCGTCGCAGGCTCCGGGTCGGCCCCAGCCCCCACCGTCCCA
>JAPOVI010000336.1 GCA_026708265.1 Acidobacteriota bacterium
AGACCCGGGCGGCGGTCTCGGCCACCGGCCGGCGGCGAGGATCGGGCCCGGGTCGGAGGCGGGCCAGACCCGTCCGAGTCGTCGCGGGTATCGATCAGAAGCTCGGTTCCTGTCCCCGGTCCCGCCGTGTCGTGCGCCCGGGCGGCGACGTTGCCGGCGCCGGGCGGGACGGCGTGTCCCCGGTCGGGACCCGAACCGGGCGCTTCCCCCCGGCGGGACGCTCGACCTCGCCATCGCTCCGGAGCGGCACCCTCGAAGGCGGCGAGGGCGCATCGGGGCGCCGCCTGGTCTCGGCCGGCAGGGCTCGGGCGAGCTCCGAGGACGGCCGCGGCCTCGGCATGACCCGCTCGAGCTCGGCGGCCATGGCCGCCCGGACGACGCCGACCAGCTCGTTCCGAGCGGCCGCGACGTCTTGCCGGCTCGGCGGGCCGGGGCTCTCTCGTTCCGGCCTTGGGGTAAGCCAGCGGCGCCGACGCGGCAGGGCGCTCCACTCGCCGAGGGCCTGCTGATGGCGCCGGTCGGCCGCGGCGTCCTTCTCACCGTGGCAGCGGCGTCTCAATCCGGCAGCCTCGGTCGAGCGACCGACCCAGGGCGCCGTGTCCCGGTTGATCCGCTCGAGGACCGCCCGCTGTGACGCCGGCGTCTCCCGCCGGGCGCCGAGCGACGCCGCGGCGGCGATGAGGGTGTCCGTTGCCGGCGTGGTGTTTCCCCACTGCCGGGCGGCCGTCCGGGCCGCGGCGATCAACTGGCCGGCTAGGTCCCGCTCCGCCGGTTCCCGCCCGGCCGCGGCGACCCCCGCCGGGTCGGCATCGCCGCCCGGACAACGAGTCTCGCGGTGCACCGCCTTCGACGGGCGAAGCCTGTGCAGCATCCTCTGCACTCGCTCCCGCACCCACTCGAACAGCCGCTTCACCAGGCCGGGCGGCGCCGGAGGCTCGGGCCGCTCGGCCGCGATGGCATCCGCGCGGGCGCGCTCCGCGAGCGTCCGCGTCAGGCGCCGGCCCGGCCGGCCGGTCTCGGTGAACTCGCCGAAGCCCTCGCCCGTTCGCCGCCACGCCGCGCTCGGGGCGTCCGGGAACATCTGCTCCGCTTCGAGGACCACCCGGTGCTCCCAGGTCGCCGACTGCCGCCGGTCCAATCGCCGCTCGGCCACATCGAGCGCCCGCTCGATGTCGGTCGGCGTCCCCGTGCGCGACCAGGACCGGTTCCGGTCCTCGAGGGCTGCGACGAGCGCCGCGTCGCCGCCCGGCGCCGCGAACAGCTCCCTCACGCGCGAGACGCGCTTCCGCAACGCTTCGGCCGTCGCGACGGCGGCGTCGAGATCCGCCGTCCCGAACCGCCCGCCGCACTTGCCGAGCTCCCGACGGAACCGGGCGTCGGCCGCCTCGTCCGACAGCACGCCGCGAAGCCGGCCGAGACGCGTGCCGTCCGACTCGGCGGCGTCGAGGGCCGCATCGATGTTCGCGCCCGTCGTCGCGTCGTTGCCGTCCACGGTCCACTTCGGATCGAGGTCGGCCAGGTTCGCGAGGAACAGTTCCACGCCCCCGGGCACACCGACGAGAGCCGTTCGCCGGGCTTTCCTCTCCTCGTCCCGCTTCGCCTCGGCTCGGCGCCGCTCGGCCTCGCGCCGCGCCGAGGCCTCCTTGCGGCGCCGGGCCGCCGCGTCGTCGGCTCGCCGCTGCTCCGCCTCGAGTGCCGCGATCTCCGCGTCGAGCTCTTCGATCCTCGACCTCGCCTCGGCCGCTTCGGACGCGTCCCGCGCGTGCGCCGACCGGGCCTCCCGGGCCGAAGCCGACGCCTCCTCGTACGCGACGTACCGGTCCGGCTTCCGCGCCGGCGCGCCCGACGACCGATCCTCCCAACTGTGCTTCGCCGCCGGCCCGATGTGCGCCGACGGCGGGTTCAGCAGAAGACGCTCCTCCGCCGCCGCATCGCCGGCCTCGCGCGCCCGCGCCAGTTGCGCGGCGTGGCTCTCCGGCGTCACCCGGTCCGCCACGCCGGCCCGGTCGAACGCCAGGTTCATCTCCGCCGCCCACGCCTGCCGCGTCTCCTCCAGCCACGCCCGCGGCTTCGTGCGTTCGCTCTTCTTCGCACCGCCAGCCGCCGGATCGCTCCCCTTCGGAGCCGCCCGCCGGAACCACAACTCCGCCGCGCGCTCCACGCCGTCGTTCACCCGCTCCGAGAACACCAGGTGCAGATGCGGGTTGTCCGCCACCCCCGCCTTCTTCGAGTGGCCGGCGTGCACCGCTAGCGTGTACGGCAACTCACCCGCCGTGACGTGCGCCGCGAAGCTCCGCGCCAGATCCAGCCGATCAGCCGAGTCCAGCGAGTTGGGCAGCGCCGCCGTCAGCGATCGGAAAAGCCGCCCGTTGCTCCGCTCGTGGCTGTCGGCCGCCGCCCAGTACAGCCGCGCGTCCGACGACGCGAACGACGGCATCGAGCCCGACTCGAGGTGCACCACCTCGTCCCGGCTGGCCGCCCCGTACTTGCCGGCGCGGCTGATGTAGTCGTACTTCGCCGCCGCCGACTGACCGGTGCCGCGGCTGCCCGTCTTCACGTTGACGTGGCAATACATGGCGTCGTGCCGTTCGGGCCGAAGGCTCTCGTCGCACGTCGGTTTCGCACAGCGAAACCGGTAAGTG
>JAPOVI010000295.1 GCA_026708265.1 Acidobacteriota bacterium
GGCTGCTCTACCGGCCGGCGGCGCACGTCGCGCACGACCATCCGACCGATCTGGCACGGTTCGCGAAGCGCCAGTACCGCTGCGGGTACTCGGCCGTGGTCTTCTACCGGCGCCACGAACAGCTCGGCCACTTTCTGGGGATGCAGGACGGTAGGCCCCCCTCGGCGGCAGGCGCCGCGGAGCGCACTCTGCTGTGGGCCCAGGAGCGGCTGGCGCGCGCGTTGCAGGGAATGCCGGTCAGATTGCCCTGGCTCTGGGAGAAGACGATGCGACATCACTACCTGGAAGGACTGCGGAACGGCTGGGCCGATGGCGTCGGCCTGGACCGGGGAGGCACATCATGAGGGGACGGGAGCGCTTCGGGCTGATCCGTCGGATGTCGGCGCCGGCGCTTGCCGCGTTGTTTGGCCTCGCGCTGGTCGGAGGCGCTAAGGCGGCCCCGGCGCCGCCCGGTGGAACGGCCGTCATCGCCGGCGCGGCAGCCGTGTCGATGCCGATCGCGGCCGTTGCCGGCGACCGGCGTGAATCCCGGGAACGTACCGGTGAGGGGCGGCGAACCCGGACGCGGGTGGTCTATCGGCCCTACTACGGTTCGTTTGGCTGGTATGGCGTCTGGGGTTCCTATTGGCCTTACTACTTCTCGCCGTACGCCGTCGGCCCGTACGCCTGGGGGCCGGGTGCGGTGGGCTACGCCGCGCCGAACGCGGGCGCGCTGGATATCAACACGAGACCCAAGAAGGCATCGGTCTACCTGGATGGCGAACTGATCGGCCGCGTCGACTCGTTCGACGGCTTCCCTCGCTATCTCTGGCTGCGTGAGGGCAGCTACCGTCTGGCGATCTTCATGGATGGCCATGAGACCCTGGAACGGGAGATCCGCGTCCGCCCCGGCGTTGTGATCAAGATCGACCAGGACCTTGTACCGGGTAACGCTGTTCGGCCGCAGCCGCCCGCGCCCGAACCGGCCGCGCCCGAGCCGGTGGCGGAACGGACCGCGGCCCCCGGCGAGTCCTGGAGAGTCGAGAACCGCGGCCAGCCGATCAGGCAGGATCAGAGGAGCGAGCCCGCGCGTCTACTGGTCGAGGTGGAGCCTCCCGATGCCGTCGTCTACCTCGACGGGCGGCTACTGGGAAGCGGCGCGCAACTCGCGAATCTCCATTCGCCACTCATCGTCGACTCGGGCGCCCACCGCCTGGAGGTGACGAGGCCCGGTTACGCGACCGCGGTGCGCGAGTTCGAGGCCGCCAAGGGCGAGGACGTGTTGCTGCGCATCGAACTTGGGCGGGAGTAACGGCGAACCGGCTGCCGGTCGCTTGGGGCACCCATCCGCTTGGACATAGACAAGTTGCCATGCTACCATGGTTTGTTGTGGCCCAAGAGATCGTGAGCCCTGCGCAGGCGCCGGCCGGTGCGCCGGCATGGCCCGCGGCGCGCACGGTTGAGCCACTCCGAGTCCTGATTCCCTCGCCGCTCGGCTCCCTGGGCCTGGAGTTCATGGGCCGGCTGGTGACGCGCCTGGTCATCGACCCGGCGGATACGGAGAAAGCGCTATTCCCCTCGCTCGGCGCGGTGAAGACGACCGACTTCATCGACGAGGCGTTGGGTCGGCTCTCGGAGTACTTTGCGGGAGCGCGGCGCAACCTGGATCTGCCCTACGATCTCGATCGGATCGGCCTGGACGCCCTTTCTTGCCGGATCTTCCAGGAGACGGCGCGGATTCCCTACGGTCTGACGCGCACCTACCGCAACGTGGCGACGTCATCGGGCCGGACGGGCGCCTATCGTCTGATCCGATCGAAGTTGATGGCCAACCCGTTGCCGATCCTCGTTCCGTGCCACCGCGTCGTGCCGCGCCGGAGTGGCCCGGGTTCCTACATCGGCGGCACGGAGCGGAAGGCTCATCTACTCGCCCTGGAGCGGGCAAACAACGCCGGCTAGCCCCGCTCCCAGGTCTTCCTGGCGTCCTCCCAGATCTCGGAGAGAGCCTGCTCGAAGCTTCGCCGGGCGCTCCAGCCCAGGGCGCGGAGACGACTTCCGTCACCGCACAGAGCCGGCACGTCGACGGGCCGCAGGCGGTCCGGATCCTCGAGGACTTCGGTCGTCACACCGCTGATCTCGATCAATCGACGGAGCGCCGCGGCCAGTTCGATCGCTTCGCCGCGCGCGATGTTGTAGGCGCTGCCCTGTTCGCCGCGTTCGACGAGAACTGCGTACGCATCGGCGCCGTCGTCGACGTGGGTGAAGTCGCGGCGTGAAGTCAGATTGCCGACCCGCAGGACGGGTTCCTTGCGCCCGGCCTCGATCTGCGCGAGTTGCGCCGCGAAGGAAGGCAATGCGAACTGCACGCTCTGGCCGGGGCCGATCAGGTTGAAGGAGCGGGCCGCGATGGCGCCCCCGTCGAGCGTCAGCCGTTCGACGGAAGCCTTGGTCATCGCGTAGGGGGACCGCGGGCGGAGCGGCCTGTCCTCCCCGACGGGGAGCTCGCCTTCGGGCACTCTTCCGTAGACCTCGGCGCTCGAAGCGACGATCAGCCTGCACTGCTTGGAAAGCGAGCGCGCCGCGGCCGCCACGAACTCGCTGCCCTCCACGTTGACCCGGTAGTAGTCGTCGATTCGCTGCCAGGAGGCACCGACATCGGAAAG
>JAPOVI010000350.1:0-28023 GCA_026708265.1 Acidobacteriota bacterium
GCCCGCTCGGCACGGCGCCGCGCCCGCCACGCCCGCGCCCGAGCCGCGGCGTTCGGGTAGAGACGGCGGCGCGGCATGCAGGAAGTATGCACCGACGCTCAAGGAGACCCGCAACTGGTGCTCTTCATCACCGTGACGGCGATCTCCTTCGCGACGGTCGTCAGAACGGGAAGTGACACCTTACCGCCAACGGCGGCGATCCGATCCAGTACCTGCTTCCACACCGGCCCCTGCCGAATGTTGTCGAGGAAGTCATGGCCCTGCGACGTCAACCCACCCGGCGCGAGTAGATATCCAGCAGCGACGTCGCCGGCGAAGTCGTGGACCTCATCGATCAAGCCGCTCTCATAGAGCAACTTCACGTGGTAGCCGATCTCGTAACCCGTTCGACCGTCAATCTCCAAAAGGCGGTCTGGAAACGGGGAGTCCTTCTTCTCGATCTCGAACATGATCTCTCGAATGAGCGTCCAGTTCCTTTCCATGTTCCTATTGTCCTTCCAAAGCCCCTCGCGCTCATTCTACTGCGGGACCCTTGGGGGATTGGCACGCAGCCGGGCCGGCGCCCCGGCAACATTCGGCCCGGCCGGAATCGTTCGTCTCACGCGAGAGTTAGCCCCTATGGCGCGACTCCGGCGCGCACGGCGGGGGCAGGGGTCCCCACCGGGCGCCGGGGGTCGCCGCCGTGCACGGCCGTTCGGTTGTGTTGGGAGAAACGAACGGCCGCGCGGCGGCGCGCGGTTCGGGCCGGCCCGGGCTGGCGGCTCGGGCTCGGACGCTGCGGCGCTCGACGCTGCCGACGCGAACCGCTCGACCGCACCAGCCGCGCCGCCCCGCTCGGCTGGCCCGGACCGCCACGGGGCGGGGCCGGGGGCCAGGGGGGGCGCGGGACCGGCTGGCGCTCGACGGCGGCGCGTGGTCGGCTCGGCGCTCGACAGCTCGAGCGGCGGCGGCTCGGGCTGGCGGTCCGGGGGCAAGGGGGGTATCGCCGGGTACTCGAGGGGGGTATCGGCAGGGGGGGGCGCCCTTTCATTCGCGGGCGCCGTCCGTGGCGGCTCACGTCAACGGGTCCGTCACGGGCTCGCCGTCCGCCCCGGGGGGCGGGGGGGAGTCGCCGCCGTCGGTCGAGCGGATCGCAACCGGCGGCGACTGCATGAACCGCAGCCGGGCGGCGAGCCCGCCTTCACGCAAGAGACGGCGCCCGCCCTCGCCGCCGTCGGCGTAGTCGAGGATAGCCAGCCGGTGGCCTGCCGTGCGCTCGGCGGGGTCGGAGGATAGGAGCTTGACGCGGATGCGCTCGGGTAGCGGTCCGTCGCGCTCGGCTCGGCGGCGCACGTCGGCACCGCGGGCGAACGCATCCTGAATCGCTGGCGACTGGCGGGCCAGCCACGCGGCGGGGTCGGGGGGTCCGTCGTCTGCGGGTGGCGGGTCGGCGGGGGGCGGGGGGTCCGCAGAAAGATCGGCCCCCTTCGCTTGCCCCCCCGGCGCCCCATTTTCTGACGGGGGGTCGGCGGGGGGCGGGGCCGCTGGTGGCGGCTCGGGCGGGGGTTCGTCGGCAGCGCCGAGCGCCCCCGCTGGAAAGTCCGGCGCCGTCTCGACGGTCGGCGCCGGGGGCGCGTTTGCGCCCGTGCTTACAGGCGCAGGGTCGCTTAGGGTCGCTTCGCTATTTGACTGTATATGTGTTTTGGGGAGCCGCTGTACGCGCGTATAAGACTCTATTTCTGAAGCGACCCTAAGCGACCCTGCCGGCGCTACGAGGTAGCGTACGCCGTTGCTCTTCGCGTCCCGCCAGCCCGCGGCGCGCAGTTCGCCGACCATCGCCCGATGGCTGCCGGACCTCTCGCCGTGGTTCGTCTTGAACGTCCGCCAGCGGTCGAACACGGCGCCCGTCGGGCAGCGCTCGCCAGGTGCGAACGTCGCCGTAAACTCGGCGACCGGACTCGACGCGGCCGCCTCTGCGGCCCGCTCGCGGCAGGAGTCCGGGACCGGGCAGCCGTGCTCGGCGAACGCCGTCACGCCGTCGAGCAGCCAGCGCAAGCACGCGGCGATCTCGGCGTCCGTCGACATAGCCGCCCGGATGCCGGGGTCGGGGTTCGCGACGTGCCCGCCGCACTGGATAGGGCGCAGCCGTCGCACGTTCGTACTCGTGATCTGCGGCGGCGCGTTCGACGTGCAGATGAGCGGCGCCTGTAACCTGAAGTCGAACGGCCGGCACCGCATGTGCTGGGCGGTGATCACGGAGCCGAGCAGTTGGTTGACGGTCGCATCGTCCACGTAGCGCCCCACCGGTACATCGTCGGCAATCAGGAGCCGGCACCCTTGCAGCCGTGCGAGCCAGGCGGTATGTCCCTTCGTCCCGCCCCGCAACAGTTCGCCCGTCGGGACGCCCCCGGCCAGGTCGCCGAACGTCTGCCGGAGCGCTTGTATCACCGTGCCTTTCCCACAGCCGGGCGGGCCGAAGAGCCACGGCAAATCGTCGAGCCCTTCGGCGTCCACCAGAGCCGCGCCGAGCCGCCGCTGTAGGTAGCGCCGCTCGGCGGGGTCCGGTATCGCGTGCTCGACCACGCGACGGAACAGGGACCGCGCCAGGGCGGCGCGGTCGGCGGGCTCGACGCCCACGCGCCGCCGGTATAGGTCTGTCACCGCGGGGGGCGTACGCGCTCCCGTGCGGGCGTTCAGGGCGTCGCCCCCGGGCAACAGGATCACGTCGGGCTCGGCGTCCCACTCGGCGGCTCGGGTCACGATCTCGGGCCGGCCCGCCAACAGTCCGGCGACCGCTCGACCGACGGACCGCCGGCCGCCGGACGCGGGGCGCATACGTACTTCGCCATCCTTGTCGCGGCTGCCGATGTTCAGGCGCGCGCAGTCGGCTAGGCATTCCTCGACGGCGGACGCCAGGGCGGGCGTCCAGCCGGACGGCGTGAAGCAGAGCCACAGTCCGGCGTCGGCGTCGTGGCGCAGCCGGCCCGCCGAGCGCTCGGCGACCATGATGGCAACCGCCTCTTCCGAATCGCAGAGCGCCACGAACACGCGCGGGATTGGCAGCGCGTCGGGGGGCGGCGTCCACTGCGGGGCCGCACTGGCAGCGGCCGGCGGCGCGGCGCGGTTCCGGATCGCGTCGACGGCGGTCACGGCCGCGTCGAGCAGCGCCGCGGCGCCGGCCGCGTCGGTCTCGTCCGGCAGGGATTCGCACCAGTCGCGGGCGTCAAAGCCGCTCGGCGCGTCGGAGCGCAACACCAGCGGGTCAACGATCGCCACGTTGAGCCCCGCGGCGATCGCCGCGTCCGCCCACGTCACGGCCTGCCGGTAGCCGGCCCCGTCGTCGTCTACGTCGGGCCAGACGCGCAGCGGAGTAGCCGTGTCGAACCGAGCGAGGGATTCGGCGGACGGACGCGCGTTGGTCCGGCCGATGGCGTGCAGCCCGAGCCGCCGCACCGCGTCGGCATCGCTGGCGCCCTCGCAGACGTAGACGGCAGCGGGGCCGGCAGGTACGCCGCCCGGAACGTACAGCAGGGCGCGCGGCGGGGGGTTGTTGCGCGGTACGGTCGGCGCCCAGTGCTTCCAGGCCCGCGCCCCCTGGCAGCGCTCGCAGTCCGGCAACCCGCAGCCGGCGCGGCGGATCTGATCGCGGCGCTTCCTGTCGGCGGTTTCCCACGTCCAGCGCTCGATCTCGCGGTGCTTCCCGCCCGGCGCGGCGCCCAGGTCGACCAGCAGCCCGAGCGCCGCGGCATGGTCACGGAACGCGGCGCCGTCGACCTTGCCGGCGCCGTCGCCGCACTCCCGGCAACCGATCGTGTTCTTGCTCGGGTTGGCCCATGCCTTGGTCTTGCCGGCGCCGGTCACGGGACAGGGGCCGGCCCACTCGTCACCGGCTTTCTTCCAGGATGCGGGCGGCGTGAATGCCGCCCAGTCGAGCGGGGTAGAATCAGGCATGCGTGTAGGGCGCTCCATCCGCCCGCGCGTGTATTCCTTTCGGCTACCGCCGCCCCGGTTCCAGCAGCGCCGGGGCGGCGCCTTCTAGTCCTCGAACAGCTCCGGAATGCGCAGCCACGGCTGGCCCGCCGCTTCGGCTTCGGCCTTGAGCTTGTCGACGCAGGCGCGGCAGAAGTCGCCAGCGCTCGCGACGGCGCCCGTGCGCGGCCGGACCTTGGCTATGGGCCAAAGGTCCGCGCGCCGCGTCAACGCGCCGCAGCCCTCGCACGGCGTCCGTTGACCGCCGCAGCGCGGCCGGCTCCGGCGCCGTCGCTTGGTGCGCTTCCGGCGCTTGGCAAAGCGCTTCGCCACGCCCTCACGCCCCCGCGCTCGGCCGCTCCGTGGCGGGCTCGGCGGGCTCGCCGTCGGCGCCGGCCCGCGGGCGGGCCATCATCCAGGCATCAATCTCGTCTTCGCGGTAGCGGGGGTTTCGGGGCGTGACCAGCAGCGCCGCCGGAAAATCGGGGCGCTTCCGCAGCTCCCATAATTGCACGCGGCTGACGCCGAGCTTGCAGCAGAGATCGGCGAGACTGAGGTATTGCATGGCGGCTCCCTTCGTTCCCCAAGGGGAGCCGTTGCAGGCTCAGCGGGCTGGCCCCCGCGCGGTGCGGACACGCGCGGGGGGTTGCTCCCTTGCTTGTGTTTGTGGATTATACCGAATCCGGGCGAACGTATGCCGCCCACTCCACCATCAGGGCGCGGCGCCGGTCGAACAGGGTCGTACGGAAGTAGGCCGCCTCCGTGGCGTTGGTGCCGTTCTTGTGGGCGAGGGCGGCTTCGATCACATCCCGCGGATGGTCGGTCTTCTCGGATGCCCAGTCCCGGAACGCCGAACGGTACCCGTGCGGCGTGCAGCCGGCCGGGAGCGTCTTCGACCAGGCCATCGACGACAATCGGCGCCCCGTCATCGGCGACCGGAACACCAGGCCCTCGGTTGTCCCTTGACGCCGGAGGATCGCGACGGCCGCCGGCGACAGCGGAATCGAATGCTCCCTCTTGGTCTTCATGCGGCTCGCCGGAACCGTCCAGACGGCGCCGTCGAGATCCACCTCGTCCCAAGTCGCGCCCCGGACCTCGGCCGAGCGGGCGACGGTCAGCACGAGGAACCGCAGCGCATCGGCGGTTGTCGACTCCGGAAGCCCGCGCAGGAACGCCCCGCACTCGGCGTGCGGCATCGCGTCATGGTGCTTCGTCTTGCCGTTCGTCTTGCGCAGCGCCTGATCGATACCGTCGGCGACGTTCACAGCAACCCAACGACGCGACAGCGCGACCGACAGCGCCATCCGGCAGCGCATGCGAGCCTTCTTGCGCTCGGCGTCCTTCGGGATGCTGTTGAGCACTTCGACAACCCGTTCGCGCGTCAGGTTCGCCAGCTTCGCGGTCTCGAGGGCCGGCAACAGGTAGCGGGTCATCGTCACGCGCCAGGAGCGCAGACTCGAATCCGCCCACGTGGCCGTGTTCAGCCGCTCGCACTCGGCAGCCGCCATTCCGAACGTCGGCACCTGAGCCGCGGCGCGCTTGAACTTGACCGGCTCGCCCCGCCGCGCCGCGATACGGTTCGCCGTGGCGATCATCCGCGCCTCGCTCAGCGGCACGCACGCCGCCCCGCCAAGCCCGATATCGCGGCGCTTGCTGTCGACGGTCAGACGCTGGATCCACGACGCCGACCGGCGGCGGCTGACGTGCAGGCGTAGCGTCTTGCACTGGTCGTCGTCGTACCGCCCCGGCGCCAGCCCTCTTCGGTCGATCAATCTCTGGGTCAGTCTCACGGGTCACCTCCCCTGTTTACCCACAAGTCTACCCACGTTTCGGGCGGCCGTCAACATCCTTCGGCGGGCAGGGCAGTTGCTCCCGGAAACACCGTATCATCAACATTCGCAGTGGAATGCACCGTGTTCGTTGGCGTTCGGTGGTGTTCGGTAGTATCCAGGATGGAAGATCGGCAAGTACTACCACCTGCGGCAGCAGGTGCGCGATCCGAACCACATGGACCGGGAGTGCCATCCGGAGGACGAAGCCGTCCTGCGCGAAGGGATCGCCGCCTACTTCCCGGAGGCGAACGGCCCCACCCGGCGGATGGCGGCGTGCATGTTCACGAACACGCCGGACACCGACTTCATCCTGGACCGCGCACCCGGCCTGGACGATGCCTTCGTCGCGGCGGGATTCTCCGGGCACGGCTTCAAGTTCTGCAGCGTCGTCGGCCACATCATGGCCGACTTCTGCCTCGACCGCCCGCCGCAGTGGGACCTCGCGCGCTTCCGGCTCGGGCCCAATCGGTTCCCGTAGGTCCCGTAGGAGTCCCGAGGCGGCGGCGCTCGCGGCCGGCGGCGGCCGGAGTCAGTCGAGGCCGGCCGTCAGCTCCTGATACGTCCGGCGGACGGCCATCTCCATCGCGCGGGAGTAGCCGCGAGCCTCTCGGGGACCACGTTGTCGAGACCATACCGCGGTGTCGTCACGCCCGGCGCGGCGCGAGGCGCGCTCGTGTTGCCGGCAATCCTTCAGGACCCGACGCCCTCCAGGGCGCCGAGGGGGGCGCCGCGCAGGAAGTCGGTGAGCGACTGGTGCCGCACACCCTGCAGGTCGGCCGGCTGGTGCGGGTCGAGCGTCAGCAGCACCCGCGGGTAGGCGTCGCGGATCGCGGAGAACGCCGACAGCTCGCGCTCGATGGTGGCGGGCGACTCGAGCAGGTAGGCCACCTGCACGTAGCAGCGCCCGGAGCGTCGCTCGGCGATGAAATCGATCTCCTGCGATCCGGCTGCACCCACCGTCACGGCGTAGCCGCGGCGGCGCAGCTCCAGGAACACGAGGTTTTCCAGGACGCCGCCGATGTCGGCCTCGCGGTAGCCGATGACCCCGTTGCGCAGGCCGACGTCGCCCAGGTAGTGCTTCCGGTTCACCTGCAGCAGGCGCCGGCCGCGCAGGTCGAAGCGCGACACCGGCGTCAGCAGGAACGCGTCGGCCAGGTGCGCCAGGTAGTTCAGCACGGTGTCGACGGCCGTGGTTCGCCGCTGGCTCTTCAGGAAGTCGGCAATGCGCTTGGCGGACACCAGACTGCCGACGCTGTCGACCGCGAATCGCAGTATCGCCTCGAACAGCGCGACGTCGCGGATGCGGTGGCGGCGGATCACGTCCCGGACGGCGATGGTGCTGACCATGTCCGCCAGCATCTGGTCGACCACGAGGTCGCTCAGGTCGGTGTGGAGCAGCCCGGGGAGGCCGCCGATGCGCAGGTAGAGGCTGAACAGCCCGGCGTCGTCGGGCGTCGCGCCGGAACGCTGCCGGTACAGGTCACCGAACTCGGCCAACGTCAGAGGGAAGACCTGCAGCGTGAGGTAGCGGCCGGCGATGAGCGTCGCGAGCTCGGCCGAGAGCAACGTGGCGTTGGAGCCGGAGATGACGACCTCCGTGCGCTCCTCGCCGTTCAGCGACGCGACCGCACGCTCCCAGTCGGCGATCTGCTGCACCTCGTCGACGATCACGACCCGTGGCTCGCCGCGCCGGGTGCTGGACTCCACGAGGTCGATGAGATCGCGCGCCGTCCGCACCGGCTCGAACGCGAACGCTTCCTTGTCGACGTAGACCACCTGCCGTTCGTCCCGCAGCGAGGCCGCGAACTGCCGCAGCAGGACGCTCTTGCCGGCCCGCCGGATGCCCGTCACCGCCGTGACCGCGGGGGCGTCCAGGAACTGCCGGAGGCGATCGAGGTAGTGGCGGCGGAGCAGCTCCACAGCTTCGGATATGCACGAATAAATGCACGGTCGGTGATGCAGTTACGAGTATATGCGAAGTTTGGCGCCCGCACACTCACCCGGGGGCACGAGGATTCCGGGAAGCTTTGAGCAATATTAGCGAGTTTATGGCTGGAACCTAAACTTCGTAAGACTTGTATAATTCGCCCGGTGGAGCCCATCGGCAATCCCTACGCACCGGGAGCCGGCACACCTCCCCCGGAACTGGCCGGGCGGGACGAGCTGCGCGACAAGGTCCGGATCGCGCTTGCTCGGGTGCGACTCGCCCGTCCGGCAAAGAGCGTCCTGATGGTCGGCCTGCGCGGTGTCGGCAAGACCGTCTTGCTCGACCGTATGCGGGAAGAGGCGGAGGCGGCCGGCACGGAGACCCTGCTCGTCGAGGCCCCTGAGGGCCGCTCCCTGCCCGCGACGCTCGCACCCCGGCTGCGGGAAGCCCTGCTGAAGCTGTCCCGCCACGAGAGATCGCGAGGCCTGGCGCAGCGGGCACTGCGGGGGTTGGCCGGCTTCGCGCGGGCTCTCAAGGTCAAGTACCAGGACATCGAAGTGGGCATCGACTTCGATCCCGAACCGGGACTGGCTGACAACGGCGACCTCGAGCAGGATCTCACGGACCTGCTGCTGGCCGCCGGGACGGCGGCCAGGGAGGCCGGCACCGCCCTGTCCCTGTTCGTGGACGAGCTGCAGTACGTCGACGAGCGCGAGCTGGCGGCCCTCATCACCGCGCTGCACCGCGCGGCGCAGCGCCAATCGCCGGTGGTGCTCGTCGGCGCCGGACTGCCGCAGTTGCGCGCCCGCACGGGTCGGGCCAAGTCGTACGCCGAACGGCTCTTCGATTTCCCTGAGATCGGGCCGCTCGCTCCGGAAGCGGCGCGAAGGGCCATCGAGAAGCCCGCGCGTGCCGAGGGAGTGGCGATCACCGGCGACGCGCTGCAGGAGATCCTTGCGCGGACTCGCCTCTACCCGTACTTCCTGCAGGAATGGGGCAAGCACGCCTGGGATGCCGCGGACGCATCGCCCATCGACCTGGGCGACGTCGAACGGGCATCCGCGACCGCCACCGCCGCGCTCGACGAGAGTTTCTTCCGCGTTCGATTCGACCGCCTGACCCCCTCCGAACGGCGCTACCTGCGCGCCATGGCCGAGCTCGGTCCGGGGCCGCATCGGTCGGGGGACATCGCGCGAATCCTCGAACGGCCGGTAACGTCGCTCGGCCCGACCAGAAGCCAATTGATCGCCAAGGGCATGGTCTGGAGCCCGAGCCACGGCGATACCGCCTTCACCGTACCGCTGTTCGATCAGTTCATGCAGCGCATCATGCCGGACGACGACTGGCGGTGACCCGGACGCTCGAGGGTCGAACCGGTGAGGGCGCTACTCGTAGTACTCGGGGGACTTCCGCAGCGACTCGTGGTGGGCGTAGTCGTGCTCGATCCAGAGCTCGGCCCCCGTCTCTTCCATGAAGGCGTCGAGCTTCTCGAACGAAGCCCGCGTCTGCGCCTCGTCGAAGTTGAACGTCGGGACCCGCCTGAACTCGTAGCTCGGAGCCGTGTGATAGAGGTCGCCGCTCAGCACGATGGGGCCAGTCTCCGCCAGATCGACGAACAGCACCTGGTGCCCCGGCGTGTGCCCGGGCGTCGAGACGATGACGACCTTCCCGTCGCCGAAGACGTCGTGGTCGTCGTCGCCCTCGATGACGATCGTCTCGCTGTTCTCCAGCTCGCTGTAGATCTCCGGCGTCCCCCAGCCGACGCCCTCGGTCTCGCCCGAGAAGGCGTACTCCCGCTCCGCTTCGCGGGCCAGCCAGATCGAATCCCTGAAGGCGTTCGCGTTGCCGGCGTGATCGCCGTGCATGTGCGACATCGCGACGTAGGTGATGTCGCCGAAGGCGTAGCCCAGCTCGGCCAGTTGGCTCTCGAGCGTGTTCTCCGCGTCGGGAGGGAAGGGCAGGCCGGTGTCCCACACCAGTGTCCCCTGCGGATGCTCGATGAGATAGCACGGCACGGCCATGTCCCGCGACGGCACCTCGTCCGGCGCCAGCGAGAGGATCTCCAGAATCTCGTCGACCATGAAGATGTACCCGCAGTCGAGCACGTACAGCCGTGTGCTGCCCGGCTCCTGCGACAGCGCCGGTGCGGGCTCCGCCTCGCCGGGCGCCAACGGAGCGGCGGCGAACGCACCGAGCACGCCGGCCGCGACGAGGGCTAGAAGTGTCCACATGGTTCGTCCAGACGCCATTCCCATTCTCCCTTCCCAGCCCGCCGTTCGTCGCCTGCGGCTCCGCTCGGCGCCCAACCCAATCCTTCAGGAGCCCGCGCCGTGGTACGGCGCAGACTCCTGACGCGCCGCTTCGGCCCGGCGACCGGACCGGACCCGGCAGCGAGGAGATTCATCAGAAGGTCGCCAGGACATTGATCGACGAGCCGCCCCCCGCCTTGATGTTCAGGGGCGCTCCCGTGACCATGAACTCCCAGCGACCGAGCTCCTCCGCCAGATCGCCGACCGCTTCCAGGTCCTGGCCGTCGAGGATGACCGCGCCCAGGGCGACCAGCGCCGCGCTGTGAATCGGCAGTCCGACTCCGCGTTCCACGCCCGGCGGCCGCACGTCGTTCGGCCCGTCGTCGGCGATGATCGCCACATCCCGCGCCTTGAACCACGGGATGACCGACCAGTGCCACCCGGCGTCGGGCCCCGCCATGCCCACCTTCCACGGACCCAGCGCCCTGCGCCGGGCCCACTTGCCCGTGCGCAGGAACACGGCGTCGCCCGGGAGCACCTCGATGCCGGTTTCCTCCTCCCACGCCTCGATGTCCCTGAGCGTGACCGGGGTCCCCGGCTCCAGCCACGGAAGGCCCTTGAGACGAGGGATGTCGATCAGGACGCCGCGCGTAATGAATCCATCCTTCCAGACGTCGATGCCCAGCTTGTGGCACCCGTCTTCGTCCTCGACCTCTTCCCGCGGGTATCCGTTGTACGCCTTGCCCTGGTAGAAGAAGTGGCACAGGGCATCGACGTGGCTGTGGAACGTCCCGCCGTGCACCGTCTCCCAGACGAGCTTGTTGCCGTGGTTGAACTTCTGGAAGGGGGTATGGACGTCGGGGTCGGCCGTCTCTATGAGCTGATGCTCCAGCGACACCGACCGGCCCGTCTTGACGAGCGCCGCCGCCTGCTTGCGCTTCTCTGGCGTGATGAGGTTGACGGCGCCGAGCTGGTCGTCCGGCCCCCAGCGGCCCCAGTTGGACACCTCCCAGAACATCCGGTCCCACGCCTCCAGGGTCAGCAATGGATACCCGCCGATTCCCGACGGCGCGCTCTGCGACGACGGCCGGGCGACGAACCCCGCGACCAGAAGCGCGACCACGGCGCCACAGGCAACGAATCTCGGTCTCATGACGCTCCTCCATCGGAAGCGGATCGTTCCTGGTTGTTGGCTGAACGCCGACGCCCGCTTGCGCTGCGGCTCGCTCCGCACCAGGCGCGCCGGCGCTCGGACGTGGCGGATGGCGGCCTCCAAACGCGAGCACGGCCCCGCTGTGTCTCCGGCTGAGTCGTCGTCAAGACCGACCGCCAGGTTCGGGCCTGTTTGCTGTGGAGACGTCCCTGTATATCGGTCCGCGCTTTCGAACGGCGTCGAGCGACCTGGTGTCGAAGGACGCCGTCGGCCCGCGCGAGTCGAACCGGGTTCCCCACCGGATGGCCGCCAGCACCCGAGGCTCGCTGTAATACCCGGTGTAGGCGGCCTGGAGCAGCATATCGAACGACGCCTGCTCCCGCCGCGCCATCTCGCGAAGCCGGGCGTCCTGCACTGTCTCGTGCAGGCTCGCAAACCGCTCCCCGGCGTCCGTCGCGTGCAGCAACGAGGTGATGTGTGGTCTCAGGTGCGGGGCGTCCACGAGCACTCCATCGACGAAACGGGCGACCCCCACGTCGCCGGCCCCGGGCATCACGTCGGTGGCGGGGATGATGCGGTTGAGGACCGCCGCCAACACGCGTCCCTGCTCCGGGGTCAGGACCCGGTAGGTCCTGGCGCCCTCGCCTGCACCTGCGGCGTCCGCCGCGACGCTCCCTGACGCGGGCGGGGTGGCGCCCCGAGCTCTCGCGGGCGGGGTGGCGCCCCGAGCTCTCGCGGGCAGAGCGGCCGCGCCGGCCGCCGCCGAAGCCGCGACCGCACCCTGGATGAACCTCCGCCTGGAGATCGCCGTGTCCGGATGGCGGCGAGCATCCTCCGGGTTGCTATCTCTCTTCGCGCGATCTGCCATTGTCCGTACCCCTTCGCCCGCAAACGGCGGCCGCCGCCAAGGCACCACTCGTCGCCTGACGGCTCGGAGCCGTGCCCAACCTCCCCCCAGGCGTCCGCGCCGTTTCTACGGCACGGATCGTGGCTACGCCAGCAGCTCCTGCGCGTTGTTCTTGACGTAATCCGCCGTACGCAAGGCGATCGCCTGTATCGTCGACGTGGGAACGCACGAGGCGGCGGTCGTGAACACGCTGCCGTCGATGATGAACAGGTTCCTCATGTCGTGCGCCCGGCCCCAGCGATCGACGACCGACCGGTCGGGGTCGGTCCCCATGCGGGCCGTGCCCAGGTAGTGCCCGGGCGCGGGAGCCACCTTCTCGGCCGAGACGATGCGGGTTGCGCCGGCCGCTTCCAGCAGTTCCGTGCAGCGCTCCATTCCGTAGTCGAGCATCTTCTGCGTGTTCTCACCCCGCCGATAGAACAGCTTGGGGGCCGGGATGCCGGCATCGTCGGTGAGAACGGGATCTAGCTCCACGCGATTGAAGTCCTCGGGAAGCTCGTCGCAGTACATCATCACGGCAGCGGTCTGCTCGAGCCGCTCCCGCAGCGCCGCGTGGTGGGCCGCGCCCCACGGGACCTCCCGCCCGGAAGCGTGACTCGCGGCCAGCTCGGGGGGACCAGCCGAGGCGATGGACTCCGGGTTCGCGCCGAGCGCCGCCTCGATGGGCCCCCGATAGGCGCCGGACAGCATCCAGAAGCCGCGTGCGAATCCCCGGCCGTCCGCGCTGTCGGAGAACTCGTCGCTCGTCAGAAAGGTGCTGGCGGGCACCGGGGTCGCCAGTTCCTCGTAGTCGAACGAGCCCACCACGGTGGCCTTGGGGTGCCCCATGAGGCCCTTGCCGACCAGCCCGCTGCCGTTGGCCAGGCCGTGCGGGAAGTACCGCGACCGGGAGTTGAGAAGCAGCCTCGGGGTGCCGATTCCGTTGCAGGCCACGACCACCATGCGCGCCCGTTGCTCGGCGAGGCGGCCGTCGGCGTCGTAGTACAGCGCGCCGCGCGCCAGTCCAGCGCCGTCGACGGTGATCTCGCGAACCCGGGCCCGCGTCTTCAGCACCACGCCGTTCCGCAATGCCTCCGGCCAGTGGACGACGTCGGAGCTGTTCTTCGCCTCCCGGGGGCACCCCTGGTGACACGTTTCGCAGTTCTGCGGGCAGGGCTGCCGATCATCGTGCGGCGCGGTCACCACCGCCCGCTCGCCCGGCCACCAGTGCCATCCCAGCCTGTCGAAGCCGCGGCTCAGGACCTCCCCGGCCTTGTTGAGCGGATGGGGA
This sequence comes from Acidobacteriota bacterium, assembly GCA_026708265.1. GTDB lineage: Bacteria > Acidobacteriota > Vicinamibacteria > Vicinamibacterales > UBA8438 > JAGWAJ01. Next base: position 13,287 of record JAPOVI010000350.1, read on the forward strand.
GGCATCAGGTCGACCGGCTTCGGAGGGTAGGCAGGATTGCCGGGGACGCCGGACACGCCGACCATCCGGTCGTTGGAATCGTAGTACGGCGCCAGGTCCCAGTAGTTGATGGGCCAGTCCTCACCCACGCCGGAGAGGCTGCCGGCCACGAAGTCCGAGGGACGCAGCCTGGCCCACAGCGCGGCGTAATGGACCGTGGCGCCCCCGACGGCGTTCCCCAGAATGGGCTGCCAGTAGGACTCGGAGTGATCGTACGGGTAGCCGTTCGCGAAGTGCCGAATCCCGTCGCGCGGGGGCGGCGTCACCAGCCGCTGACGCTCCCCGTCGCCCTCCGCGCGGGAATCGGACGGCCGAGCCGCCCAGTCGCCCTGCTCCAGGCACACGACCTTGATTCCGGGAACCTGGCTGAGCGACCAGGCGAAGGGCCCGCCGGACGCACCGCTGCCGATGATCAGGACGTCCGCGGTGTCGGAGGTCGCCATCAGGGTTCACTGCGCGGGCAGCAGGTTCCGCTCGATCATCAACCGGCGCAGCAGCCGCGCCGTGCTCTCGCGGACGTAGGAGGTCGCGTTGAGAGACGTGAACTCCGCCACCTCCAGCGGCCGCTGCCCCGCCTTGTCCCGCACGTCCAGCCTCGCGCCCTGGTCCACGAGGAACTGCACGATGGAGTCCGCTCCCCGCACGGCCGCGCCGTGGAGTGCAGTCCACCCGCACACCAGGCCGGGCAGGTTCCGCGAGCCGCCGCCGCCGGTGTAGTTGCGAGGGGCGCAGTCGGGGTCCGTCCCCTGCCGGTGATGGATGTCGGCACCGCGCTCCACCAGGAACCGGACGGCTTCGAGCGCGTCGGCCTCCGACCCCGGAGTGGCCCCGTCCGTGAAGCCCACGCCCGCCGCCACCATGAGCGGCGTCGTGCCGCGCTCGGTGGCATGGTGGAGGTCCGCACCGTGGTCCGCGAGGACGCGCATCGTGCGGATGTCGCCGGCGCGGGCCGCCTGCCAGAACGCCGTCACGCCCAGCATCGCCTGCGGCTCCACGGAGAAGCCGGTGATGATGCCGCCGCCGAGCGCCTGCGTCAGCCCGGCGTTCACGTCGGCCCCTGCCGCGAGGAGCACCGCCAGCAGGTCCCGCGCATCGAGGAGGCCGGTGCCGGTCACTTCCGGGTCCGGCCCCGTCAGGCCCTCCCAGTTCATCGTCGAGACCAGCGCGTGCAGGGCCGTCTGCCCCTCGCTGTCGGCGTTCGGGTCGGCGCCCTGCTCCAACAGGTACCGGGCGAGCTCGTAGTGGGCGTTCCCGACGGCCAGAATCAGGGCCGTCGTCCCTCGAGGGGCACCGTCCTCGTCATCGTTGTCTGCGGGCGGTGCCCCCGGCACTCCGCCTGCGGCCGGGAATCTCTCGTTGGCGCTGGCGCCCGCTCCGATCAGCAGCCTGGCGGATTCGAGGTCGCCGGCCCGCACCGCGAACAACAGGGACGTGAAGCCGACGACGGATCGGGCATGCACGTCGGCCCCCCGGGCGAGCAGCAGGCGGACGAGGGCGGGGTGCATCTCCGCCGCGGCCGTCATCAGGAGCGTCTGTCCGCTTGCGAGCTCCGTCGCGCCGAGATCCGCCCCGTGCGCGATCAGCAGCTCGACGACGTCGATGCTGCCGGTGCGCACGGCCGTCATGAGCGCCGTCTCGCCCTCGGTCCGGACCTCCGGATCCGCCCCGGCATCGAGGAGCCGGGCCACTACCTCCGCGCTCCCGTTGGTGCAGGCGAGCGAGAGCGGGGTCACGCCGTAATCGTTGGTGAGGTCGACGTCCGCGCCCGCGCCAATCAGGAGATCCACGATGCCCAGGTCGTCACGGTGGACGGCCCAGTGGAGCGCGGTCGTGCCGTCCGGCGCCGGGGCATCGACATCCACCCATCCGGCGCCGAGGATCGTGCGCAACGCCGCCGCGTCCCCCGCCCGGGTGGCAGCGATGAGTGATTCGCGAGGCTGCTGGGCGGCCCCGACTCCCACGGCCAGCAGCAGGACCAGAATCGACAGCGCGGTGCGACCTGGGCGCATCGTCACGGCCTCCGGCTTCACGACCTCCCCGCCCGCGGGCATGGCGGCGTCCACATCCTCACAGCGGCGCACCATCCCGACCTCCCGCTGCACCACCTCATGCTTCCGGTGCCCGCGTGCACCGGACCCGCCGCCCCGCAAGAGACCGAAGCCGCGGATCGCGAACCTCCGGCTCTCACACATCCGGCAGCGTTTCGGTCACGCCCGCCGCATCGCCGAACTGCTCCGTGGGCGCCCCGAACTTGTCCAGCAGGCTCAGCAGCAGGCTCGACATCGGCGTGCGATGCGGATAGACGAGGTGCCGTCCGCCCCGGAGGGCGCCCGCGCCGCCGCCGGCCAGGACGACGGGCAGCGGATAGTGCGCGTGGGTCTGCGGATCGGCCATCCCGCCGCCGTACAGCATCAGCGAGTGGTCGAGCAGCGAGCCGTCGCCGTCGGGGGTCGCGCGGAGCTTCTCGAGGAACGATGCGAAGCCCTGCACGTGGTATGCGTTCACCCGGGCGAGCTTCGCGATCTTCTCGGGGTTGTACTGATGGTGCGACAGGTTGTGGTGCCCCTCCGGCACGCCGATGCTCGGGTAGGTGCGGGTGGTCGTCTCGCGTCCGAGCAGCAGGGTCGTAACCCGTGTCAGGTCGGCCTGGAACGCCACCACCTGCAGGTCGTACATCAGCGTCATGTGCTCGTCGAAGGTCTCCGGCACGCCGAGCGGAGTCTCCGGCGGCTGCAGCGGGTTCTCCCGGTTGCGGCTCTCCACCAACTGGATGCGGCGCTCCACATCCCGAATGCTGTCGAGATACTGGTCCAGCTTCTGCCGATCCCGGGGACCGAGCCGCCCCGAGAGCCGCCCCACCTTGGCCCCGATCGCGTCGAGGATGCTGGCGTTCTCGCGGTTGATGCGGCTGCGCTCCTCGGCGCTCGCCCCGTCCCCGAAGAGCCGCTCGAAGACGACGCGGGGATTCATCTCCATCGGCAGCGGCAGGGTCGGCGACCGCCAGGAGATGGTGTTGACGTACGCGCAGGCGTACCCCGCGTCGCAGTCGCCGACGAACTCCGCCGAATCGAGCGCCAGCTCCAGCGAAGAAAGCGGCGTGTCCTGGCCGATCTGCTGCGCGATGAGCTGGTCGACGGTCGTCCCGGCGCGGACCTCCACGCCCGCGGTCTTCTTCGCGCGCACGCCGGTCAGGTACACGGCCGAGCTGCGGGCGTGCTCGCCGGCCCCGTCGTTCTCGGACTCGGCGTTCGCGTGGCCCAGATTGCTCAGCACGACCACGCGATCGCGAAGGGGCTCGAGCGACTGCAGCGTCGGCGAGAAGCGGAACTCCTCCCCCGTCTCGGCCGGGGTCCAGGAATCCATCGCCGCGCCGTTCGGGATGTACACGAACCCGATGCGCCGCACCGGCTTCGCCGGGGTCCTGGCCAGCGCGGTCAGCGCCGGCGCCATGGCGTCGAGCAAGGGCAGGGCCACCATCGCCCCCATGCCCCGGAGCACGGTCCGCCTCGGCAGTGCCCGTCTCGTGATGAACATCTGTCTGCCTCGAGTCTTCTGTCGGCCGGAAACGTGCCCGTCACGGCTGTGCCGGGAGACTCCGCAGAACCGGCGATGCAGGAGTCTCTCGCGTGCGCAGACTCCCAACGATGCCGTCCGTGTGCGCTGGGCGTGTGCGCCGCAGAACCCGCGACCCGAGAGTCTCCCTCGCGCGCAGACTCCCAACGCGACCGTCAGGTCGGGCCAGCGCCTGGCCGTCCGGCTCCGCCACTCCAGCATCCGGCTCCCCCACCCTTCGCAACTGGAAGGGCACGCTCCCGACGACCCCCAACACGATGGAAGAGAAGCGATAGTCGGCCGCCGCCGCATCCCGGATGATGGTGCGGACGGCCGGCATGTCGTGGTGCTCGACCCCGCGCCCCAACGCGTACGTGAGGAGCTTCTCGGTGAGCGTCTGCACGAACTGGTCAGAGCGGCCCACGAGGATGTCCCGCAGCCCGGCCGCCCCCTCGAACGCCGTCCCGTCCGGCATCACGCCGGAGACGTCGATGGGCTCGGTGGAGCTCCCGCGGACCGTGCGGAGGTGGCCGACCGCGTCGAACGACTCCAGCGCCAGCCCCAGCGGATCCATCTGGTTGTGGCAGCCCGCGCAGGCGGGGCTCGCGCGATGGCGCTCCATGCGTTCGCGCATCGTCAGGCGCGACAGGTCGGCCGCGTCCTGCAGCGGCGGCACGCCCGGGGGCGGCTCCGGCGGCGGCGTCCCGAGGATGTTCTCCAGGATCCACTTCCCGCGGACCACCGGCGACGTGCGGGTCGCGTGGGAGGTGACCGTCAGCAGGCTGCCCTGCCCCAGGAGCCCGCCCCGCGGGTCGTCGTCCGCCCGCGTGATGCGCCGGAAGCGGCTGCCGTACACCCCCTCGATCCCGTAGTGCCGGGCCAGCCGCTCGTTGACGAACGTGTAGTCCGCGGTCAGGAGATCGATGACGCTGCGGTCCTCCCGCAGGATGCTGTCGAACAACAGCTCCGTCTCGCGCCGCATCGCCTGCCGCAGGTTGTCGTCGTAGTCCGGGTACAGGGCCCCGTTGGGGTACGTGGCGCCCATGTTGCGCGTGTACAGCCACTGCGCGGCAAAGTTGCTCACCAGCTCGTCCGCACGCGGATCGGCCAGCATGCGCCGTGCCTGCTGTTCCAGGATCGCCCGGTCGCGCAGGCGCCCGGCCTCGGCCAGCGCCAGCAGCTCCTCGTCCGGGATGCTGCTCCACAGGAAGAACGACAGGCGCGAGGCCAGCTCCAGGTCACTGACCGGGTGGGCACTGCCCGGCGCGGAGCCCGGCCGGCCCTCCTCGATCCGGAACAGGAACTCCGGCTGCACCAGCAGCGCGCGCAGCGCCATTCGGATCCCGGCTTCGAAGCCCGCCGCCTGTCGCGCGGATTCATAGGGAACGAGCAGCTCCCGCACCTCGGCCTCGGTGGGCGGCCGGCGGTACGCGCGTCGGGCCAGGGCGCCGACGATCTCCGCGGCACAGGGAGCTTCCTCGGCCACCGTCTCGGGATGGCAGACGAATATGCGGCGCCGGCTCGGCGTGTCGCCGGAGCCGGTGACGTCGTACGGCCCCTCGACGAACACCCGGTGGACCTGCGGCAGTCCCGACACGCTGCCGTAGCTGACGTTGCTCGCGATGTACGGCTTCCGCAACTGCGGGCGGGAGCGCGGCCGGAACTCGATGCCCCCGGTCTCCCGCTGGGCGTGACTCCGCTTGGGGAAGGTAACGGTGATCTCGTGCGGACCGGCCGTCACCGGGACGCGCACGACCAGGTGCGAATCCAGATCGTGGCCTCGGACGTCCTGGCCGAAGTAGCGGCCGATGCCCCCGGCCTCGAGCCGCTCCACGAGCACCCCGTCCAGGCGCACGTCCACCGGCTGGACGAGCGCCAGGCCGCGCACGGTCCCCCAGGTGGTTCGTGCCAGCCGGACCCGAATGTCGTACTCGCCGTCGACGGGGAACGTGTGGCGGATCACCGTGCCGCCGCGCGTCCCGAACGGCAGTCCGTCGACGTGGTAGTCCTGGGAGAGGTCGGGGGCGACGCTGTACGTCGCGGCGGTGGGTGCGATCGAGCCATCCCCGACCGCGGCCCGACTGACCCTCAGGGCGGCCGAGAGATAGCGCTCGAGCATGTACGGCGAGACGTTCAGGACCTCGGCGATGTTGTCGAAGCCGTAGCTCGAATCGTCGGGCGGCAGCAGCGAGGCCACGTCGATCTCGAGCGCCAGCAGGTCCCGGATCGCGTTGCCGTACTCCGTGCGGTTCAGGCGGTGCAGGGTGCGGCGCCCCGGATCGGGGTTGGCCGCCGCCGCGCGGTCGATGGCGCCTTCCAGCGTGGCAACGACGCGGTCGACGGTGGCGGCGTCCGGCCGCCGCCGGCCCGCCGGCGGCATCAGCCCGCCGCGCAGCTTGCGGATGGCCTTCTCCCACACCTCCGCGCCCGCGGCGATGTCGTGCGTGTCCGCCCCGTCGAGCAGCAGGTCGGCCGTTCGGAGCCGCTCGTTGTGGCACGCGACGCAGTAGGTGTCGAGCACCTCCCGGAGCTGCTCGCCGGACATCGGCGGCGCATCCCCCTGAGCCCCGACGCTCCCGCTCGCGCCGCCGCCGAACAGCACCCACGCCGCCACGAGCGTGCAAGCCAGTCGCTTCATGCCGCCCCCGATCCGTTGGGGGTTCCCCCCGGTGCCGGAACTGTCGCTGCGCACCCCAACGGGGCGCCTCGGTCCGGTCGCGATCCCTCGAGGACGCCCTCGACTTGCAGTTGGGGACAGTCTCCCTATCCGTCGGTCATCAGCGATAGCGGCTCGAGATCGACGCGGCCGTTGCTGTCGCCGAAGGACTCCGCCGGAACGCCGGCCTTGTCCAGGAGGCCCAGCAGCAGGTTGGCCATCGGCGTCAGCTCGGCGAACTTGATGTGGCGGCCGCCCCTGAGCTGCCCCGCCCCGCCGCCCACGAGGACGAGCGGCAGGTTCTTGTGGTCGTGGAGGTTGCCGTTGCTCATGCCGCTGCCGTGCAGCACCATCGAGTGGTCCAGCAGGCTCCCGTCGCCGTCCGGCGTTGCGGCCAGCTTGTCGACGAAGTAGGCCAGCAACTCGATGTGGTAGGTGTTGATCTTCGCGATCGAGGCCATCTTCTCGGGGTCGTCCTGGTGGTGGGAGACCGCGTGGTGGCCTTCGTTCACCCCGATCCACGGGAAGGTGCGGGCGCTCTGCTCGCGGCCGAGCTGCAGGCTGAAGACGCGCGTGATGTCGGCCTGGTAGGTCAGCAGGAGCAGGTCGAACAGCAGCCGGGCGTGCTCGTCGTAGGTCTCGGGAATCCCGACCGGGCGGTCGGGAAGCGTGAACGTCGACTCGCCCGCCTGCGCCTCGGCGCGCTGGATGCGCCGCTCAACCTCGCGGACGGAGTCGACGTACTGGTCGACGCGGGCCCGGTCGCTCGCGCCGAGAGAGCGGACCAGCCGCGACATGTCGTCCGTGACGGAGTCGAGGATGCTCCGGTCGCGCCGCATCGCCGCGCGCCGCTCATCCACGGTCCCGCCGTCCCCGAACAGCCGCTCGAAGACGACGCGCGGGTTGTTCTCCATCGGGAGCGGCGTGGTGGGCGACGACCAGGCGAGCGTGTTGACGTAGACGCAGTTGTAGCCGTTGTCGCAGTTCCCGACGAGGAAGCTGTTCTCGAGGGTGAGCTCGAGCGACGGCAGCCGGTTGTCGCGGCAGAGCTTCTCGGCCGCGATCTGGTCGACGGTGGTGGCCAGCCTCACGTCGGCGCCCTCGGTCATCTTGGGGCGCGCCGCGCTCAGCCAGCTCGCGTTCGAGCGCGTGTGCTCGGCGTTCCCGTCGGTGCCGTTCCCCTGTGCGTTCCTGTGTTCCATGTTGGTGAGGACCAGCGTCTGGTTCTTCACCGGCGCGAGCCGCTGCAGGATCGGCGAGAGCTCCAGCGGGCCGCCCTCGCCCGGCGGCGTCCAGCGGTTGGCGCTCCCGTCCGCCCACGAGACCGACCCGTGCGGGAAGTAGATGAAGCCGAGCCGGCGGACCGGATTCGCGGCGGTCCGGGCCGCGGCCGACAGCGCCGGCACCATCGCGTCGAGGAGCGGCAGGGCCAGGGTGGCCCCCACGCCCCGCAGGAACGTCCGCCGCGCCAGGTGCCTCTTGGTGATGATCATCGGTTCGGTCTCTCTTCCGCTCAGCGGGAAGCCACGACCGCCGCGGCCGGCGCGTCGCCGGTCGGGGGCCGCCGCATCTGGAACGGCGTGCTGTTCACGATGCCCAGAATGATGGACGAGAAGCGGTAGTCGTCCCGCGCCGCCGCGCGCTCGATGGCGCGGACCGCGGGCTGGTCGTGGTGCTCGACGGCCCGGCCGAGGCCGTAGATGAGGAGCTTCTCGGTCAGCGTCCGCACGAATTGATCGGCACGGCTCACGAGGGCCTGCCGCAGTCCGGCCACCCCGTCGAACGCCGTCCCGTCCGGCAGCGACCCCGAGGCGTCGATCGGCGCGAAGCCGTCGGTCAGGGTGCGCCAGCGGCCGATGGCATCGAAGTTCTCCAGCGACAGGCCGACCGGGTCCATCAGCGCGTGGCAGGCCGCGCAGACCGGGTTGCGCCGGTGCTCGACCATCCGCTCGCGCATCGAGAGCACGGCGTCGGACTTCTCCTCGCTGAGCGGCGGCACGTTGGGCGGCGGCGGGGGCGGTGGGGTGCCCAGCAGGTTCTCCAGCACCCACTTGCCGCGGACCACGGGTGAGGTACGGGTGGCGTAGCCGGTCACGGCGAGGATGCTCCCGTGGCCCAGCAGCCCCCCGCGGGGGCTGTCCGGCGGCAACGCGACCCGCCGGAAGTGGCTGCCGTAGATGCCCGGCATGCCGTAGTGCCTGGCCAGCCGCTCGTTCACGAACGTGTAGTCGGCGGTCAGCAGATCGAGCGCGCTGCGGTCCTCGCGGACGATGCTCTCGAAGAAGAGCTCGGTCTCCCGGCGCAGGGCCCGCCGCAGGGTCTCGTCGAAGTCCGGGAAGACGATGAAGTCGGGCGAGACCGCGGTCAGGTTGCGCAGGTAGAGCCACTGCGCGGCGAAGTTGGTGACCAGCGATTCCGCGCGCGGATCGGCCAGCATGCGCCGCACGTGGGATTCGAGCACCGCCGGCTCGCGCAGCGTGCCCGCGGCGGCCGCCTCGATCAGCGTGTCGTCCGGCAGGCTGCTCCAGAGGAAGAACGAGAGCCGGGAGGCCAGCTCCAGGTCGCTCACCAGGTAGGGGCGGCCGGTCTCGAGGCCCTCGGGGTCGCGCTCGACGCGGAGCAGGAACTCCGGGCTGATCAGCAGGCGCTGCAGCGCCATCTCGATGCCGGCGTCGAAGTCTCCCCCGGCGCGACCCTCCGCGAAGAACCGCAGGAGCACCGCGACGTCGGCGTCCGTCACCGGCCGCCGATAGGCCCGGCGTGCCAGGGTGGAGAGGATCTCGGTGGCGCAGGCAGCCTCGGCGTCAGGCGTCGCGTCCGCGGGCCGGCAGGTGAAGATGCGCCGCCGGCTCGGCGTGTCGCCGGGGCCCGTGGCGTCGAACGGCCCCGTGATCGTGATCGAGTAGACGTTGGGCTGCGTCCGCTGATCGCCGCCGACCGTGATGTGCACCTTGAGGAACGGCTGCCGGTGCCGCTCCACCAGCCCGGGGTCGCGGTCAACGAAGGCGGCGCCGACGACGTGCGGGCCCGCGGTCACCGGGATGCGGACCGCCAGATCGGCATCCGCCGGCCGGTCGACCGTCTGGTACTCGAGCGCCGGCCCCCGGCCCCGCTGCGGCCGCGGGGCGACGGTCAGTACCTCGACCGGCTCGCCGTCGAGCGTGATCACCACGTCGTGAGGCCGCCGCAGTCCGCCCACCCGGTTGCTGTTCCAGCTCTTGCCCAGCTCGACCCGCAACTCGTAGTGGGCGTCGACGGGGAAGGTGTAGGGGACGGTCGTGCCGCCGCGCGTGCCGAACGGGAGCCCCTCGACGTGACCGGTCTGGTTGAGGTCGGACGGGACGATGAAGGTGTCGGCCACCGCCGAGCGGACCGGCGCGCCGACGGCCAGGCGGCTGATCCTCCGCGCCGCGGTCAGGTAGCGCTCGAGCCGGCCGGGGTCGAGGCCGCCCAGGCTGACGTTGTCGAAGCCGGCGCTCGAGTCGTCGGCCGGCAGGAGCGCCGCGACGTCGACCTCCAGATCCAGGAGATCGCGGATCGCGTTCCGGTACTCGGTCGCGTTCAGGCGCCGCAGGGCATCCGCGCGGCCGGGATCGGGATTGGCCGCCGACGCCCGATCGAGCTCGGCTTCCAGATAGGTGGTCAGGCGGGCGTACGTCTCGCGGTCGGGTCGTGGCCGTCCGGCCGGCGGCATCATCCCCGCGCGCAGCTTGCCGACCACCTTCTCCCAGGTCTCGGCGTGGTCGCCGACGCGCGTGACGTCCACGGTGTCGAGGGTCAGCCCGGCCGTGCGCAGGTTGTCGTTGTGACAGGTGACGCAATAGCGGTCGAGCAGAGCCTGCTCTGCCGCACCGGTCGCGGTTGCCGCCTGGCCGGCGGGGACCGTTGCCGCAGGCTGCCCTGCCGCGACGGCGAGCGCCGGCAGCGGGAGCACCAGCACAACGGCGAGCGGCAGACGTCGAACCCTACTCATCGGCGAACTCCCCATCGACGACCGAAGCATCGACGACCGAGGCTGCCCGCGCGGGGCGCCGGCCGAGGCCATCACCTCCGACCGCCCCAGCATCGACGGATGACGTTGCCCGCCGGGGTACCGGCCGGGGCCATCTGCGCCTCCGACCGCCCCAGCATCGACGGCCGACGCTGCCCGCACGGGCGCCGGCCAAGGCCACCTGCGCCTCCGACCGCCACGGCCCGGCGGCGGCCCGAGCCGCGTCCAGTAGTCGGTGTTCCACGCGAACGCGTACGAGCGGGCGCGCGGACACCGGCTCCAGATTGCGCAGTGTATCACCGGACGCCGGCCCGCCGGCTCACGACAGGAGCCGTCTCACGATAGGATCGGATCCGCGAGCGCCGGGCGGGTGGGGGAGTCGGCGCGGGTGCGAGACTCCTGCACCGCACGTTCCCGCGGCGCAGACAGCCGGCTGGCGGAGGTGCTGATGCCTGTGACGACTCGAGCGCGGACTTCGACGCAGCGCTGGTCCCGACGACTGCGCGACCGACGGCTGGCGGCCCGGGCCCTCGCGGAGGCGCCATCGGGAAAGCGAGCCTGGCGGAAGATGCTCGCGCTCGCGGCCGGCCTGCCCCTGGCGCTGACGCTGGCGACGGCTTCGGCGGGCGCCGCGGGCGTCGCCGGGGCGGGCCTCGATGCACCGGTCGTCGACGCCGTCCGGCAGGGGGACGCGGCCGCCGTGCGCACGGCGCTGGACGCGGGGGCCGAGGTCGACGCCCGGCAGCCGGACGGCGCGACGGCGCTCCACTGGGCCGCCCGCCTCGACCGGCTCGACCTGGCGGAGCTGCTGCTCGCGGCCGGGGCCGACCCGACCGCCGCCAACGCCTTCGACGTGACGCCGCTCTCGCTGGCCGCCGTCAACGGCAGCCCCGAGATGATCGCGGCGCTGCTCGCGGCCGGCGCGGACCCGAACGCGACCAGGGCGGGCAGCGAGACGGTGCTCCTGACCGCGTCGCGCACCGGGCGCACGGGCGCCGTGCGCGCGCTCCTCGACCACGGCGCCGACGTGAACGCCGCGCAGGCGGCGGGGCAGACGGCGCTGATGTGGGCGGCTGCCGAAGGTCACGTGGAAACCATGCAGGCGCTGATCGACGCCGGGGCCAACGTGGGGGCGCGCACCGTGGTGCCGGAGAACCCGCTGCGCACGGGGCTCGAAGGGCCGGCTCCGCACGGGTTCACGGCGCTCCTGTTCGCCGTGCGGGCTGGCCACATCGACGCCGCGCGGGTGCTCATCGAGGCCGGCGCCGACGCCGACGAGCGGCTCCCGGACGGCATGAACACGGTGACGCTCGCCGCCACCAACGCCCACTGGGAGTTGGGCATCTCCCTCGTCGACCAGGGGGCCGACCCGAACGGCTCCGCACAGGGCTGGGCGGCGCTGCACGCCATGACCTGGGTGCGGATGCCCAACTTCGGCTTCAACCCGCCGGGACCGGTGACCACCGGGACGATGGACAGCCTCACGTTCGCCCGGGAGCTCGTCGCGCGGGGCGCCGACGTCGACCTCCGCATGACGGCCGAGCCGCGAAACGGCTACCGCAACGCACTGAACCGCGTCGGCGCCACCCCGCTCCTGATGGCGGCGCGGCTGGCCGACGCGCCGCTGATGCGCGTGCTCATCGAGCTCGGCGCCGACCCGACGATCCCCAACGAGGACGGGACGACGCTGCTCATGGTCGCCTCCGGGGTGGGCATCCACTCCCCGGGCGAGGACCCCGGGACGGAAGCCGAGGCGCGGGCCTGCGTCGAGCTGGCCCTCGCGCTGGGCGGGGACCCGAACGCCGTCGACGACATCGGGGAGACGGCGCTCCACGGCGCGGCCTATCGCGGCGCCAACTCCATCGTCGAGCTGCTGGTCGCGCACGGCGCCTCCACCTTCGACGTGGAGAACGCCTCGGGCTGGACGCCCCTCCGGATCGCGCAGGGCATCTTCCGGACCGCCACCTACAAGGAGGCCCCGCACACCGCGGCGCTCCTCGCCGAGCTGATGGACGCGCGGGAGCTTCAGCCGTAAGGGCGCCCGACTCCTCAAGAAGCCGTCGCTGGCTCCCCGGCCCTGACTGTGTTATTTTTCGCCCAGCGCGATGTCCTGGACCGATCTTCTGTCTCCGGCGATCGTCATTGCGGTAGTGGTGTGGTTGTGGCGGCAGACCAACGGCCGCCTGGACACTCTGACTGCAACCGTCGCCGACATCGACCGTCGCCTTGCGACGCTCGAGGGCCGCATCACCGGCTGGCAGGATCGCCAGCATCCCACGCCTGCGCCGCCGGCTCGCGACTGACGCCGAATCGGCACCCCCGTACACCGCGGCGCTCCTCGCCGAGCTGATGGACGCGCCGGAGCTTCAGCCGTAGCCCCGGGCGCCCGCTCAGTGCGGGTACTGGAGCAGGTGCTGGCGGAGCAGATCCTTGCCGTAGTCGTTGCCGTTGGGAGTCCGCACGACCGTGTGCACGTGGCTGCGGCTCGGCCGGTCGGGACCATCCAGCGCCACCGGCGTCTGGTGGTCGTACTCGATCAGGATCACCGGTGAGTGGATGCGGTAGTAGAAGACCGCGTCCGGACCGGTATCGCCGACCCAGGCGAAGTACGTGTCGTCCCAGTGGCGCAGCACCTCCGCGAGACGGACCTCGGCGTGCCCGGCCCGCAGGTTCCCGGTGTACAGCCCGATCAGCCTGAGGGCGAGCGCCTGTTGGGCGTCATCGAGCTCGCCGAGGCGCAGGCCCTCGTACGGCACCACCGCGTTGTCCTGGAACAGCTCTCCGCGGTTGTCGTTCCCGGTCTTGTCCGAATCGATGATGGCCACCGCGCGCTGCTCGTCGTCGAGCGCGTTGATCAAGGCGAGACCGACCGCCAGCTCCTCCTCGAGGATCGCCGTGCCGGCGAACCGTCCCCTGGCGGCTCGCGGCGGCTCGGAGCCCATGAACGTCGGCGTGAGCACGACCTGATCGCCCAGGACGAAGCAGTTCACGATGAGATGGTGACCGTCGAGCTGCCAACCCCACGGCTGGCTCTCCGACGGCTCGCCCATCACCGTGAACCAGTAGCGGTGTTCGCCGTACTCGTTGTGGTCGTCCATCAGATCGGCCAGGTACCCCTCGAGGCGCATGATGTTCCGGGACGTCTCGAATCCCCGGGTGCTCAGTGTCGCCTCCATCAGGCCGAACGCGGCCGCCGTCTGCGCGGCATCCATCTCGAGAAGGCCGACGCCCTGCCGCGTCGAGATGTGGATGTTCGCCCAGCGCCGCCATTCCGAATCGTCGACGGGAAACAGCGTGCGATCGCGCTGTGCCGGGGTGAGGCTCGCGAGAAACGCGACCGCGGCGTCGCGGAGCGGCTCGGTGCTGACGCCAGTGGCCTCGATGGGGAACAGGTCGGGCTCGATTTCGCCGTCGGCGGTGACGCCGAGAAACGGCTCGCGGAGCATCACGTTCTCCACCACCGGCCACAGGACGCGCGAGGCCGCGACGGGGTTCCAGACCGCCAAAACCATCAGGCCGACCAGCACGGCGATCCCGACTCCGACCCATTGCAGTACCCGGCGCATCGTTCTCCCTCTTCCTCCCGACCCGCAGACTCGCCGTGCCCCAGGGAGGCGGGCTGCGCGTCAGATCCATCGTCGAGCGTTCGCCGAAGGGACTAGACGCCGCGCGTGCCTGCGGAGTTCCCGAGCCTCAACCAGAGACGACTGCCACGCCGCGGGGAGGGCCGCTTCACTCACCCCCTGCCGGGGCCCGCTCCCAGACGTAGGGGCGCCCGGTGACGTGTCGCTCGAACCAGTCGAGCTCGACGTTCATCTTGAACAACTGGTGCCGAAGCTCGCGCCAACCGTGTCCCTCGCGGGGCGCGACGTACAGGTGCGTGGGCACGTCGAGGCTCCTGAGCGCGCGATGCATCTCCACGGACTGCGGCATCGGCACGCGCAGGTCGTCCTCGCCGACCAGGAAGATCGTCGGCGTGGTCACGTTCGACACGTGCTTCAGGGGTGAGTGGTCCCAGTAGAGGTCCGTCGGCGCGTCGACCTGCCAGGGCGTGCCGCCGAACCACGGGGTGCGCTGGCTGCGCGTGTCGCTCTGCGCGTACATCGAGATCCAGTTGGCCGCGCCCGCCCCGGACGCCGCCGCCTTGAAGCGCTTCGTGTAGGTGATCACCTTGTTCGTCATGTGACCGCCGCCGCTCCAGCCCATCTTCGCCATGCGCTCGCCGTCGACGAGGCCGCCCGCGATCAGGTGGTCGGCGCCGGCGATCACGTCCAGGTGGGCATTCTTGAAGTAGCCGCCGACCATGTCCCGCAGGAACGTGTCGCCGTATCCGGTGCTGCCGCGATAGTTCGGCTGCAGCACCATGTAGCCGAGCGCGGCCAGTACCTGGATGGAGTTGCGCGACGCCCCGAAGCCGAACTTGTCGGAGGCCTGAGGCCCCCCGTGGGTCTGGATGACCAGGGGGTACCGCCGGCCTTCCTCGTAGTCGAGCGGGTAGA
>JAPOVI010000350.1:28037-28353 GCA_026708265.1 Acidobacteriota bacterium
CCCGTGGGCGCCGGACCCATGCGCCTTCTCCTGCCGCGGCAGCCGGAAGTCTCGGCTCAGGTAGTCGAAGACGCGGGTCACGCGCGTGCGCGTCGCGCCAGCGCCTGTCTCCATTAGCCAGACGTCGCCGGGGTTGTCCGGTTGGCGCAGGGTCAGGACGTGCCGCCCGGCCGCCGCCTGGAGTTGCCAGGACCCGATCGAGTGCCGGCCGTCGGTCAACTGTTCGGCCTCGCCCGTCGCCGCGTCCAGCCGGAACAGCTCGCTGTGAACCCCCATGTTCACGACCGCGAAGACCGCATCCCCGTCGACCGACCAG
>JAPOVI010000446.1 GCA_026708265.1 Acidobacteriota bacterium
CCCTCGAAGGTGTGGACCTCGCGCATCTCGATGGCCGAGACGTAGCGGTCCTCGGTCAGACCCGTTTCCGTCTCGCCCAGCGGACCCCACCAGTCGGGCGCGGTCGGCGAAACCTCGATCTCGGGCGACATCAGAACCAGATCCGGCTCGCCGATCTCCCAGCCCGCCGCCGCGGCGGCGTCGGCCGCCACGGTCTCCTCGACCGGCTCCCCGCGCGGCGCCCCGTTGTCGGCCCACTCGGCGATGGCGGCGATCTCCCCGGCGCTCAGCGAGACGTCGTCCTTGTAGTGCTGGATGCCGATGTCCTTCTCGATGTACCAGGGCGGCATGATGTCGGGCTTGCCGACGCGGCCGGTGCGGTACTTCATGGCCCGCGCCCACGGGCGCGCCTGCTCGTAGGTGAGCAGCGACATCGGGGCCACCGATTCGGGCCGGTGGCACTGCGTGCAGCTCCGCTCGAGGATGGGCGCGATGTCCTTCGTGTAGGTCACGCCGTTCTCCGCCTCCTCGGAAGCGACCGCCGGAGCGGCAAGCAAGCCCGCGGCGGCCACGACGGTCACGGTCCAGAGGAGCACGGACGTTCTTCGGACGATCGACGGACGCAGCATGGAAAATCCTCCCTCGACGACTCGCTCGACGACGACATGCTCTACATCGATTAACAGATTACTCCACCGCGGCCCGGCGCATCGCCGGCAAGCGGGCAGCGTAGACCCGAGCGTGGTACGCTACCAGAAGCCATGGAAGACAGCCGTCAAGGAGTGCCGCCGCCAGTGGTACTGGACACTCTGAAGGTCTCCCGTGAGTTGACGGCGGCCGGGTTTGGCGTCCGCCAGGCAGACGCTATTGTGGAAGCCGTTCGGCTGGTCGCGATGCGCGACGCCGAGGTCGACACCAAATTGTTGGCCGACGCGGATTTCAATGATAAGCAGATCGACGCGATCGAGAAAGCCGTCCGACAAGGCACCGCCGCGAAGACGGCCCGGACCTTCACAGAGGCGCTGCACGAACTGTTCAGCACGCTTGCTGGTGCGTGGAACAAACCACTGTCGCCGGATGGATCTCTATCCGATTGGAAGCGAAGGACTTACGCCTTTAGCGGCTCCATGCCGTGGTTCATCTACAACCTGACTCCGGAGTCGGTTCGCGAGGCCGTCGAGGAACTTGGGGTGTTCGGTGCCGACGGCGGTCTCGGTCCTTTTGAACTGATCAGCATCGCGCTGTTGACGCAGGTTCTGCTCGCCGCTTGGTTCGCGTGGCTCATCGCTTATCAGAAGCGGCGTTGCTCCCCCAGCCGGTTCTTCATCGAAGGGCTGCTGTTCCCCGGCGTCGCTGCCGCTCTCATCGAAACCTCGATCCTGCTGGAGCTGTTCGGGTTCGGAGAATAGCCATGAGTGACCGTGCCGTGCTTGGCAGTGTCGTACTGACGTTCCTCCTCGCATCGGGTGCTCGGGCGCAAGACCCCATTCCCGTTCGGCCCATCGAAGACGTGACTGCTCTGGAACGCGTCGGAATCGCTGTGGCGCGCGCACTAGTGCCTGGGTCGAGAGTCATCGTCCCGCTGTACGCGTACGAGCGGGACATCGCCTGCGGCTCGGATGGTCATGACCGCTTGGGGGAGCACGATGGTTACGCTGCGATCGTCAGCCGTGGGGGCACGATCGTGGCCTACTACTATCGGAACACAAGGGACGCCGTGGCGGCGGCGCAGCAGAGGTGGTGCAATGACCACGAAAGCGATTGGTTGTTCGCGACCAGTAGCTCTCTTGGCGACGACGCCCAAGAGGTAGAACGGTACATCACGCGGGACGTAACGCGCGTCGACGCACAACTTCGCCGGGACTGATCTCTGCCTGCAGCCGCACGGCAATTAGCCCCGATAATTGCAGTTATAGTGACCCAATGACCGCGCCCGGAACCGCGCGGACCGGGGCCGGCGACGCCCTCGCCGCGGCCGGCCCGCTCGCCCCGGCCGGCACCGCGCGCCGCCTCGTCGACGCCTCGCTCAGCCCCAACACCCGCAGCGCCTACGCCAGCGCCCTCAGGCGCCTCGACGCCCGGCTCGACGGCCGACGGCTCGACGACGCCTCTCTGGCCGCCTACCTCGCCGGCCTCCACGACGACGGCCGCGCCGCCCCCTCGGCCGCCATGGCGGTGGCCGCCGCCCGCGTGCTCGCCGGCTACCGGCGGACCGCCGGCGATCGGGGCCGGGGCCAAGCGCGGCCGTTTTCCGCCGCCGACCTCGCCGCCGTGCTCGCCACCTGCCGCCGGCCCCGCCGCAACCGCCGCGGCGTCGAGTCTGACCGGGCGGCGGCCGACAGAGGACGGGTCGATGCCGTGATCGCGGGACTGCTGTTCATGGCGGGGATACGGCGCAGCGAGGTCAGCGCCCTGCGCTGGGACGACCTCGACGAGGCGAACGACGGCTGCGGCATCCTCGTCGCCGTCCGCCGCAGCAAGACCGACCAGGAGGGCGCGGGCAAGGACGTGCGCTTCGTCAAGGACGGCGTCGCGCGTGCGATCCGGGCGCTACGAGCGGCCACGCCACCGGGGAATGGTCGGGTAGCTCAGCTCAGCCATTCGGCTTTCGCCCCCACAGATCCGAGCGAGCGGCTTTCCCGCAC
>JAPOVI010000433.1 GCA_026708265.1 Acidobacteriota bacterium
TGTCCGACCCGCGTGGGGCGGGACGCGCGGTCGGTTTCTGAGCGGTCGTCCATGAACCGGAAGCGCGGGTTATAGTCCCGGGGATCGCACCACGCACGAGGAGCCCCATGGGCAACCGTCTGCAGGACAAGGTCGCCATCATCACCGGGGGAACCAGCGGGATCGGCGCGGCCACCGCGGAGCTGTTCGCGGCCGAAGGGGCCACCGTCGTCATCGCCGGCCGCTCGGAGGAGAAGGGCCGGGCGCTGGCCGACCGATTGGGCGACCGCGTCACCTACCGGCGCCAGGACGTCCTGGTCGAGGAGGACATCCGCCGGGTCATCGACGACACTGCGGAGCGCTTCGGCCGGCTCGACGTGCTGTTCAACAACGCCGGCGGGCCGACGGCGGGCACCGTCCCCGACATCACCGCCGCGAACGTCGACTACGGCTTCCGGCTGCTCTTCACGAGCTGCGTGCTCGGCATGCGCTTCGCCATCCCCCACATGCTCGCGAGCGGCGGCGGCTCGATCATCAACAACTCGAGTGTCGCGGCGATACGCCACCTGCAGGGCAACATCCTCTACTCCGCGGTGAAGGCCGCCCTCACCCACTATTCGAAACTCGCCGGCGTCGAACTCGGACCGAAGGGCATCCGCGTCAACGTGATCTCGCCCGGCGCCATCGCGACGCCCATCTTCTGGGGGGGCTCCGAGCGCGCGAACACGCTGCCGGACGAGGAGAACGCCCGCAAGCTCGAGAAGCTGCAACGCAACCTGGCGCGGGCGACGCCGCTGAAGGTGTCGGGCCTCGACCGCGACATCGCGACGGCGGCGCTGTACCTCGCGAGCGACGAGGGGCGCTTCGTCAACTGTCACGACCTGGTGGTGGACGGCGGGCGGACCTCGATGTTCAACGAGGATCCGCCGTAACGCGAAAAAGTGCCCGCGTGGGGATTTCTCGGGCGATTTCAAGGCCTTTGAATCCCTTCGCACGGCCACACGTTAAGGGTCATCGAAGACTGCAACGGAGCACCGAGATGACCCTGATGCGCTGGAATCCCATCCGGGAGTTCGATGACCTCTTCGCGCGAGGCTTCCTCGGCGAGAGCTACAACGACTGGCTGCCGCCCGTGGACGTGCGGGAGTTCGACGACTCCTACCGCGTCGACGTGGAACTGCCGGCGATGTCGCCGGAGGACGTGAGCGTCACGTTCAAGGACGGCGTCCTGACCGTCACGGGCGAGCGCGGGTACGAGCGTACGCGCGAGTCCGAGAAGGTCCATCGCACGGAACGCCGCTTCGGCAAGTTCACGCGCAACTTCCGCCTGCCGGAAGACGCCGACGACGAAGCGATCGAGGCGACCGCCGACCGCGGCGTGTTCTCGATCACCGTCGGCAAGCGCGAGAAGGCGAAGCCGCGCGAGATCGAGGTCAAGGTTCACTGACGGACCGGAGCGACGCTCCCGCCCGTCCGCAAGGATGGGCCGCGACCGCGAGGTCGCGCCCCGCCGGCCGCCCCCCCCCCCCCCCCCCCCCCCCCCCCCGCCGCCCCCCCCCCCCCCCCCCCCCAGTGGCCACGAGACCGGCCTCCAACGCCGACGTATCAGTTGTTGACCCGCCGACTCTCGACTACTACAGTCAAGGACAGTCGGCGCGGCGTCGTCGGGAGCAGTGGGCGGTCGCATGCGGGCCAGTGGAGAGGGCATGGCAAGGATCACGACTTTGTCGGACATCCGTTGCCGGCTGCGGGTTCTTGCCTTGGGCCGCGGCCCGTCCCCTCCGTCTACCGGCACCAACCACAAGACTACCGCCTCGCCGTTCGTCCTCGCCCTGATCTGCCTGCTTGTTGCTCCGCCCGCGCTCGGCGCCGGGCAACCCGTATCGATAGACAGCGGCGATACGGCATGGATGCTGACCGCGTCGGTCCTCGGATTGATGATGACCGTCCCGGGAATAGCGTTGTTCTATGGCGGCATGGTTCGGCGGAAGAACATGCTGTCGATCGCGGGGCAATGCGTCGCTCTTTGCTGCGTCGTCAGCTTGCTTTGGATCGTCGTGGGCTACAGCCTGGCCTTTGCCGGCGGCAACGCGTACGTCGGCGGCGTGGAACTGCTGCTGCTGGCGAATCTCGACCTCGACGGAGTGCAGCGGTCGTTTCCCGCGCCGTTGTTCGTTGTCTTTCAGTTGGGATTCGCCGTCGTGTCGTCCAGCCTGATCACCGGCGCGGTGGCGGACCGGATGAGGTTCTCCGCGGTGCTCTGTTTCGTCTCCATCTGGTCGGTGATCGTGTATGCGCCTGTCGTGCATTGGATCTGGGGAGGCGGATTCCTGCGGCAGGAGGGGGTGCTCGACTATGCGGGCGGGACCATCGTGCACATCAACGCCGGCATCGCCGGGCTCGTCGCGTGCCTCGTCGTGGGCAAGCGAACGGGGTACGGAACGCAGAACATGGCGCCACACAATCCGTTGTTCAGCGTCATCGGCGTATCGCTGCTATGGATTGGCTGGTTCGGGTTCAGCGCCGGCTCGGCGCTGTCCGCCGGGAGGGGCGCCGCGGTCGTCATGCTGGTGACCCAGGCGGCCGCCGCTTCCGGTGGCGTGGCCTGGATGCTCTTCGAGTGGTGGGCGCTCAGAAAG
>JAPOVI010000325.1 GCA_026708265.1 Acidobacteriota bacterium
GATCGCCGACTCCGGGGAGGCCCGGGCGTTCCTGAACGAGCGTCGGTACCGGAGCCTGCTCGATTCCGTCCGAACGCGAGGCGCCATCGTCCACGTCGTGCAGTGGACCAGAGCGCGGCGCGCGCGGCCGGAGCCGCCGTTCAGCACGAGGGAGCTGGGTCCCAGACCTCACAGCGACGCCGAAGTCTGGGCCGGGCGCGACCTGGCGAACCTGGCGGCGCGGGATACCCGCGGGCGCGGAGCGTCCGGCGCGCTCACCACCATCGCCCTCAACCTGGCGGCGGCGACCGGGGGACGGTACGTCGGGGTCGTCGCGGGGGCCGGCATGGTGACCGCGATGACCAGGCTCGCGAACGACATGGGGGCGCACCACGCCGAGATGTCGACGCGCTACGTGGTGACCTACGACCGACCCGATCCGCCCGGGCAGCGGGTCACGGTGCGGGTCACTCGTCCGGAGGTCG
This sequence comes from Acidobacteriota bacterium, assembly GCA_026708265.1. Taxonomy (GTDB): domain Bacteria; phylum Acidobacteriota; class Vicinamibacteria; order Vicinamibacterales; family UBA8438; genus JAGWAJ01. The sequence goes on from JAPOVI010000325.1 coordinate 465, forward strand.
CGCTGCGGCTGTTCCGCGGCCGCGCGATGGACCGCTGAGGCGGGGCGCCGGCCTGGCGAGGCGGAGGGCCGGACTGCGCACGAGAGTCCAGCCCCGACCATCCCAGCGGCTCGCCGCGACTACCGCAGCGGCCCCTCCTCCTGCAGCACTCGCTCGTAGCTCTCGAGGCGCAACGCGCCGGTCTCCGTCGGCCGGAGCGACTCCGCCTCGCGAAGGGCAGCCACCGCCCGCCCGTACATTCCGCGACGGTAGAAGGCACGTCCCAGCGCGACGTAGCGCTCCGCTCGCCGTTCCGCGTCGACCTCCAGGTTCGCGGCCCCGGCGAGCGGGTCGACCGCGAACGGCGTGAGAGCGGCGACGTTGGCGGACCGGGTGTCGGCGTGGAGGCTGCGCGGGGCCCGGAACTCGATGCGCCCGTTGTCGTCCGTGTTGAGCGGCGCGCCGGCCGCGAACGCCCGCGCGCCCGCGTCGTCGGTCAGGTGGAACGCCAGCAAGTCCTCGACACCGCGGATGTCGATGCGAGCGAGGTCCGCCGCCACCGGCGCGCGAGAGAGAGCGGCCTCGACCCGGTCCACGTCCACGCCGAGCGCGGCGTCGGAACCGAGCAGCACGAGGTCGCGGCCGGGAATGCCCCAGAACATCGCCACGCGAGGGAACGCGGCCGCGAACGTCGCGACGAGCGAGCGCAAGTCCTCCGGGCGCATGCCGTAGAGCTGAATCCACTGGCTGAACACCCCCCCGGGCGCCAGCCGGCCACGGCCCGCTTCAAAGAACTCCCGCGTGAACAGGTTGGCGGCCATCGTCATCCACGGGTTGGAGGGTTCGGAAACGATCACGTCGTAGGGGTCGCCGTCCGCGGCGAGGAACGTGCGGCCGTCGCTCTCGACGAGGCGGACGGCAGGGTCGTCCAGCGGCGCGTGGTTGACGTCGTTGAACAGGAAGGACGCGCGGATGACGGCCGGCTCGATCTCGACCGCCGCGACCCGCGACGGCGCGTGGCGCGTGACCGCACCCGTCGTGATGCCGCTGGCGTAGCCGATGACCGCCGCGCCGGCGGCCCCCTGCGCGCGGGCCCCGCGCCACACCATCGGCAGGTGGCCCAGCAGGAGCTGCGTCGCCAGGTCGGAGCGCGACGAAGCGTCTATCTTGCCGTCGATCGAGAGCCAGACGTTGTCGGTCGACGGCTGGCGCGCGACCAGGACGTTGGCCGTGAGCCCTTCCTCGTAGAAGAGCACCTCCGCGTCGTCGCGTTGCGCCGCCCTGAAGCCGTCCCGGGTCCGCGCCGCGGCGCCGAGCTCCGGCGCGTACTGGAAGACGCCGCTGTTCATGACGAGCGGCTCCCAGGGCGGTCGCGCCGCGACGAGGACCGCCACGAGTGCCCCGACACCGACCGCGGCGAGCCAGCGGCGCCCCGCCGGCCGGCGCTCGCCGCGGCCGCGCACGACCGCGGCGAGCAGCAGCCCCGCGCCGACGGCCGCGAGGAGGCTGCCCTGCAGGCCCGCCGTGGGGAGCAACACGATGCCTGCGAACACCGCGCCGGCGATCGTCCCGGCCGTGCTGGCGGCCGAGAGCGCGCCCACCGTCCTCCCTACCCGCCGCGGGTCGTTGACCACGATCCCGAGCGTCAGGGGGAACACCATCCCGGCGCAGATCGCGGCGGGCAGCATGGCGACTCCGGCGACCGCGAACTCGAGCGCCGCGAGGCGTACCACGCGGCCGGCGAGCACGGCGTCTCCGTCCGCGAGCCCGAGACCGTGGAACGCGGCCGCGTACGCCGCCGGGAGCGCGGGAAGCACGTGCAGGGTTACGTACCCGGCCGCCGCCCCGCCCGCGATGACGGCCCCCAGCCGGCGGAGCGCCGCGCGCGGCTCCGCGCCCTCGGCCGCCCACCGCGACCCGAGGGCGGCGCCGGCAGCGAGGCCCGCGAGGAAGGTCGCCAGCATGACGGTGAAGGCGTAGACCGACGACCCCAGAACGAGGCCCAGCAGACGGCTCCAGGCGACCTCGTAGGTCATCGCGATCGCTCCCGCCGCGCCGACGACGAGCCGGGGGAACGGACCCGGGTCCGGGGCGTGCGGAGCACCCCGCTCGGCGGCCGACGCCTCGAGCCGCCAGACGCGGGACGCCGCGAGCGCGGCGACGCCGAGGGCGACGTTCGCGGCCGCGGCGGCCGCCCCGGTCAGAGCGGCGCCGGCCAGCGGCAGCAGGACGAACCCGGTCGCCAGCACCCCCAGCACCGCGCCGGCCACGTTGACGGCATAGAGGGTCGCGACGCCCCGCCCCGCGCCGCCCTCGGCGTCGCGGACCAGGCGACCGAGGACCGGCAGCGTCCCGCCCAGGAGCATCGTCGGCACGATCAGGACGACCAGCGACAACAGGAAGCGGACGAGGCTGCCGACGTAGAAGGTGGTGCCCACCGCGATCGGCAGGGAGGCCACGAGCGGGCGAATCCCGTCGATCAGCGGCGGTACAGCCAGCGCGCTCACGCCGATGCCGATCTCGAGCACGCCGTAGAGCGCGAGCGGATGCCAGTTGGTGCGGTCGACCCGGCGCCCGACGATCAGCGCCCCCAGCCCGATGCCGGCCATGAACGCAGTCAGGACGGCCGTGACCGCGAAGTGCGCGGAACCGAAGACGAGCACGAGCAGTCGCAGCCAGACGACCTCGTACACCAGCCCGGCCGCGCCGGACAGGAAGAAGAGCGCCATCGCGACCCTTCGCAACGCGACGCCTCCCGCCTCCGCCTCGCCGGTCGCCGGGCCGCCCTCGCGCGTCGTCACCGGGCCAGTCTACGCGGTGCGCCAGTGCGGACGAGACGGGATCCTCCGAGTCGGCCCGCGCCCGCCGCCGGGCCGCCGAGTCCTTCGGTCGTCCGCTCCTGCTACAATTGCCGCCGTTCGAAATCAACGGAGGCCCGACGTGAATCCTCTGCTCGCCATCATCATCACCGCCGTGCTCGCCTTCGGCGCCCACGTGCTGCTCACGCTGGCCCTGCGCTCGAAGTAGCTCCGCCATGGTGCGCGCCGCCGTCGCGGGGCTGGCCGCGCTCCTCGCGGGCCCGGCTGCGGTGGCGGCCGTCTCGAGTGCCGCAGGGGTACCTTCCGGCGCCGGCGGCTCCCCTCCGCCCGCCCCCGGGACGACCCGGGCGCAGTTGTCCGTGTGGAGTGGCGTGTACACGTCCGAGCAAGCAGACCGCGGAGCGCCGCTGTACGAAGCGGAATGCGGCGAGTGCCACGGTCCGTCGCTCGAAGGCGGCGAAACCGCCCCCGCGCTCGCTGGCGCCGACTTCCGGTGGGCCTGGAACGGCTTGGCGGTGGGCGACCTCTTCGAGCGATTGCGCGTCTCGATGCCGGAGGGACGGCCGCGGGCGCTGACCCGCGCCCAGAAGGTGGACGTCCTCGCCTACATGCTGCGGGAGAACGCCTTCCCGGCCGGCGATACGGAGCTGCCGAGCCGCGGCTCCCGCCTCGACGCCATCGCGTTCGAGGCGCTGCAACCGTAACGCCCTCCCGGGCAACGAGCCAGGGGTCTGCGCCCCGGAGCCGGCGTCACCGGGTCCTTCAGGAGTCCGCGCCGTCATGCGGCGCAGAATCCTAGCGTCGCTCGAGGAGGATGACCCAGCGGTCGTGGCCCTCGCGCTCGCTGTCGCCCACCACGGCAGCCACCAGCGACCCGTCCGCGGAGACGTCGCGCGCCGGCCGCGGCGTGGCGAACGTCCCCACCAGGGCCGCAGCTCCGGGGTCCGAGACGTCCACGACCGCGATGCCGGCCTCGGTGTCGGCCACGAAGACCTCGTTGCCGTTCATCGAGACCCGCGTCGCACGGCCCGGCGTGGCAACGCTGGCGACCTTCTCGGGCGACGCCGGGTCGGAGACGTCGTACACCTGGACGTCGCCTCCGCCCGCGCCGACGATGAGCGTCGGCCGCTCGGTCGTCCCGGGCGACACGTCGATGTCGCGCGGGGCGTTCGGCGCATGAAGAACCCCCACCGGCTCGGGCATCCCGGACCGCGCCAGATCGAAGACGTACAGACCGGACGGGGAATCGGTCGCGAAGGCCAGCGTGCCGTCCGTGACGACGTCGCGCGCATAGCCGTCGAGGAAGAACGACCCGATGCCCGCCGGCGCGGTCTCGTCGGAGATGTCGACCAGCACGAAGCCTTCCATGTGATCGATGATCCCGACCTTCCCGCTCGCCGTCGCCCCGATCTTCGCCTGCCCGAGCGTCCTGTGCTGGCCGAGGAGCACGGGGGCGCCGGGGCCGGCGATGTCGAGGATGCCGAGACCGAAGAAGTTGGCGCCGACGTAGGCGCGGTCGCCGGTCAGGCGGAAGCCCCAGATCTCCTGCGGGAACGTGTGCGACCCGAGAGAGACCGGGCTCGACGGATTCGACACGTCGTAGATGGTGAATACGTGCCCCCCCGAGACGTAGGCGCGGTCGCCCCGAACGCGGACCAGCTCGGCCGGCCCGGGGATCTCCCCCACCGCCTCCAGCGCGAGGCCCTGCGCCGAACCCGGCGCGGGCGCCAGGGCAATGCCGAGCACAGCCGCGAGCGCGAACGCCGCGGGGCTCGCCGCTCGAACGCGTGCGTGCCGCCCCCGCCCCGCCGGCACGTCGGCGAGCCCGCCCGGCAGGACGTTCATCGAGAGCGTCATTCGGCGCCTCCCTTCGCGATGCGGTACAGCTTCGACTGCGTGCGGATGAAGAGACTGCCGCGCGCGATCGCCGGCGTCGCCAGCGTCATCTCGTCGAGCTGGTTCTTGTGGAGGATCCTGAACTCCGGTCCTGCCTCGACCACGTAGGTCTCCCCGTCTTCACTCAGCAGGAACAGCTTGCCGTTGTAGGCCCAGGGCGAAGCGGTGAAGCCGTTGCCGATCTCGAGGCGGCGCCGGCCGTAGATCTCCTCGCCGGTCCGCGCGTCGTGGGCCACGAGGAAGCCGCGGTCGAGCAGCGTGTAGTAGGTGTCGCCGTAGACGATCGCCGTCGTGTTGTAGGTGCCGAGCAGCGGGTACGACCAGGCGATGTCCTCCGACGACGTCAGGGGCCCCGGGAAGCCCGACCGGATGCCGCTCCGCATCTGCTCCTCGGTGAAGATGGAGATGTCGCCCGACGCGCCCGGCCGGACCGCATACACGGGGCGCAGCCCGCCGCCGGGGTAGCCCGAGCTGATGTAGACGAGTCCGTGGCTCGTGAACGGCGTCGGGATGGTCAGCCCCGACATGCCGTGGAGCTCCCAGAGGAGCTCACCCTCGAGGTCGTACGACCGGACCCCCTGCGTGCCGGCCGTCACCAGCTCCGTCCGCAGGTCGTGCTCCCAGACGAACGGCGTCGACCAGTTCTGGCCCCGCTCGTCGCGCTCCACCTGCCAGATCTCGCGGCCCGTGTCCTTGTCGAAGGCGGCCACGAACGAGCGCGTCGTGTTGTCGTTGACGATGTAGACGCGGTCGCCGTGCACGATGGGCGAGGCCCCGGTGCCCATCTCCAGGGTCGTGTTGTAGGCGTCGAGCTCCGTGAACCAGACCGCCTCCCCGCTCATGTTGAACGCCGCGAGCTGCCCGATGGCGCCGAAGTAGACGTAGACGCGGCGGCCATCGGTGACCGGGGTCTCCGAGGCGAAGGTGTTCTTGAGGTGCCGCTTCCCCGGCGGGATCGCCCGATGGAGCTCCCGCTCCCAGCGGATCTGCCCGGTGTGGAAGTCGATGTCGTAGAGCACCCAGCGGTGCTGGTTCGACGTGGCCTCCGAGCCGTTCTCCATCCCCGGGTCGTAGAGCCCCTTGATCGGGTCGGGCTCGTCGCCGGTGCTCACCGCCGTCGTGACGAAGACGTGATCGCCGGTTATCACCGGTGAGCTCCAGGCGAGCCCGGGGATGTCGGTCTTCCAGACGACGTTCTCGGTCTCGCTCCAGACCTCGGGGAGGTCGGGATCGTCCGGGACCACGCCCGCCGCCGCCCCCCGGAACTGCAGCCAGTCGTCCTGACCGGCCGCCGCCGGCCGGGCGGCAGCACCCACGACGACGCCGACGGCCAGGACGCCGACCGCCCATGGCGCGACCACCCGCGGCGCGCTCCGGATCGCCCTCATCACTCGACGCATGCGCCCTCCCCCATTCCTCCGCGGACAGTCCGTACTTCGCGAGCTCGCTCGACAGCGGCGCGACCGGCCTGACCGCCCACCGTCGCGGATTGGCGTTCGCGGCCGGGTCCGTCACGCACACACTGCACGGTTCGCGAATCGCCTGTCAAGGCTGCGCGAATCGCGCATAATGGGGGACGCGCCAAACGCCTGCCGCCGCCCAGCGACGGGGCGCCGGCGCGGGAACCAACGCGGCACGACGGCCGGCCGCGGCCGGCAGGAGACGGAACATGCAACCAAGCAGAGGAATCGCGGCCCTGACGCTCGTCGGACTGCTGGCCGTCCCCGTCCTGGCCGGCGCCCAGGGCGACGACGCCCGCTGGATTGGTACCTGGAGCACGGGCCCCCTCGCCCTCGACCCGCCGGCGTCGCCCGCAGCCGGCGAGGCCGCGGCGGGGCTGCCGTTCGGCGCCCCGGTCCGCCTGGCCGACCAGACGCTGCGGCAGGTGGTGCGCACCAGCATCGCCGGCACCGAGGTGCGGGTGACCATCAGCAACGTCTTCGGGAGCGAGCCGCTGGCGATCGGCGCCGCCCACGTCGCGCTGCGGGACGAAGGCTCGCGCATCGGCGACGGGGCTCCACTCACGTTCGGGGGCAAGACCTCCGTCACGATCGAGGGCGGCTCGACGGTCCTGAGCGACCCGGTGGAGCTCGAAGTGCCGGCGCTCGGCGATCTCGCGGTCGATCTCTACCTCCCCGGCGACACGTGGGGAACCAGTTCGCCCGCCACCGTCCATTCGACCGGCCTGACCACGAACTACGTCTCCGCGAGCGGCAATCACGCCGGGGCGGCGGAGCTGCCGGTCGAGTCGACGCTGCAGCAGTGGTTCTACCTCACCCGCGTCGACGTGCGGAGCGCCACCGCGCCGGGGGCCGTCGTGACGCTTGGCGACTCGATCACCGACGGCACCGGCGCGACCCCCGATACGAACAGCCGGTGGCCGGACTTTCTGGCCCGACGGCTCGCCGAAGCGTACGGCGAGCGGGCGCCCGGCGTCCTCAACGTCGGCATCGCCGGCAACCGGGTGCTCAGCGACAACCCGGGTTTCGAGTTCCTGCGGCAGGCGGGCCTCCCCGTTCCCGAGTCGGACGGGCCGCCGAACCCGAACGCGATGTTCGGGCCGAAGGCGCTTGACCGCCTCGACCGCGACGTGCTCCTGCAGACCGGCGTCACCCACGTCATCGTGCTCGAGTCGATCAATGACATCGGAATGGCGTTCGCCGCCGCGGAGCCGACCGCCGAGGACATCATCGCGGCCCACCGGGCGTTGATACAGCGCGCGCAGGCGCAGGGCCTGACGATCTACGCCGGCACGCTCACCCCGTTCGAGGGCGCACTCTACTGGACGGCGGAGGGCGAGGCGAAACGGCAGGCGGTGAACACCTGGATCCGGACGAGCGGCCAGTACGATGGCGTCTTCGACTTCGACGTCGCCGTTCGCGACCCGGATGCGCCGACGAGGTTCCGGGCCGACTTCCACGCCGACGACTGGCTGCATCCCAACGACGCCGGCTACGAGGCGATGGCGGGTGCCATCGACCTCGCGCTCTTCGACCCCGAGAAGCCGGGGCCGCCGGTCTCGGTGGCGCCGCGCACCGCCTGGGGCGCCCCCGACCTCGGCGGCGTCTGGGACTTCCGCACCATCACCCCGCTGGAGCGGCCCGCGGAGCTGGGCGACAGGGCCGTGCTGACGCCGGAGGAAGCGGCGGCGTTCGCGGAGCAGGCGATCGCAGGGCTCAACGCGGATCGGCGCCCCGACGACGCGGCGCAGGACGTCGAGCGCGCCTACAACGACTTCTGGTGGGATTGGGGCGACTCTTTGACCGAGGATCTGCGTACCTCGCTCATCGTCGATCCCCCCGACGGCCGCATCCCGGCCCGGGTCGTCGGCGTCGACGAGGCGGACCAGGCGCGGCGCTCCGGGTGGCACCGGCCGATCCGCGAGCGCGTCGTCTTCTACGGGCCGGCGCGGGGACCCGAGGACCTCGGGCTCTCCGAGCGGTGCATGCTCGGCTTCAACGCGGGGCCGCCGCTGCTCCCGAGCGCCTACAACAACAACGTGCAGATCTTCCAGACGCCGGACCACGTCGTCATCTACAGCGAGATGGTCCACGACGCCCGCATCGTGCCGCTCTCCGAGGACCATCCCCACCTGCCGGAGTCGATCCGCCAGTGGATGGGTGACTCGCGCGGCCGCTGGGACGGCGATACGCTGGTCGTGGAGTCGACGAACTACACCGACAAGACGGGGAGCTTCTACACGATCATCGACTCCTACGGGTCGGGCGAGACGCTCCGTCTCGAGGAGCGCTTCACGCGCGTCGACGCCGACACCCTGCTCTACTCGTTCACCGTCGACGACCCGGCGACGTTCACGCGACCCATCACGGCCGAGATCCCGATGCAGCGGAGCGACCTGCCGCTGTTCGAGTACGCCTGCCACGAGGGCAACTACGGCATGACCAACCTGCTCGCCGGCGCGCGCGTGCAGGAGCGTGAAGCCGCCGAGGACGAAGGTGGGGCGGACGGACGGTGATCCGCACCGCCCATTGACAGCGGATCAGCAAGGAGCATTCCCGATGCATACACGGACCGACCGGCGCTTCGTCGCCCTGGCCGCGCTTGCGCTGGCCGGCACTCTCGCCGCCGCCCCCGCGGCGACGGCGCAGCTCGAGCGCGTGGCCGACCCCGACTGGACGCTGCCGCGCACACCAGACGGCCAGCCCGACCTGCAGGGGATGTGGGGCAACAAGACCCTCACCCCCATGGAGCGGCCCGCCGACGTCGAGGGGCGGGCGTTCCTGACCGACGAGGAGATCGCGCGCATCAACCAGCAGCGCGTCATCGACGAGCAGGCGCGGGACGAGGCCCCGGCGCAACGCTACCAGGCAGGCGGCAACGTCGGCGGCTACGGCAGCTACTGGCTCGACGCCGGCGACACGGTGCTCTCGACCGGCCAGACCTCGCTGATCGTGGATCCGCCGGACGGGCGCGCGCCGATCAAGCAGTGGGCGCTGGACGCCAAGGCCTACAACCTGGCCCACAACGGCGACCACTACCGACACATGAGCGTCTGGGACCGCTGCGTGTCGCGCGGCGTGCCCGGCTCGATGCTGCCGGCGGGCTACAACAACGCCTACCGCATCGTCCAGACACCCGACCACGTCGCCATCCAGCACGAGATGATCCACGACGTCCGCATCATCCCGCTCGCCGACCAGCCGTTCATCGACTCCGACATCCGGCAGTGGATGGGCGACTCGCGCGCCCACTGGGACGGGGACACGCTCGTGGTCGAGTCGCGCAACTTCCACAACCGCGGCTGGATCGCGTCGAGCGGCGCGGGGCGGCGGCTGAAGGGCATCCCGACCAGCAAGGCCCTCGAGGTCGTCGAGCGCTTCCGCCGTGTCTCCGAGGACACGATCATCTGGACCGTGACCATCGACGACGCCAACGTCTACGACCGGCCGTGGACGATCTCGATGCCGCTCACCGAGGACCCGGACTACGTCATCTACGAGTACGCCTGCCACGAGGGCAACTGGGCCGTCCGCAACGCGCTGAGCGGCCAGCGCGCCGTCGACGCCCGCACCGCCGCCGCGACGAACGAGCAGTAGCGGCATCCCTTTGCGGCACCCCTTGCTTCCGGAGAGCGCGGGATCGGGAACACCCCGGTTCCGCGCAGCCGGAGTTCGCGGCACCGCCCGCAGGTTCGGCGGTCGAGGCATCGCCCGCCCATGGCGGGCCGTGCAGAGCAGCCCGAACCGCGCCCAGATCCCCCAGCTTGACCTCGTCACTTGAGGCGGGTTACCTTACGTTCATGTAAGGAATCTGGAGTGACGCAATGCAGGCAACGATCACCAGCAAGGGGCAGGTGACACTCCCCAAGCCCATCAGGGACAAGCTTCACCTCAGGGCGGGCGACAAGATCGACTTCCTCGTGGACGCCGAGGGCAACTTGCGTGTCGTGCCGGTAACGGCGCCGGTCACCGCGCTGAAGGGGATGCTGCCGAAGCCGGAAGTCCCGGTCACCCTCGAGGACATGGACAGGGCCATCGCACAGGCAGCCACCCGCCGGTCGTAAGCCGATGATCGGCCTCGACACCAACGTCCTCGTCCGCTACATCGTGCAGGACGACCCGGCGCAGGCGGCCGCCGTGACCCGGCTCATCGAGGATCGATGCACGGCGAAGTCTCCCGGATACGTCAGCGTACCCGTCCTGATGGAGCTGGTATGGGTTCTGAAGAGCGCCTACGGACATGAGAAGGCGACCGTCATTCCCGTGGTACGCCAACTCCTGCGCACGGCGGAACTCGCCGTCGAGGACCGCCAGACGGTGTGGACCGCCCTACGCGAGTTCGAGGCCGGGACCGCCGACTTCGCCGACCACCTGATCGCCCATCGCAACCACGCGCGCGGCTGCACGCGAACCTATACGTTCGATCTCCGGGCCGCCCGCGGAAGCCACTTCGCACTCCTGACGTGACCGGATGCACGCGCCCGGGGAGACAGCCCTCAGCGCGCGTCGTTCGTGATGCGGTAGAGCTTCGACTGCGTGCGCAGGATGAGGCTGCCGCGCGCGATGGCCGGTGTCGCGAGCGTCATCTCGTCGAGGTCGTTCTCGCGCAGGATGCGGAACTCGGGGCCCGCCTCCATCACGTAGGTGATGCCGTCCTCGCTCAGGGCGAAGACGTTGCCGTTGTAGGCCCAGGGTGACGCCGTGAAGCCGTGGCCCGGCGCGATCCGGCGCCGGCCGTAGATCTCCTCGCCGGTGCGGGCGTCGTGGGCGAGCAGGAAGCCTCGGTCGAGCAGCGTGTAGTAGGTGTCGCCGTAGACCACGGCCGAGGTGCTGTAGGTGCCGAGCAGCGGCTGGTACCAGGTGATGTAGTCGTTGGCGGTCTCGTCCTCGCCGAGCGAGATGTCGCCGGACGCACCGGGACGGACGGCGTAGACCGGCCGCGGGAAGCCGCCCGGATAGCCGGAGCTGAGGTACAGCAGGCCGTGGGCGGTGAAGGGCGTCGGGACGACGTTCACCGTCATGCCGCCGAGCTCCCAGAGTTCGTTGCCGTCGAGGTCGTAGGAGCGGATCCTGCGCCGGCCAGTGGTGACGATCTCGGTCCGCAGCTCGTTCTCCCACACGAACGGCGTCGACCAGTTCTCGGTCTCGTCGCGGTCGATGCGCCAGACCTCCTCCCCGGTCGCGGTGTCGAAGGCGGCCAGGAAGGATCGGGTCGTGTTGTCGTTGACGATGTACAGGCGGCCGTCGTGGAGCGCGGGGGAAGCGGCGGAGCCGAACTCCTGGCCGCCGTTGAATGCGCCGACGCTCGCCGTCCAGACCGTCTCGCCGCTCAGGTTCAGCGCGGCGACCATGCCGATGGCGCCGAGGTAGACGTACACCCGGCGCCCGTCGGTCACCGGCGTCTCCGACGCGAAGCTGTTCTTGATGTGCTTGAGCTGGGGCGGAGCCAGCGCGTCCATCTCCCGTGCCCACCGGATGCGCCCGGTCTCGAAGTCGACGTCGTAGACCATCCAGACGTGCTCGGCCGTCGACCGCACCTTGCCGAACTCGTCCCCGGGGTCGTAGAGACCGGGCACGGGGGCACGCTCCTCCCCGGCGCTGATGGCGGACGTGACGAAGATGTGGTCGCCCGCCACGACCGGCGAGCTCCAGCCGAGCCCGGGAATCTCGACCGACCACGCCACGTTGTCCGTCGCGCTCCAGGTGTCGGGCAGGGCCGGATCGTCGGCGACCGAGCCCGCTCCGAAGCCGCGGAATCCAGGCCACTCCGGGCTGCCCTGCGCTGCCGCCAGCGCGGGCGCCGCGAGCGCGATCACGGCAATCCGCACCGTCCGGGCCATGCATGCCAACATCGACTGCCTCCCTCTCTCCGCCACCGGAACCCGTACGCTCGCGCGCCGGAATCGGCCCCCGCGGGGCGTGCTCCGAGCGCCCGGAATGCTGCTATGGTAGACGCGTAGCACGTCTGCCGGAAGCCTCGATCTGACGCGTTGCGTCAGGATGGCCCGCCAGAGCACGCGACAGACGCGTCGAGCGTCTACCGGAAGCCTCGTTCGACAGGCCGCGACAGCGGCGAACCGGCGCGAGGCGGGCGAGGCCGACGGGACGAGGCGGGCGAGGCCGACGGGCGCGACGGACGAACCCGAGGCACGACGCCCGAGGACACGATACCCGAAGGAGACACCATGCGGAACCGCACATCGACCCGCACGCGCTGGATGGCGGGCAGCCTCGCCACGGCGGCGCTCCTGGCGATCGCCCCGGCGTCGGCCGCCGGCGCCGACGGGTTCGCGATCGTCGAGCATCGCGACATCGACTACATCGCCGGCAAGGACTACGCCGAGGACAAGGACAAGCTCGACGTCTTCATGCCCGAGGGCGTTTCGGACGCCCCGGTCGTCGTCTACTTCCACGGCGGCGCGCTGCAGGCCGGGACGAAGGCGATCGGCGAGGGCCTGGCTCGGCAGCTCGCCGCCCGCGGGATCGGGCTGGTGACAGCCAACTACCGGCTCTCCCCCAGCGTCATGCACCCGGCGCACATGGAGGACGCCACGGCGGCCTTCGCCTGGACCAAGAAGCACATCGCGTCGTACGGCGGCGACCCGGAGCGCGTGTTCCTCTCCGGGCACTCGGCCGGCGCGTACCTCGCCGCCCTGATGGCCCTCGATCCGTCGTACCTCGAGGCGCACGGCCTCAAGCTCTCCGACGTTCGCGGTGTCATCCCGATCAGCCCGTTCCTGCACGTCGAGGATCCGGACGTCGCGCCGCGCCGGCCCAAGACCGTCTGGGGCACCGACCCCGAGGTCTGGCTGCAGGCATCGGTGACCCCCTACGTCGGCGCCGACAAGCCGCCGATGCTCTTCATCTACGCCGACGGCGACGACGCCTGGCGGCGGGAGCAGAACCAGCGCCTCGCGGCCGACCTGACCGCCAAGGGCAACAAGGCGATGGCGATCGAGATCGCCGATCGGACGCACGGCAGCGTCAACTCGAAGATGGCCGACGACGACGACCCCGGCATGCTGAAGGTGGCCGACTTCGTCGAGCGGCACTGACGGTGTGCTCCGATGCCTCGGGTAGCGGCGCGGGACGAGGGCAACCGCCCGCGGCCGCATGGTCATGAGTGTTCGCAAGGAGGTGTGTTTGTGACTCACGTTCGTTTCCCCTTCGTCGCGACGGCCGTACTGGCCGTCTTCGTGCTGGCGGCAGGCGCCGCCGGCGCCCAGGGCTCCGCCGCCGAGCCTGCCGATGACGCCTGGGCCGCGCCGCGCACGCCGTTCGGCCACCCCGACCTGCAGGGCGTGTGGGCCAACAACAACGCCACGCCGCTGCAGCGCCCCGAGATCCTCGGCGACCGCGAGCGCCTCACCGACGAGGAGCTCGCCGCCATCCGGTCCCGCGCGGAGGAGCTCTTCGCCCTCGACGCCGACGATGCCGCCTTCGGCGACTCCGTCTTCACCGCGGCCCTGAACGAGGTGCAGAACTTCAGTTCGCGCGACACCGCCACCGGGAACTACAACCAGTTCTGGATGGTGGAGCGCGACTGGGACAACCGGACGTCGCTCATCGTCGATCCGCCGAACGGCCGGATTCCGGAGCGGACCGAGGCGGCCCGGATGCGTGCGGAAGCGGCATCCATGAAGCGGCAGCGGCACGCGGTCTGGACCGACGACCGCAGTCTCGGGGAGCGTTGCCAGAGCTTCGGCGCCCCGCGCCTGGGAGCCGGCTACAACAGCTACTACCAGCTCTTCCAGACGCCCGACCACGTCGTCATCCTGATGGAGATGGCGCACGACGCGCGGATCATCCCCCTCGACGGCCGCCCGCACCTGGGCGACGGGGTGCGGCAGTGGCTGGGCGACTCGCGCGGCTACTGGGACGGCGACACCCTCGTCGTCGAGACCCGCAACTACTCGCCCTACGCCAACACCATGGGCGCCGCCGAGCACCTCGAGGTGACCGAGCGCTTCACCCGCACCAGCGAGGACGTGCTGCAGTACGAGGTGACGCTCAACGACCCGACGACGTGGGTCAGCCCCTGGACCGCGATGATCCCGCTGCGGGCCAGCCAGGACGCGCTCTACGAGTACGCCTGCCACGAGGGCAACATCGGCATGGAGGGCATCCTCGCCGGTGCGCGCCGCAAGGAAGCCCAGGAGGCCGCCGCCGCCCGTTGACGGACGGTGACGGCACGGTAACCGAGGGCGCGCCGCCGCGAGGTCGGCGCGCCCTCGCCATGTACGGCGACCGCCTGGCCCAGGCGTCGGCCGCACCCTGGCCGCGGGCGCAGAGGGCCCGGCGGCGGCCTGGCGGGCCGTGATACGCTGCGGGGGATCAGAGGCTCCACAGTCCGAAGGAGAAACCGATGACGAACCTTCGTCCCGGTCCCGTACGGTGCGCGTCCGCCCTGCTGGCGGTCCTCCTGCTGCTACCGGTCGCGGCCGCCGGCCAGACCGCCTACGAAGTGCCGCGAACCGCCGCCGGACACCCGGATCTGCAGGGCATCTGGGGCAACAACAGCATCACGCCGCTGGAGCGTCCCGATTCGCTGGGCGACCGCGAGACCCTGACCGAGGAAGAGCTGGCGCAGGTCGAGGAGACCGCCAACCGCCTCTTCGGGCAGGACGCCGGCGACGCCGCGTTCGGCGATCAGTTCTTCAACGTGGCGCTCACCAACCCGGACGCGTTCACGTCCAGCGACGGCGGGACCGGCAACTACAACCAGTTCTGGCTGGTCGAGCGCGACTTCAACGACCGGACGTCGCTGATCGTCGACCCGCCGAACGGCAAGCTGCCGCCGACGACCTCGGCGGCGCGGATGGCGGCAGCGACTGCCGCGGCGGGACGCGGGCGCCCGGCCGCCTGGACCGTCGACCGCGGCTTGAGCGAGCGCTGCATCACCTTCGGCCTGCCGAACCTGCTGGCCGGCTACAACAGCTACTACCACATCCTCCAGACGGCCGACCACGTCGTCATCGAGCAGGAGCTGATCCACACGACGCGCATCATCCCGCTGGACGGGCGGCCGCATGTCGACGGCGACATTCGGCAGTGGCACGGCGACTCGCGCGGGTACTGGGACGGCGACACCCTCGTCGTGGAGACGAGGAACTTCTCGGCCCAGAGCGATTTCCGGGGCTCGCGCGAGCACCTGCACCTCGTGGAGCGGTTCACGCGCGTGGGTCCGGACGAGATGCACTACCAGTTCACGGTCAACGACCCGACCACGTGGACGGAGCCGTGGACGGCGCTCGTTCCCTGGACGCGCACCGACGAGCCGCTCTTCGAGTACGCCTGCCACGAAGGGAACATCGGCATGGAGGGCATCCTCGCGGGCGCCCGCGCCGATGACGCGAAGGCCGCCGGGGCGCGCTGACGCCCCCAACCGCGAGAAGGAAAGGCAGGAATCCGATGCGAACGACGCTCGCGCTCATAGCGGTTGGCGTTTGCCTCGTTGGGGGCGCCGCCCTTCCCGCGCAGACCGGGGAGCAATGGACGGCGCCCCGCACCGCGTGGGGCGTTCCCGATCTCCAGGGCATCTGGACCAACGCGACGCTGACGCCGATCGAGCGTCCCGCGGCGATGGCCGATCGGGACGTGCTCACGGCCGAGGAGGCGGCGGCGTTCGAGACCGACTCGGCCGAGCGCCGGGCCGCCTCGGACACCTTCATCCCCGGCAACGTCGGCGCCTACAACCAGTTCTGGATGGACAGCGGCAAGAACGTCACCGGAGATCGGCGCACGGCGCTAATCGTCGACCCGCCGGACGGCCGGATTCCGTGGACCGAAGCGGGCCGCGCCCGGCTCGCCGTCGACTCGTCGAAGTACGGCGTGGGCCCGTTCGATTCCTGGGAGGACGCCGACACCGGCGAGCGCTGCCTGACCGACGGGCTCCCGTTCGTGCCGCTCCAGGGCTACAACATGAACTACCACGTCCTGCAGGCGCCGGGCTGGGTGGCGATCCTCAACGAGATGTTCCACGAGTGGCGGATCATCCCGACCGACGGCCGCGCCCACGTGCCCGTGCACGTCGGCCAGTGGCTGGGCGACGCCCGCGGGCGCTGGGAGGGAGACACGCTGGTCGTCGAGACGACCGCCTTCGCCGACAAGGGCCACTACCTGTGGCGTGCGACGTGGCGGGCCGCAAGGCCCGGCCTGCACCTCGTGGAGCGCTTCACCCGAGTCGACGAGGAGACGCTCGACTACACGTTCACGATGACCGACCCGGAGATGTTCACGCAGCCGTGGACGGCGCTGGTCCCGATGACCACGAACCACGCGTCGCGCGGCGTGACGTCCGGCCCGATGTTCGAGTACGCCTGCCACGAAGGGAACTACGGCCTGCTGAACATCATGCGGGGCGCCCGCGCCCAGGAGGCTGCCCCGTAGCCGGCCCGACCGGTGTTGCGATGCGTCAGCGTTCCTTCGTTCGCCGCGCGGCCCCGGCGCTGGCCGTCGCCGCCCTCGGCATGGGGCTGGCGGCGTGCGACCGGACCGCGCCGTCGATCACCCGGCTCAACGTCGCCGAGCCGGCGCGCCCCGAGGCGCCGCTCGGCGTAGCGGTCGAGGTCAGCACCGACGAGCCGGCGCGACTCGCGGTCGAGATCGCGGACGACGCGCGGCTGGATCGCCTGGATCTCGACGGCGTACCCGGAACCGGGCACATCGTCCCGCTCGTGGGTCTCCGACCCGGGCGCACCCACTCGGTTACGTTCATCGCAACCGACGCGGCCGGCAACCAGGACCGGTCTCCGCCCCTCATCATCGAGACCGATCCGCTGCCGGACGACTTTCCGCCGCTCGAGACGACGGTGAGCCGGCCGGACCGGATGGAGCCCGGGTGGACGCTCCTGAACGTCTACCGATGGGGCGACGAGGGCAACGACCGGACGTTCGGCCTGCTGGTCGCGGTGGACGCATCGGGCGAGGTCGTCTGGTACTACCGCGCCGACCACACGATCATGCAGGCGATCCCGCTCGCCAACGGGAACCTGCTGTACATGGCTTCGCTGGACGGCATCTGGGGCATCCTCGTCGAGATCGACATTCTCGGCAACGTCGTGCGCCGCTGGCACTCCCGCGCGGCCGCGGATCACGCCCCCCCAGGGAGCATCCTCGTCGACACCGACTCGCTGCACCACGATGTCGTCGAATTGCCGTCGGGGAACCTGGTCGCGCTGGGCTCGGAGATCCGGGCCTTCGACGACTACCCAACCAGTGAAGAGGATCCCGACGCGCCTCGCGAGACCCGGGACGTGATCGGCGACGTCATCGTAGAGTTCGCCCCGGGCGGATCCGTCGTGCAGGAATGGCCGCTCCTCGACGCGTTCGATCCCTACCGCATCGGGTACGACTCCCTGGGCACGGGGTTCTGGGAAGACACCTACCGCGCGCTCGGGCACGAGACGGGCGAGGCGGCCGACTGGGCCCACGCCAACGCCCTTGCCCACGACGCGAGGGACGACACGTTCGTCGTCTCGCTGCGGCACCAGGACGCGCTGGTCAAGGTGGACCGCGGCGGCGGCGCGCGGTGGATCCTCGGTTCCCACGACGGCTGGAACGAGCCATGGCGCGAACGGCTCCTCGAGCCCGAGGGGGAGCTGGAATGGCCGTACCACGGCCACGGCGTCGAGGTCACCCCGCACGGCACGATCCTCGTCTTCGACAACGGCAACCGCCGCGCCCTGCCGTTCGCCGAGCCGATGCCGGCCGAGGAGTCGTACAGCCGGGCGGTCGAGTACGAGGTGGACGCCGGCGCCATGCGGATCCGACAGCGCTGGGCCTACGGGGGGGCCGGAGAGGAGCGCTTCTACTCGTCGTTCCTGAGCGATGCCGACTGGCTACCCGAGACCGGCAACGTCCTCGTCACCGACGGCGCCCGGACGCGCGAGGTCCATACCGAGGGCGACGAGCCGGATGAGCGGCGCTGGGCGCGCATCCTCGAGGTGACGAGCGAGGCGCCGGCGGAGGTCGTCTTCGAGCTCGTGATCGACGACGACTCGCCGACCGGCTGGCACGTCTACCGTGCCGGCCGCTGGAATCCCCCGCTCCGGACCCGGGCCCCGTAGCGGGCGTCAGCCGACTGCGCGCCGGGAGAGGTCGTGGGATGCCCGGGACGTGACTCGCACTCCCGCCTGCGGTATAGATACCGGCATGCACATGGACCATGATCACGCGCCGTCGCCCCGTTCCCGGTCCCCGCACCGCGCGCCGCGCTCGACTCTCGGCCGGCGCGCCTTTCTCGGCGCGACCGTCGCCTCGACCGTCGTCGCCCCGTTGCTGGCGGCCCAGCAGGCCACCATCCCGCCCTACGAGCCGCGGGACTGGTCGGGTGGGACGCCGCTCCCCTACCCCGACCCGGACATCATCGCCCTCGACCCGCGGTTCCGGCCCTACATCCTCTTCAACACGCCGATCCGGCGGCACTACACGGGCACGCTGTGGGCCGAGGGGCCGGCGTGGAACGGCAGCGGCCGCTACCTGGTGTGGAGCGACATCCCGAACAACCGGCAGATGCGCTGGCTGGAGGAGGACGGCCACGTCAGCGTCTTCCGGCAGCCGTCCGGACACAGCAACGGCAACACGTTCGACCACGCCGGGCGCCAGCTCTCGTGCGAGCACGGCGGGCGGCGGGTGGCGCGCTACGAGCATTCGGGCGCGGTCACGACCATCGCCGACCGCTACGACGGCAGCCGATTGAACTCGCCCAACGACGTCGTCGTCCACCCGGACGGCAGCATCTGGTTCACGGATCCGCCCTACGGCATCCGCGGCAACTACGAGGGGCATCCGGCGGAGGCGGAGTTGCCGCTGTCGGTGTATCGCGTCGACGGGTCGACCGGATCGATCACGCGGGTCACCGACGAGATCGGCGCCCCCAACGGCCTCTGTTTCTCGGCCGACTACCGGCGGCTCTACGTCGCCGACACCGGCAGCGGCCGCAACGTAAAGGTGTGGGACGTCGACGGCGAGCGGCTGGTGAACGGGCGGGAGTTCGTGCGGCTGTCCGTGCCGGGCGACCCCGACGCGCTCTCGGTGGCGGATGGCATGCGCTGCGATGTCGACGGGAACGTCTGGGCCGGCGCGACGCCGGGTGTCCAGATCATCGCACCGGACGGCGACGTCATCGGAGTCATCCGGCTTCCGGAGCGTTGCGCGAACGTCTGCTTCGGCGGGACGCGGCGGAACCGGCTGTTCATGACCGCCAGCCAATCGCTCTACTCCGTCTACGTAGGGACGCGGGGCGCCGGCATCGCCTGAAGCCCCAGGCACCGTTGGATCGCGGGGCGGGGCCGGGCGACGAGGCGCGCCCTGACCGGAGCACTGCGCTCCGGGCTCAGCCCTCCTGCGTCGCCGCGCTCCGGCCGGCGACGGATCCGCGAGCCGCCTCGGGCGCAGGGGGCGTCCCTGTTGCGGTGGCGGCTGGCTATAATCCGTCCACGTCTCAGGAGGTCCCGCACCATGCCGCGCCCGATGATGATCACAGCCGTCGCCTGCAGCGTCTGTTCGCTGGCGTTTCTCGCCGCCATACCGGCAGGAGCGCAGGACGAATCGTTCACGCCGGTCACCGACGCGGTCCTGCAGGACCCCGACCCGGCCGACTGGCTGAGTTGGCGGCGCACGCTCGATGGCTGGGGCTACAGCCCGCTCGACGAGATCGACAGCGACAACGTCGGCGACCTGCGGCTGGCGTGGTCCTGGGGGCTCGAGGCGGGCGTGTCGCAGACGACGCCGGTCGTCTACGACGGCGTCATGTACATCGCCAACCCCGGCAACGTCGTGCAGGCCCTCGACGCCGCGACGGGCGACTTCATCTGGGAGTACCGCCGCGACATGGAGGAGCGGCGGCGCCCCGCGGCGCAGTTGCGCAGCCTCGCCATCTACGAGGACCTCATCATCCTGAACACCGTCGACGCGCACATCGTGGGTCTCGACGCCCGCACGGGCGAGGTGCGCTGGGACACCGACGTCGCGCCGGATCACGACGGATACGGCTTCACGAGCGGGCCGGTGATCGCCGACGGGACGGTCGTGGCGGGGCTCCGCGGCTGCGAGCGGTTCCGCGAGGATACGTGCTACATCGTCGGCGTCGACGGACGGACGGGGAGCCTGGTGTGGCGGACGTCGACCATCGCGCGGCCGGGCGAGCGCGGCGGCGACACCTGGGGCGACCTGCCGCTCCTCTACCGGGCCGGCAGCGACGCCTGGATTCCCGGCAGCTACGACCCCGTCAACCGCCTCATCTACTACGGGACGGCGCAGGCCAAGCCGTGGTCGCGGGATGCGCGGGGGACGGACGGCGACGCCCTCTACAGCAACTCGACGCTGGCCCTCGACCCGGCGACCGGGGAGATGAAGTGGTTCTTCCAGCACATCCCGGGCGACAGCCACGACATGGACGAGACGTTCGAGCGCATCCTCATCGACTACGACGGGAAGCAGTCGGTGTTCAGCATGGGCAAGCTGGCCATCCTGTGGGAGCTCGATCGCGAGACCGGCGCCTTCGTCAACGCCGTCGATCTCGGCTACCAGAACCTGGCCGACGTCGACACGGAGACCGGCGAGTTCACCTACCGCGAGGGGATGGTCTCGGCCGTCGGCGAGGAGCTCTTCTTCTGCCCCAGCACGGGCGGCTTCAAGAGCCTGCGGGCGATGTCCTACCACCCGGACACCGGCGCCCTCTACGTGCCGCTCAACCTGCAGTGCGAGACCGCCGCGTTCGGGCCGGTCGAGCGGCGGCCCGGAGGCGGCGGGACGGGCGGCGTCCGCGGGCGCCTCAACCACTTCCACCCCGACGCCCCGGACGTGCTCGGCGAGTTCCAGGCCCTCGACATCCGCACCGGCGAGACCCTCTGGAAGCACCGCCGCCGCGCGCCCTACAACACGGCGGCCCTCGCGACGGCGGGGGGCCTCGTCTTCATCGGCGACTGGGAGCGCTACGTCTTCGCCTACGACGCCGCGAGCGGCGAGCAGCTCTGGCAGAGCCGCCTGACGACGATGGCGAACGGCTACCCCATCACCTACGCGGTTGACGGCAAGCAGTACATCGCCTTCGGCGCCGGCGGCCCACTCGGCGGCTCGAGCTGGACGAGCATCATTCCGGCCGACCTGATCCCGGAGATGCGCAACCCGCGGTCCGGGAACGCGATCTTCGTGTTTGCTCTGCCTGAGTGACCCCGTCCTGACAAGGCGCTGTCGGCCGTCTTGGTCCGACTCGCCCCGCCCGGGCGCGGGCGGCCGGAGTGGCGTGGCGTGGCTCTGCCGTCGACGGCGAAGACGTCGCGGACGAGGTGGCGTTCCGTTCAGCCGCCTCGATCCGCGCGCTCCCCGTCGTCGCATACCGAACACTCGCCGGCCTGGCAGATACGGGCGCTCTGCACCAGAGCGCCGGCGAGGGTCAGGCTGCCGGCGGCCGACGTCACGGTCTCGGGCAGCGGCTCGAGCCAACCGGCGAGGGAGGCTGCCCAGAGCACGGCTCCCCCTCCGAAGGCGAGGACCACGGCCGCGTTCTTGCGGGCCGGGCCCAGGACGAGCAGCACCGCGCCGAGAAGGACGGTCCCGGCCCACACGGCTCGCTCGACGCCTTCGGAGAGCGCGAGCGCGGGTGCCACCACGACCAGCAAAGGTGTGAGCGCGCAGTGCAGGCCACACCAAGCCGCAGTGCACGCGGTTAGACGCGATCCGGAAGCCAGATACGCGCTCGACGGAACGGTTGCGAGAGAATCCTTCATCATGAGGCGTCGACGGTAGGAGTGCACGAAGTGCAGGGATCCCGACCCCGGATTGCTATGGTAACGGATTCTCACGTCCGTGTGACGACGAGCCGGCCGCCCGCGTCGGTCGACCCGGCTTCGGCCGCGAGCCGGCCGCCCTCACGACCTTCCTGGAAGAGGACGATTGCGATCGCTCCCGGCTGCGTCAACGACCCCGGCCGTTCATCGCTGACGGCGTGACGGCTCCGAGAGCCTTCGACCTAGCCTGGTCCACCGCTCCGGCCAGCTCCGCCTTCATGGCCGCCTTCTGCTCGTCCACGAGCTCGATCAGTTCACGCTCGAGTGCATCCCGGTTCAAGTGCTCGTCGACGACCAGGACGGCGACGTCGACGAGCAGCCAGGCTGCGGCCCCCGCGGCCAGGCCGCCCGCCGCGGCGCCGAGTGCGCTTGCGGTCCGGCCCGCAGTCCTGGTCAACAGTCTCGCGGACAGGCCCTTGATCAGCGTCCTGCCGGCGACCGCGCCGCGGGCAGCGGCACCGGCCGCCAGGATACCGGTCGGCGGAGCGGAGGCAGTGAATCGCCGCACAGCGTCCGGCATCGCGACGGTCAGCATGCTCTCGTACGCCATGCGAAGTCCGGCCGTTCCGACCTCGGTGCAGGGCGGGTCGGCCCCCGGAAGCGGGTAGGCGGGCAACGTCCGGACGTCGTCGCGCATCCACTGGGCGATCAGCTCTCGCATCTCCCCGCGCATGACCGTCTCGACGCCCGCGGACGCGTGCCGAGCCCGATCGGGCAAGTCGGTGAACAGCCGCGAGTCGGTTGCCTGCCGCAGTCGTTCCAGGTGGTCGAGGGCCTCCGGCACGAGTTCCGAGTCGTGCATCGTTCGAGGGCCGCCCGCGCGAGTTGCGACTCCCGCAGCCGATTGAGCGCGGCCTTCCCGAACCTCGAGTCCCCCAGCCGTTCCAGGGCGGACGCCGCGGTGTGCGCCTCCAGGAGTCGATCGGGGATCGCCTGCGCCAGTTGCGCGTACTGCCCGGCAAGCGAATAGTGCCAGTCGACGAATCCCGGAATGCGCGCGTAGACCGGCCCGAACGCTGCGTCCACGTTGTTCTCGAGCGCCCGCTCGGTCAGCGGAAGCGGCTCGCGGCTCAGGCGCCCCGCCGCCGATGCCCACCACGCTCTTCCCAGCCGCTCCAATTCGTCGTCCCGCATCCGTTCGCACTCCGGTAAGGGCGCGTCCGGCGGTTCCGGCGGCATCGGCGCTTCCGCGTATCGGAACGGGTGGATCCAGGTTGTCCCCACCACGACCGACAGGAGCGTCGCCGACATCAGGACGAGGATGGCCCGCCATGCCCACGTCGCGCGGCCCGCCCGCTTCGGGGGCGCCGAGGGTGCGGCGTTCGACGCGTCCGGCCGGTCCATCGAGGAGGGCGCCGGTCCCGCGATCCTGCAGGCCAGCAACATGGACCCTTCCAGCCCGCGGACGAACGCGCCGAACACGACGGCGGCGTTCAGGAGGAAGCCGGTCCACAGGAGCAATCTCATTCCATCCTGCATCCACGCCGACATCGCCGCGGTCGTGACCAAGTACCAGGACAGCCCCTCGACCTGCGCGGCGAACGGCAGCGCGTTGTCCACGACGGGACATGCGGAACGGCCACGGGCGGAGAACGCCTCCAGGGTCCGTTCCAGCGAATCGGGAAAGATGTCCTCCCCGGGTACGGGAATCAGGTAGTAGTTGGCGAGCAGGTAGGCGCCCGTGACTCCCACCAGCACCAGAGTCCCTGCGAAGCGGGCCGCAAGGATGTCGGCGACCGTCGTGCGTCGTTCACCGTCTCGCGCGTCACGCCTGAAATGGCCTCCCGGCCACCAGGACAGAGCGTGGAACGCCACCGGCGCCACGGCTGCGGCCGCCCCCAGGAAGAGCCAGTCGGTCGGCCGCGAGAGCGCAGCGAAGACGACCAGGAAGACCGCCAGCGGCACCGCCGCCGCCAGGCTGATCGACACGGGCCACCATGTCCGCTGCAGCCGCCGGTGCAGGAACGATCGACGGTCGAGATAGTAGTCGACTGCGAAGCGTCTCCGCTCCAGCCGGTGTTCCAGCAGCCCGCTGAAGGTCACGATCGCGATCAGGGCCGGAAACGCGAGGGCCAGGCAGGAACGTTCGTAGGAGCGATGCCACAGGAACACGAGGGCAAGGAACAGCACGCAGGCGAACAGCGAGTAAACCACGCGGTCGATGGCGCGACCGCGGAGCGTCGGGTGCGCTCTCGGTTCGAGATCATCGATCCGGCGCATCGCGAGAATACGCTACTACGTTCGCCCGCCCTCGTCCCGACTCGCTGCCGGGTTGCGGCTCGGCCCGCTCCGCTTCGTCATCCCGACGGCGGCGCGGTCTGGAATGGAGTCGAAGCGGCGCACGCCGGGTTTCCCAGCGTCGCGCGAAAGGCGGGACGCCGGCGTCAGGTGGCGCGCGTCAGCCGCCGCAGACGGTCGACCGCCGTCCCGAGGGTGGCCCGGCTGCGGCAGAAGGCGAACCGCAGGTACCGTGCGCCCTCGGCGCTCGCCCCGTAGAAATTGTCCCCGGGGACCGCGGCCACGCCGACGCGTTCGATGAGATGAACCGCGGCCGCCATCGGCTCCAGGTGCCCGAGGTCGGGCACGCCGCGATAGTCGGCGAACAGGTAGTAGGCGCCGCGCGGTTCGGTGAAGCGGAAGCCTGCGTTGCGCAGGGCCGCTCCGAGGAGCGCCCGCTTCGCGCCGTACCCGTCCGCGAGGCCGCGGAAGAACCCCGGGGGCATCTCGAGCAGCGTCACTGCTGCCTTCTGGAGCGGCGTCGGCGCCTGGATCACGAGCGTGTCGTGCACGGCGCGGATCGCCGGCGTCAGGTGCGGGGGCGCCAGCACCCAGCCCACCCGCCAGCCGGTGGCGTTGGCCGTCTTCGAGATCGAGTTGACGACGACCGTCCGCTGTCGCATGCCGTCGAGCGTGGCCAGCGAACGGTGCCGCGCGCCGTCGAAGACGATGTGCTCGTAGATCTCGTCCGTGATGACGACGAGGTCGTGCGAACGCGCCACGTCCGCGACGAGCGCCAGATCCGCCGCGTCGAACACCTTCCCCGTCGGGTTGTGCGGCGTGTTCAGGATGAGGAACCGGGCACCGTCCGCTGCGCGCCGCAACTCGTCGGGATCGAGCTGCCACCCCGACCCGGCCGCGTACTCCCGCAGCGTGACGAAGCGGGGCGTCAGCCCGAACACCGCGGCCTGCGCCGGGTACATCTCGTGGAACGGCTCCATCACGACCACCGCGTCGCCGCGCCGCCCGAGCGCGGCCAGCGTGGCGGCCAGTCCCTCGGTGGAACCGAGCACGACCGTCGTCTCCGTCTCCGGGTCCGGCTCGAAGCCGCTCCAGCGGGCCGTGTACGCGGCGAGGGCGCGGCGCAACGCCGGCAGCCCGAAGGGGTAGGAGTACTGGTTCAGTTCGTCGGGCTCGCCCTGCAGGTGCCGCAGCGCGTCGCGCAGCGACGCCGCCGGAGCGCTGGCGTCGTCCTCCGCCATGGCGGCTGTCGCGGGCGCGGGGTTGGCGTTTGGCGGGCGAGTGCCGAGCCCGACTGCCGTGACCTGCTCGAGCCGACTGATGCCCGCGTCGCTGCCCCCGAGCAACGCGGTGATCGCTCCCCAGACCAACGGATAGGCCGGGGGCTCGTCGGTGAATCCCTGCGCGAGATTGATGGCTCCGTGCTCGTTCGCGAGCCGGGTCATTCGCCGAATGACGGATTCGCTGACCGACACGGCCGCCATTCTACGCCCGCGGAGACGCCCAGGACGACAACGAAGAAGACGAGCACTCCGTGGCCAACGGTCCTTCGGCAACGGGCAGGCTGCGCGAGACCGACAGAGACAGGCCGCCGGCCGCCGGCGACGCGGAGGCTCAAGCGAGTGGTCAAAACGCCGCCAGCCGCGTGGCGGCCGATCCGGTCCGTGCCACAGGACGGAAGGGCGGAGTTCGGCGTGCGGAAGCTAGACCCGATCACGTGGAGGGCACCGCCGCCGGCGTGTGCCAAGCTGCGCACCAACTGCCCGTCCGAATCGTCCGGCCTCCAATCGGGAATCAGCACGTCGACGGGCGCACGATTGCCGAGGGCAATCCGCGGCCGACTGAACCAGCGACGGATGCCGGCGTCGTTGCAGGCCCCGCCCAGGTCATCGACCATCAGCGCGAGCGCGTGCAGGCGGGCAGCGACGTCGATCGGGATCCTCCGGGCGCCCGACGAATACCCGCGCACGCTGACGGCGGGGACTCTCAGCAGGCGAGCGAGCAGATCGGCGCCGAGCACGCGCCGCAGCGCCGGCCATTCCGTGGCGGTGGCCGGCGACGGCGGGCATCTGGGTTCATATCGTTGAAAGTCCACCATCCTCCGAGACTACCCCCGCCACCGTCGCCGCCGTCCGGCCTGGGCGCGAACCGCAGCCCGACCGGTCCGGTCCCGGAACGGGGCTTCGCCGACAGCTCATCGAATCGGCTTCACGCCGCCCTTTCGACCCAGACCGTAGCCGACGCGGTAGACGTCAGGAATGTTGACCCGTCCGTCCCGCATGCGGAAAAAGATGCCCAGGGATTCCAACGCTTCCCGAACGCCGTCCGCGCCCCGGTCGATACGGCGGGGCGGCAGCTTGACCTGATCTGCCTCCTCGACCAGCCGGTCCACCACCCGGGCGCTACTCCAGCGCTCCGCGATCTCCTCGAACCCGCACGGCACGACCATCCGTTCGAGCGAACCCATGGCCCGATGTACCCAGGGGTAGTCTTCCTGCACCTCCTGCACACGTATCCGCGATGCGGACTGGACGCCCCGCTTGATGCCCTCGTAATGCAGTGCCGCCCTCCACTCCGGGTATCGCTCCGAAGTATCCTCCGCCGCTGCCCTGAGGGCCGCCAGGAACGATCGCGGGCTCACTCGTCCTTCGCTGTCCCCCAGGTGGTTCGGGATCCAGGTGTACGGGAAGCCGCGCCTGTGGTCCGTTCCCATCCATTCGCCGGCGATCTTGTGGAATCTACCGCGTTGCAGTCCCCCGTCGCGAATCAGCGTCCTCGGCACCCACACTACGGAGCGTCCGTCAACTGGGGCGGCCGGCCAGTCCCCGGGCTGCAGGAACTCCCGAAAACTGCCACCGTCCGGCCCGTTCGCCAGCCAGTGCCACAGCAACCCGTACAACTCGCGCCGCGGCCAGCTCAGTTCCACCATCGACGACAGGACCTTCGACGCGTCCGGAAAGTCACCGACGTCAGCTTCGTTGAACTGGTCGGACCGCAGAAACACCTTCACCCGAAGGCGCCGGTAGGACCGCATCTCCAGCGCGGTCTGCACCAACCCTCGAATCGCCCGGTACATCGCCTTCCAGTCATCGGCACTGCGATCCAGAGCGTCGAACAGAATGAGGAAATAGACTCCCTGGCGATCGCACTCGGTATCCCGATCCACGAACAGTCGGTCGATAGCCTCCGGCTCGTCATCCACGTAGGCCACGC
>JAPOVI010000036.1 GCA_026708265.1 Acidobacteriota bacterium
ACCGGCGACCTGCTGGTGCAGACGCGCTCGCTCAGCGAGGGGACGCGCCAGATCGTGCCGGACGCGCCGCTGCTGCTCCACGGCCGCGACAAGTACACGGGCGAGATCCTGGGCAGCGTCGAACTGCCGGCGCCCGGCCAGTACGGCATGATGACCTACCTGCACGAGGGCAAGCAGTACATCGTGGTGCAGATCGGCAGCATCCAGACGGGCTTCCCCGGCTCGCTGGTGGCCTACGCGCTACCGTGATTCCCGGTCGCCCCGCGCCGCGGCCGGGCCGGCCGGAGTGCACCCGTCGGCCCGGCACCGGCGCGGCGCCGGCACTCGGGGCGGTCCGCGACGACAGGGCCGGCCGGATGGACCGGCGGCGCCGGCCCGGACGCGGAGCCGGGGCGGTCCGCGACGACAGGAAGGGCTAAGGATGAAGCCGTCGGCGGAGTACGACGACATCGCCGAGGAGTACCAGGCGTCGAAGTGGCTCCCGTTCCGCCATTACGTCGAGCGCTACACGCTGCTCGACCTGCTGGGCGACGTGCGGGGGCGAACGGTGCTGGACATGGCGTGCGGGGAGGGGGTCTACGCCCGCCAGTTCAAGCGGCAGGGCGCAACGGAGGTGACCGGGGTCGACGTCTCCCGGGAGATGGTCGCGCTGGCCCAGGCGCAGGAGCGCGCCGAACCGCTCGGCTGCCGCTACGTCTGCGCGGACGCCGCGGACTTCACCCCCGACGCACCGGTGGACGCTGTCACCGCCATCTACCTGCTGAACTACGCCCGCACGCGCGCGGAGCTGGAGCGCTTCTGCCGCGCCTGCCACCGCGCGCTCCGGCCCGGCGGCCGGCTGGTCGGGTTCAACGACAACGTCCGCCGGCCTCCACCGCCCGGCTCGGCGCAGGAGCTGGCGAAGTACGGCTTCGAGCGGACCTGCGCGTTCCCGCCATCCGAGGGCGACGCCATCCGCTACCGGATGACGCTCCACGACGACCGGGTGTTCGAGTTCGACAACTACTACCTGACCCCGGCCACCTACGAAGCCGCGATGCGCGCCGCCGGGTTCGCCGACTTCCGCTGGGTGGACGCCCGGCTGGAGCCGTCCGAGCGCGAGGATCCCTTCTGGCGCGACTTCTTCGCACACGCGCCGCTGACCGCCTTCACCGCGCGGAAGGCGGCCCCCCCAACAAAGCCGGCAAGGCGATGAGGACACTGCCGCTTCCGGCCCGGGGCGTCTGGCTGCGGGTGAGGCATCTGCGCGGACCGGCGCTCAGGATCTACACCGATGGGAACGCCGGTCGAGTGGAGGCGAGAACGGCAGGCGGCACGGAACGGACGGTCACGCTCGAGCCTGCGTGCATCGACGAGGTATTCGAGGGTCGCGCCGGGCGTCTCAGGGAAGGCGGAAGACGAAGAGCATGTTGCCGCGCGGCGGCTGGGTGATCTCCGGGGTGACGCCCCGGTAGTTCATGCCGCCGCCGGCCGCGATGGCGAGATACTGCACGCCGTCGTGCATATAGCTCACGGGGAAGCCGCCGGCGCTCGAGTTGAGGATCTGCTCCCAGAGGATCTCGCCGGTCCGCGCGTCGAACGCCCGCAGGCGGCGCGCGTCGTCGGTCACGAACACGAGGCCGCCGCCGGTGGTCAGCACGGAGCCGCCGATGCCGGCCCGCTGGCGGTGCTCCCAGAGCCTTCGGCCCGTCGCCAGGTCCATGGCTACGAGCTGGCCCACCTGTCCGTCGACGTCCGGGGCCACCTCGGGCACTCCGCGCGCCGACCCGTGGTGGGCGCCGGGGCGGTTGCGGAAAGCGTTGAGGGTCAAGTTCATGCAGACGTTGTTGGTCGGCGCGTAGAGGGCGTTGGTGCCCGGATGGTAGGAGGTCGCCTGCCAGTTGATGCCGCCGATGTAGCTGGGGCAGACGTAGACCGGCTCGCCGACCTGCGGGAACTTGAGCGACTCGTTGAGGATGACGCGGCGGCTCTCGGCGTCGACGTCGACCACCACGTTCTGGCGGCTCGTCGGCTCGGCCCACAGGAACGCCCCCGTCGCGGCATCGAGCGCCCAGACGATGCCGGTCTTGCCCGGGATGCCGGTCACGATCTTGCGCCGCGCGCCGGGCGTGATGCCGCCGTTCACCCAGTCGACCGCGTCCGTGTCCGGCGAGACCTCCGTCTCGACCACGAGGCGTGCGTAGGGGTGGTCGAGGTCCCATTCGTCGTTCGGGATGTGCTGGAAGTACCAGACGAACTACATGCACAATGTCGCTGGAAGTCCGAGGAGCTCCCATGGTTCCCACCTAAAGCAATCATTTGCTGTTACTTGCGGCGATTCACGCGTCCCGATCAATCCGGGCGCGTCCACAGGAATCGCGCTGAAAACCCGACCCAAACGTGGTAGGGTTCGTGGATGCTAGGGGCGTGGGAGGTGCGATGAAGTTGACCCAGAGGCGGATCGGCGCGTTGCCGGCCGGGCGCCACGGGGACTCGGACTGCAAGACCCTGTTCGTCGTCGTGCAGCCGTCCGGCTCGCGGGCGTTCGTGCAGCGGCTCACCGTCAACGGCAAGCGCGTCGACCGCGGCC
>JAPOVI010000197.1 GCA_026708265.1 Acidobacteriota bacterium
GCCCCCGCGCCCGCGCCCCGGTCCAGACCGTGACGTTGGGCCGCTCCGTCGCCGGGGCGACGCAGCAGACCTCCGCCTCGCTCTTCGCGTGCAGGCGGCACGGGAACGAGTTGCAGGTGTCGCAGAGGATGCAGCCGTTCGCCTCGCCGGGCCGGATCAACCCCAGCGGCAGGGGCGACGGGTGGAGTCCCTCCGCGCGCAGGCGGTCGGCAATCTCCTCGATCTCCGGCGCGTGCGGGATCGGCGGGTGGGGGTACGGTCCGCGGGGCGGCTCCGTCGGGTCGAGGCCCGCCTCGCCGTGCACCTGGTACAGCCGCTCCGCCCGCTCGTAGTAGGGAGCGAGCGTGTCGTAGTCGATCGGCCAGGCCGGCGAGACGCCGTCGGCGTGCTCGACGACTCCGAAGTCCTCCCTTCGCAGGCGGTAGAGGACGCTGCCCCAGAACTTCGTGTTCCCGCCGACGCAGTCGTGCGTGTACGGCCGGAAGGGCCTCCCATTGCAGAACCACGAGTCCACCGTGCGGTAGCGCAGGTGCTTCCATACCGCGGCCGGATCCCAGTTCTCCGGTTCCCGCGGCACGAATCCGCCGCGCTCCACGATGAGGATGCGAGCCCCCGTGGGCGCGAGTGCGTGCGCCATCGTGCCGCCCCCGGCGCCGCTCCCGATGACGACGAGGTCGAAGGCGTGTCGCATGGGGCGCGGGTCAGCCGTTGGCGACGGTGTCGGCGGTGCCGTCGGCCGGGGAGCCGTCGGTCGGGGAGTCGTCGGCCGGGACGCCATCGGCCATTGCGTAGATCTGCTCCATCAGGCGCTGATCGACCATCGCCGCCTCGAGGCTCATCTGCGGGACGGACCCGTCGCGGATGGCGCGGGAGAAGTCGCGGTACATCGCCTGGTAACCGCGGATGTCGCGGAATCCGGGAAAGAGCACCCGCGGCCAGGCCTGCGCGCGGCCCCGCACGAGGACGAGAGCACCGTTCGACTCGAAGGTGATGATGCCGTCGCGCCCGAAGAGCTTCGACAGACGCACCCCGCGCAACAGCGACGGGACCTCGCGCGAGTAGTGGAGCGAGCCCGCGGCGCCGGTGTCGTACCGGAATGCGACCAGAATGCTCTTGGCGCGCCGGTCGGGTCCGGTTCGTGAAGGCGGCGGCCGGAAGCCGTGTACGGCGGTAATGGCCGGCCCGAGGCTGTTCGCCAGGTGGAGCCAGTGGATGCCCTCCTCGAAGAACGCGTCCCCGCCCGCCATCGCCTCGTCGTTCCGCCAGTCGCCGGCCGCCTTCAGGCGCCGGGCCAGCGTGGTGAACGACGCCAGCACGATCTCGCCGATCGCGCCGTCCGCGAGGAGACGCCGCAGGCACACGGCAAGCGGCTTGTAGTGGTCGTTCTCCCCCACCAGGACGACGCGGCCGGCGCGATCCCGCGCCTCGCGGACCTGCTCGAAGTCGGCCAGCCGCGGGAACGCCGGCTTCTCCACCAGCACATGCTTGCCGGCGTCCAGCGCCCGGAGGGCGAGCTCGAGGTGGAACCGAGGCGGCACGGCGACGACGACGGCGTCAACGCCCGGGTCGTCGATGGCGTCACCGTAGGCGCCGTAGCTCCGCACGCCGCGGTACCGGGCGCGAAACGCTTCTGCCCGGTCCCGGTCCCGGCTGGCATAGCTCGCCGCGACCACCCCCCGGAGTCGCCGCAGATGCCCGCTGTGTACGCCGGTGATGAAGCCGCACCCCAGGAACGCGACATGAACGGGCGACGGCACGGCGTCATTATGCGCCACGTGACGTCCCTCGCCCCCCGGGCACTGCGCTCCGCCACCAGTCTCCGCGTCGAATGAGCCGATCGCGAGAGGCTCCGCGCAATCCGCTGTAGCCGGAGGGAATCGCCCAGCATCCGGCGGTTGAAAGAAGGGAGCAATGAGGCCAACTGAGGCAATCGCCACGCGTCCACCGTACTTCCGCAGGGGCCCGGCCGGGCGGTTCCGCCATCCTTGGCGCACGACGCTCACGCTGCTGGTCGCGGTGGTCGGGGCGGCGTCCCCTATCGCAGCGCAGGAGACGGGCTCGCTGGAGGAACTGTCGCGCAGCGGTGCGCTGCAGGAGGGTGACCGGATCTACGTGACTATCGGGGACGGGCGCCGGCTGAAGGGAACCCTCCTGGGGCTGTCGCCGACCATGCTGGCGATCACAAAGGGAGACGCGCACGTGACGGTTCCCGCCGCGGACGTCCGCCGGATCGAGCGGGGAGACTCCTTGGCGAACGGCGTGCTCATCGGAGCGGGTATCGGAGCCGCCCTGACCTGCATGGCCCATCGCGGCTGTGGCTCCTCCCCGATCGCCGTTACCACGCACGTACTCTTCGACCACGGGGCGGTGGGACTTCTGCTGTTGGGTGCCGGCGTCGGCGCGCTCGTCGACGCACGCTGGCACCGCACCCTCTACGACGTCCCCTTCGGAACCGCGCAGTTGTCGATCGACCCGATCGTGTCGCGCGAGCGGGCCGGCGCCGGACTCACCGTGAAGTGGTAAAGGCGGACCTTCGCTTGTTGATCCCGCCGCACGGGTCCGGGCGGCCGAGGCAGGCGACCGATCTCCGTCGGCGACACCCCGCCACGCCTCGACGGCGGCGGAGCCCGTACAATCGCCCGGTGGCGACGTCGCGGTGCACTCCGGGCACGACGCTGTCGGCGGTGCCTCGGTGGTCGCATCGGGACCCCGTCGAGGGCGGGAACCCATACGCCGCCGACGACCCCCGGCACGGAGCCTGGATTCGCGCGACGGCTGCCGCGCGCGCAGCGCTCGCACGTCACGACCAGGTGCTGGCCGCAGTCCCCGCCACGCAGGACGCGCAGGCCTACGGCCGGAACCTGGTCCGATTGGCAAGGATGCGCTTCGACACCTGGGCGCGGCGAGGGCTTGCCACGGTCGACGGCGACGACGCGCGACGCAACTATGAAGCGTGGCTGCGAACCTATGTCGCGAACTGGCGGGAGTACGTTGCCGACACCTGCCCGCATGTCGCGCCTGCGGTGCGGGACGAGATCCACGCGTGCCTTCGGCGTCGTGCAAAGCACTGGACGAAGCAGACGTAGCCCGTGCCCTCCCGGTGAGCCCGTCGGACAGTGGCGCGGCCTCCTGGACTGACTCCATGACCGGCAGACACTCGCCCGACCGGCGCGGTTCGGCGTACAGTGACCGCGATGGCCCAGGACGAACCGCGGTTGGTGGAGCTTCGCGCGGGATCGACGCGCCTCGCGGTGGCGCCGGACGTCGGGGGCTCGATCGCGCGCTACGCGACGGAGCGAGGCGACACGACGTTCGAATGGCTGCGGCCGGCGTTGCCGGGGGCCGTCGCCAGCCGCTCCGCGGGCGGCACGTCGAGCTTCCCGATGGTCCCCTTCTCGAACCGCATCCGCGACGCGGCCTTCCGCTTTCGGGGCCGCCTCGTCGAGTTGCCGCGCAACTTCCCTCCCGAGCCGCACGCGATTCACGGACACGCGTGGCGCAAACCATGGACGGTCGTCGAACGGACCGGGGCGGGGCTGACGCTCGAGTATCGTCATCCGGCCGACGACTGGCCATGGGCATACTCCGCGCAGCAGACGATCGAGCTCACCGAGCAGCAGCTTCGAGTCCGGTTCGCGGTGACGAACATGGCCACCGAGGCAATGCCCGTCGGGTTCGGGCTTCACCCCTACTTCGTCCGCACGCCGCGCTGCGTGGTGCGCGCCGACGTCGGCCGGATGTGGGAATCCGACGCGGACCGAATGCCGTCTCGACTCGTCGGCGCTCCCCCGCAGCTACTGCCCGGCGGTGCCGGCCTCAGCCCGGACGAGACGCCGCTCGACAACAACTTCCTCGAGTTCAGCGGCCGGGCCGTCATCGAGTGGCCGGAGTGGAACGCACGGCTCCGCATCGACGCCGACCCGATCTACACCTGCCTCGTCGTCTACACGCCGCCCGGCCAGGACTTCTTCTGCGCGGAGCCGGCGACGAACTGCATCGACGGCTTCAACCTCGCCGCCGCGGGGCGCACCGACACCGGGCTCATCGTCCTCGAACCGGGCGACACGGCCGTCGGCGACGTGACCTTCACACCGGAAGCTCCCTGACCCGCGACGTCATCACCTTCAATCGACGAGCCGCGCGTCAGGGCTGCCGCTCGGCGCGCGTTTTCATCGACGGCCAGGGCCAATGCGCCGGCCTCGGTCAACGTCGAACGCCAGCGGGCGGAGGCGACGAGCGCAGTCGCGCTCTCGCTCGTCTTCACGCCGTAGGAGTCGAGGCTCTCCTCGATGATTCGCCGGATCGACGTGTTGCGTCGCGCGGCAGCCTCCTTGAGGGCTCGATGACGTTCATCGAAAAGGGTGATCGTCAGTCGCGACATGGCGCCTCCAAAGGTGTGGAATCACCAAAGCACCATAACCGACGGCCAAGCCCGCGCTGCCAGTCGTCCTCCTGCGAGTTGCTGCTCGGGGGCACCTGGGAACTGACTCGCGCCCGACGGCCCTTCGAGGGCAAGATTTCTCCTGTTTGAGAACAGAGAGCTTATGATGATCTCGTGCCTGCCATCCTCCTGTCCTGGATCGGCCAGACAGACCTGGATTGCGCCGCGGGCAGACGGCCGGGGCTGGGCCCCATCGGCGGCGTCGTCGCCGCCCGCCGCTTCAATGCGCTGGTGCTCCTGTCGAACTATCCGGCGGCGCGCAACCGCGCCTTCGTCTCGTGGTTGGAAGACGGCGAAGCCCCCGCGGTCCACCTGCGGGAGGAGCCGCTCGACGACCCGACCGACTACCGCGCCATCCACGAGGCGGCCGTCGGAGCGCTGGACTTCGCGCGCGAGGAGTTCGGCCCGGACACCGACCTCACGGTTCACGTCAGTCCGGGAACGCCCGCCATGCAGGCGGTGTGGGTGCTGCTCGCCAAGACCCGCTTCCCGGCGGAACTCATCCAGTCGCACGAGAAGACCGGGATCCGGCCGGTCTCGATACCGTTCGACATCGCGGCCGAGTACGTCCCGGCGCTCCTCCGGGACGCCGACGACAAGCTGGCGCGCCTGACCGCGGGCCTGCCGCCGGAGGCGCCCGAGTTCGACGACATCGTCGGCCGCAGCCCGCCGATGCGGATGGCTATGGCGCGCGCGCGGCGGGTCGCCCCGCACGACGTCACCGTCCTGATCGAAGGGGAATCCGGCACCGGCAAGGAGCTGCTCGCCCGCGCCATCCACGCCGAGAGCCGGCGCCGCCACGGACCGTTCGAGGAGGTCAACTGCGGCGCGCTCCCCGAAGGTCTCGTTGAGTCGCTGCTCTTCGGCCACACGCGCGGCGCGTTCTCGGGCGCTGTACGTGCACACGCCGGGCACTTCGAGGCGGCCGCCGGCGGAACGCTCTTCCTCGACGAGATCGGCGAGCTCCGGCTCGACGCCCAGGTCAAGATCCTGCGCGCCCTCCAGGAGAAGACGGTCCGGCGGCTCGGATCCGACCGGGCGATCCGCCTCGATGTGCGCGTCGTGGCGGCCACCAACCGGGACCTGCGCGCCGAGGTCGCGGCCGGCCGCTTCCGCGAGGACCTCTACTACCGGCTGGCGACCGGCGTCCTCCGGCTGCCCCCGCTTCGCGAGCGCGAGGGCGACCTGACGCCGCTCGTCGACCACTTCCTGGCTGCCGCCAACCGCAAGTTCGCCGACCAGCCCGGCGTCGAGCAGAAGGGCCTTTCTCCAGGCGCCAGGAACCTTCTGCTACAACACCGGTGGCCCGGCAACGTCCGTGAACTGCAGGCGACGATGGACCGCCTCGTGCTCTGGGCGCCCGGCCCCCGCGTGACCGCGGACGACGTCCGCCAGGAACTGTTGCAGCCGGCCGATGATGGCCCCGCCGACCTTCTCGGCCGCCCCCTGGGAGACGGCCTGGAACTCCCGCGACTCGTCGCCGAGCTGTCCCGCCACTACCTGGAGCGCGCCCTTTCCGAGGCGAACGGCAACAAGACGCGCGCCGCCGGGCTGATCGGCCTGCCCAGCTACCAGACGCTCACCAACTGGATGAAGCGCTACGATGTGAGCCTGCCCGCAAGCGCGAGCCGGAGGTGAAGGCGCGCCGGAGCGGCCGCGGCGGGACCTGCAGCGGCTGCGGCATGCGAATTGCTTCGTTTATCGGACGAGATGCCAGACAGGAACGGTCCAAGCGAGCGGCGCGGCGCCGCCCCCATAGAGCCGCCACCGGCGGCTCGCGACGGGGTCACCCGGTCGACCACCGACGCGCTGTCGACACGGCAGCCTCCGCTGATCTCGGCCATCGAGATCGAGAACTTCAAGGGCATCGGCGCGACGGCCCGGATCGAGCTGCGCCCGATCACTCTGCTGTTCGGGCAGAACAGCGCCGGCAAGAGCACGGTGCTTCATGCACTCTGTTACGCGCACGAGCTTCTCAGCCACCGGAACGTCGACGCGCACCAGACCGAGCTCGGCGGCGACCGTATCGACCTCGGCGGCTTCCGCCAACTGCTGCACCGGCACGACCCCGAACGCACGCTGCGCCTCCGCTTCGAGCTGAACCTGACCGGATGGGGGGCACCCGACACACTCTGGTCCAGTTTGCTTGCCGAGTACGCGGACACCACACCGCTGGAATTGTCCGATTACCTGCTCAAGCTCCCCGAGACGATGACCCGGGGATGGGTGGAACTG
The DNA here is from genome assembly GCA_026708265.1 of Acidobacteriota bacterium. Classification (GTDB taxonomy): domain Bacteria; phylum Acidobacteriota; class Vicinamibacteria; order Vicinamibacterales; family UBA8438; genus JAGWAJ01. The sequence continues at coordinate 6,677 of JAPOVI010000197.1, forward strand.
CATGCCCGTTTCGTCGCTGGACAACCCCGTCTCATCCGGTACGAGGTTGGCGCAGAAGACGTCCTCGCAGGACGGATCGAGACGTCTGCCGCGCACCGCACGACCCTGGGATTCAACGCTGCGCATCCCTTGCTGGATTACCAGCAGTCCGATACGAGTTCCGACGACGAGGGCGCCACGGTCAGCCCCGGTCGGCCGGGCGCGCGCGCGGATCGCGTGGGCGATACCGCCGATCCCCGAACAGACGGGTGGCATCTCTCCCGCGTGACGCTACGCGGCCCGACTTCCGTCGTACCCGATTGGGGCCAGCTCCTCAACATCGACCGCTTCGAGATTGAAAGCGCCATCAGCCGCGGCGACCCGCACGCACTGAAGGCCCAGTTGTCAGCCCTAGTCGTCGGCATCGGGCAGACGCTCCGCGACGAGCTGGCACGATACCGCTACGTCGGACCTCTCCGCGAATCGTCAGCTCGAAGCGACGCCGCGTCCCGGGCACCGCACCCGGCGGGCTGGGCCGAAGGGTCGGCGGCCTGGGAGCACATCCGGAACACGACGGACGGGGAGTTCATCCACCGGGTGAGTGAATGGTTGGAACGGACGGACCGACTGGATACGGGTTACAGCCTCCGCGTCCGCTCCCTCGCGATGGTCGACGAAGGAACGGCGCCGCTACTGGCGGACATGAGAGAGTACCACCAGCTTCGCTCGGACTGCAGCACCACCGCCGCATCGGTCGACATGGACTGCTGGGCGCACCGCCGAGCCGAACGCATCGACCACGAGCTCCGGACGCTGCCTAGTCACCTCACCGAGTCCGGGGATGACGCGAACGTCAAGGCCCTCGCTGCACGCATCAAATCCGCCGGTGACGAGGGACTGCCGCCGGCCGCAGGACGCGTCGATGCCCCCGATGCCGCGCGAGAGCGCGTGCTCGTCGACGCGGCTCGGCAGGAGTACCGCCGACTGTTCGATCTGGCGTCCAGAATGGAGCGTCGCGCCTTCAGTCAGCAGGAGGTCGACGACCTCATGGCCGCCGTGGCCGCCCATCCGCCGCGTCGAGAACTGGAGCTCGTCACGACGAAGGCCGGCCTGTCGGTCCGGATCTCGGACGTGGGCGTAGGGGTCTCGCAGTTGCTGCCGATCGTCGTGGCGGCCCTCGATCCGGAGCGGCCCGACGTCACCGGCATCGAACAGCCGGAGCTTCACTTGCATCCCCGCATCCAAGTCGAACTCGGCGAGCTGTTCGCGCGCGGCGCCGCGGCTGGCGGCGTACTCCTGATCGAGACGCACAGCGAGCACCTGTTGCTGCGGATCATGCGTCGCATGCGGCAGACGAGCGACAATGCGCTGCCGGATCGGGACTCCCCCGTCCTGCGTCCGGACGACGTCAACGTGCTCTTCGTCGAGATCGATCCCCACGTCGAGCGGACCCTGATTCGCGAGATGCCGCTCAACGAGCGCGGGGAGCTGGTGGAGGCGTGGCCGGGCGGTTTCTTCGAGGAGAGCCTGCGAGAGATCTTCTGATGCCGCTCATCGCTGACTACGCCATCACCCCCGATGTGTTCGACCGGACGTCGTACTCGACACCAGCCGAGTGCGAGGCCCGTATCGAGACGATCCGCGAAGCGATGCTGACCGAGGGACTCGTCCGGAATCTCCGCGCCGGCGCGTGGCGCCATATCTTCCGGTCCGACACCCGCCCCTGGCACCGCCGCGGGACCGAGCTCGTCAAGAAGCTGGCGACCCAGAATCGGCTCGTCCCCTTTCGATCGGAACTGCCCGCTCCGCCCCGCGACGACCGGAGCTGGTGCGCCGAGGCACTGGCGACACACGCCGCAAGCCCGTTCCGGGGAGGCGTCATCGTCACGGAATCCGTCAAGGGCGATTACGTCGGCGAACCCCTCGTGGCCCGCATTGACCGCCTTGCGGGCGTCCGGTGGTGGAGCGAGCGCAGCCCATCTGTGACCCTCGCCCGCACCCTCGCCGCCTACGAGACGCACCTCGACCTGTTGCTGCGGCATTCCAGTCTGCTCGTCTTCATCGATCCCTACCTTGATCCCGCAGAGCGACAGTACCGTCACGTCCGACGGCTTCTGACGCGTGCGGGAAATCGGTCGCCGACACCCACGATCGAGATCCACCGGGCAATCACCGAAGAGCAACGTCCACGGCGGCACTTGGCAGATCGACGGCACCAAGGTCAAGCTGCCGACGAGGGCGCGCGGATCGAGCACCGGTTTCGAGACGTCCTCGCCGATCCGCTGCGCGCCGCCGGTCTCAGCGCGGGAGTCTTCATCTGGAGCAAGTTCCACGACCGATTCCTGCTCAGCAACCTCGCGGGCGTTTCCCTGCCGTACGGCTTCGCCACCGCGACCAACGTGCGCGAAGTCACCCGATGGACGCGACTGGGGCGAACGGACCGCGACGACGTCCGGCGAGAGTTCCATCGCCACAGCCATCAGCATCGGCTTCAACGGAGCTTTCGGATCCAATGAACGGGGCCGAGCCATTCCCTGGTCCGGGAGGTGTCGCCGTGAAGAAGCCCCACAACGACAGAGCCGCCGTTGCCAGGCGGGCATCGCCTTCCGAACAACATGCGGCCGAAGTCCCTCTTTCTCAATCGGCACCCGAGTCAAGATCCGCATCCATCACGGCCATCGAGATCGAGAACTTCAAGGGCATCGGGAGGCCGTTGCGCATCGACCTTCGGCCCATCACACTCCTATTCGGTCGCAACAGCGCCGGCAAGAGCACCATCCTCCATGCGCTCTGCTATGCGCACGAGATCCTGCGCCATCGGAACGTCGATCCCGGCAAGGTCGAACTCGGGGGCGATCAGGTCGACCTCGGCGGATTCCAGAACCTCGTGCACGGCCACGATATCGAACGCGTCGTCCGACTCCGCCTCGAGTTGAACCTGAAGAACTGGTGCGTGCCGGATCAACTCCTGGAGAAGTTGGCGCATCCAGCACTCTCAGAGTCCGTTGGCCCCGGCATCGCCGACGACCATAAGGACTGGGTGCTCAAGCATGCTCGTGGCGAACTCGCCCGCACCGGATGGGTTGAGATTCACGTGGGAACCCGGAGCGGCATTGGGCCGATGGTCACTCTATATGGGGTTGGGGTCAACGAAGCGTTCGTTGGCCGGATCGTTTCAGGCCCAAGAAGTAACGAACTGGAGTTCAATTGGGCGCATCCCTGGTTCGACTCACTGCACAGGGAAGCATCGGTCCGGTCGCCCACCGATCCCCGCGGAACCGCCAGCGACTCTCCACGCAAGACGAGCGAAGAACTCCATCGCGCCGCGGTGATCTGGGGATCCACGTCCGGTCTTCCGTCATGGAACGAGAACCTGGACGTTGACGGCGCCCCATTGACCGCGCTGCGGATCGTCGATTCCGGCCCGTCCAACGCACGCTACGCTCGATTCCGAGCCCTGATCACCTGCGCTGTCGTCGGTATCGGACAAACCCTTTGCGTCGCGGGCAATTCCACCTCGCGGTCGCCGGAGGAGCAGCCGGCGCTCCGGTACCTGGGGCCGTTGCGCCGACTGCGTCGGCCCGCGGACGTAGAACACGGCTCTCGCGGCCTCGGACAATGGAGCGACGGTTCGAAAGCATGGAACGTGCTCGCGCCCGCTTCGTCCGACTCTCAGCCGGACGGAGAGCGTCTGATCGACAAGGTGAATGAATGGATCACGCGTCACGACCGACTGGATACCGGCTACCGACTCGACCAGGCGTCGACTCTCGAACTCGCGAGCGACGTTCCATTCGTCAAGGAGATTCGCGCCGTCGAAGGCGCTCTCAGCGGCTTCCGAGACCACACCGGCATGGTGAACAAGATCGTCGACGGGATCGAGAGTGGCCGCAACTCGTCCGCCGTCAGGCAGCTCGTTCGGGCGCTAGCCATGGCGCCCGTGCGATCGACACTCCAACTACGGGCCGTCGACTCCGAGCTTCCCGTGCGGATGTCCGACGTCGGCACCGGCCTCTCGCAGCTCCTGCCGGTCGTCGTCGCCGTGCTCGATCCGGACCGGCCGGGCATCACGGCGATCGAGCAGCCCGAACTCCACGCGCACCCGAAGCTGCAGGTGGAACTCGGCGACCTCTTCGCACACGCGGCGGACGACGGCCGGGTGTTCCTCCTTGAGAACCACAGCGAGCACCTGATGTTGCGCCTGTTGCGACGCATTGAGGAGACGCACGATGGGGAACTGCCGGAGGGGAAGCCGACGCTGCGGCCCGAACAGGTCTCCGTCGTCTACCTGGATCAGGTCGACGGCGAGGTCCGGGCGACGCGGCTCCGGATCGACGAGACCGGAGAGTTCATCGACCGCTGGCCGCATGGGTTCTTCGAAGAACGAGACGACGAGTTGTTCTGATGCTCTACACGTACGCCATCGAGCCCAATGTCCTCGTCACGTGGGACAAGTGTCGCAACACGCTCAACCTCATGGGGTTCCAGCACGGGCGGGCGATAGCCGGCTATCCGTCGAGGAAGAGGTGGATGGCGCTGGTGCGCGCCGCCTGCCGTCGGAGCGGGACGCCCGAGCATGACCGCAAGCGGATCTTCCGCAAGCTCCAACATTCCAACGCCAAGCTCGTCGCATCGGAGGCACAGTACGACGACTCCGTCCAGCCGGACGCAGAACGCTGGATTCGCAACGCTGTCGGTCAGCAGGCCGCGATCCGTGCGTTCCAGGCCATTCTCGCCACCCGCAACCCGGGCGGGCATCCCGACGTGATCCTGGAGGAGGACGTCGACGAATCGCACGGGAAGCTCGCCGTTCCGCGTGAATCGGACGTCCTGCGCGAGCCGCGGGCGCTCGCGGAGCACCTGGCAACGCTGATTCGAAACAGCAGCGAGTTGCTCCTGATCGATCCCCACTTCGACCCTTTGAAGGACCGATGGCGCCCCATCGTGGGGGCCTGCATCGAGCTGGCGGGGAGGGGAAGGCGCGACAACCCGAACGTCACCATCCACACGCAGGGGCGGGGCACGCCGAGTCTGCACGACTTCCGGGCCCTGTGCCGGAGGTACATCCCGGCCATGATGTCCGGCCGGGTCACGTCAGTACGTGTTTGTCGCTGGCGCAAGCGGGACACAGGATCCGACGACGTCCACGACATCCACGCCCGGTACGTCCTGACCGACAGGGGCGGCTACAGCCTGGACAAGGGCCTCGACCAGGAACCCGGCGTCCTGCAACCCGTCCGACTCCTGGACGAACATGCATGGAAGAGAGTGCGAGAAGGCTACGGAGAAGGCAAGACGTTCTTCGATAAGGAAGGCGAGTTCGAGATCACGCGACAGCCTGCCCGGGGGAATCACCATGACTCGAATTGAACAGAACGAGGCCACGGTGAAGAAGGTGTTCAAGGAAGCGCTGGTGGAGACGCTCTACGAGCACCGCGGCCTGCTCCGGGAAGCTCTGGCCGACGCTCTGGAGGAAGTGGGCTTGACGGAAGCGATTCGCCAGGGCTGGGGGACGGAGAGCGTCACCCGCGACACCGCACTCCGGGCTCTCGACGTCGGCGAGTGACACGACGTTCCGCAGGACCGTTCTCAGTGGGACTATCAGGGACAGTCGGTGCGCGGGCGTAGTGACGCCACCCGCGCACCAGTCGGGGAAGGGAGAGAAGGACCGGGCGGAGAGGATCCGCCCGGTCGGGGGTTCGATGGACGCGTTCCCTTACGGCTTGACGCGCACGTACTTCTGCAGGTTCCGCGGCCGCGGCTCGCCGCCGTAGATGTTGCCCGCGGCGTCCACCGCCACGAACTCCGCCCCGTTGCCGGCGACCTCGCGCGGGTCGCCCCACACGTAGGGAATGAACTCGTCCACCCAGCCGCTCTTCGCGTCGCCGATGCGGATGCCCAGCTCCCAGCCGGGGTTCTGCACGTCGTCGGACTCGGAATCGGCGACGTAGACGCGGCCGTCGGCGTCGAAGGTGATGCCGCTCGGGCGGCCGAACTGCGTCCACTGCGCCAGGAACTCGCCCTCCTGGTCGAAGATCTGCACGCGGTTGTTCGAGCGGTCGGCAATGAACACGCGGCCGTCGTTGTCGATGGCGATGCCGTGCAGGGTGCGGAACTCGCCCGGCGCGTAGCCGGTCGTGCCCCACTCCATCAGGTAGTTGCCCTCGGCGTCGAACTTCACCACGCGGTTATTGGTTGTGTCGGCGTGGCCGTCGGCGACGAAGATGCTGCCGTCGTCCGCCACGACGACGTCGGACGGCGCGTTGAAGTGGTTCGGGCCGTCGCCTGGCTCGCCGGGCGTGCCGAGCACCAACAGGACCTCGCCGCTCGGGCTGAACTTGACCACGCTGTGCCCGCGGTCGCCGCCTTCCGGCGTGCGAGCCTCGCTCACCGCGTCGGTCACCCAGACGTTGCCTTCCGGATCGACGTCGATGCCGTGCGGCCAGATGAACATGCCGCCGCCGAAGCTCTCGACGGCGGTGCCGTCGGGCGCGAACTTGATGACCGAATCCAGGTCAGAGTCCAGGCACTCCCACCCGAAGCGCTCCGGTCCCGCGTCGCAACGCAGTATGGCCCAGATGTGCTCGCCGTCGTTGTCCACGGTCGCGTCTCCGACCGCGCCGACGATCCGGCCGTCGGGGAACTTCGCCCAGCCGTCGACCAGGCGGTACGGATTGGGATAGGGCGAGCCGGCGGCACCGGCCAGCGCGACTCCAACGGCGACGGCGATCGTAATCCCGAGGTTGATCCTTCTCCACATGATTGGCACTCCCACGTAGACGCCCGAACTCCGTTGCGGCGCTGTCTGCTCTCTCCGCAACTGCCCCTTCTCGCCCGTACCGCTGTCCCTCCCGCACCCCCCGCTGCGTCGCGGGGACGCGACCTGGTCGCCGTCCGCTTCGTCCTCCCCGGGGTCCGCTCCCTGCTCGGCGCTCCGACGCCGGCTCACCGGTCGGCGCCGGTTCCTGGCCGAGCGGCAGGACGCTCGGTCACCCGATCATCACCGTGCGGGGGTGCTGCGCGTTGTGCTCGAGGAAGGTCTGCTTCACCTCGAGCTCCTCCGCCGTAGGCTGCACATACCCGCTCTCGTCCGTGGCCCGCGACGTGACGGTGTGCTCGCCCGGCGTCGCGCCCTCCCACGTGTAGTTGAAGAACTTCCAGGAGTACCGCTCGCCCGTCGTCGCCGGGTCGAGGGTCGCCGGCTGCCACGCGCCGTCGTCCACCTTCACCTCGACGGAGCGGATCGGCGTCCCGTCGTGCATGATGACGCCGAAGACGTTGTGGCTGCCGCCGCGCTCGGTGACGCGCGCGATGTACGACTTGAGCCGCATGCGCGTGATCGCGGTCTCCTTCCACTTCAGCTCGCCGTTGACCATCTCCCCCTTCAGCGTGCGGTACCAGCGCGCCTGGTACTTCCCGAGATACTGGTCTTCCTGCACGTGGATCTCGGAGAGGTACTTGACGTTGGGCGCGCCGTACCAGCCGGGCACCAGCAGGCGAAGCGGCCGGCCCTGGAACGGGGTGAGCGGCTCGCCGCCCAGCGCATAGGCCAGGAGCGGCTCGTCCGACAGGGCCCGGTCGCGAGGCAGGCTGCGGCCGTACTGCTGGTCGACGGTGTAGGTCCGGCCGCGGAAGACGACCTCCTCCTCGCCGCGGTCGGCGCCCAGGAAGACGAACTCGCGCGCCCGGTCCTGCACGCCGGCCCGCTCGAGGACGGCACGCAGCGGAACGCCGGTCCAGCGGCCGTTGCTCGACAGCCCGTTCAGCGGCCCGCGGTTCCCCGAGCACTCGAAGCCGAAGACGAGCTCGCGGCTCGGCATGGCGCGCAGATCGTCGAGCGAAAGCGCGAGCGGCTCGTCGACGAGGCCGGAGATCCGCAGCCGATAGGCGTCCGTGTCGATGTCGGGGTGCCCGTAGTGCTGCGTCGTGAAGAACTCGTCGATCGGCGTGAAGAAGCCGTCGATGTAGCGGACGTCGATGATGCGCCGATCCGGGGTCCGGCGCAGGACGATCTGCTCGGGCAGGTCGGTGAACGGAACGAGGGTCTCGTCCTGCGCGAGCGCCGGATACGCCCACTCCGGCAACCCGACGACCCCGAGCCCGGCCATCGCGAGGCCGCCCTTCAGCACGTCGCGGCGAGTCGTTCCTGTCTTCATGGGTCGGTCACCTTGGCCGCGCGGGGCGGCGTCGAACTCCTTGAGCCGGAGGGCCATCGTGCCCTGCGACCGCCCGGATTATACCTCCGGCTACTTCCGCGCCTGGATGGCCGAGGACGCTCGGCGGGTCGTGCCGGTGCATCTCCACCGGATCGACACGTCGGGCATGCGGCAGCGTAGCACGAGGCACCGCCAGCCCGTGGCTGGACGGCCTCCCTGCCCCATTCGGGCGGATCCGCTCCCGCCGCCGGTTAACACATCGCCTTGCGGACCCGTCATGAAGGTAGAGGAGGCGGGCACGGCCCGGAGTCATCTCATGGAATTCGAGTTCATCCCGGCGGTTGCGTTCTTCGCGCTGATCGGTTTCATCTTCTGGGTCCAGAACCGGACCAGACTCGGCGTGGCAACCCACCGTGCCCAGATCGCCAACAAGCTGCTGGACAACCTCGGGTCCGGCCAGGAAGCGATGGCGTTCCTCGAATCGGAGTCCGGAAGGACCCTCCTGGACGCCGTCTCATCCGATCGTCAGAACCCCTACGGCCAGGTATTGCGGGCTCTGACCACGGGCACGATCCTCTGCGCGGCCGGCATCGGGCTCCTGCTTCTCTACACCGCGCTGCCGTACGGTGACGTGGCGCTCGGCTTCGGCATCCTGGCGCTGGCGCTCGGCCTCGGCTTCGTGGTCGCGGCCGGCATCTCGTACCGCTTGTCCAAGTCGTGGGGGTTGCTCGACCGGACTCCAGGAACGAGCGGATGATCGGATTGCGCTGCTCCCCGGTCGGGGTCGATGAAGCTCCGCCGATCCCATGGACGAAGACGAGTTCGCTCGCTTCTACGGCGCCACCGTCCATCCGCTCCGGGGATACCTGCTGCGACTGGCGGGAGACGAAGCGCTCGCCGACGATCTCACGCAGGAGTCCTACTACCGTCTTCTCGCGGCCCCGGGCGCGCCGGCCGATGGAGACGGGCGGCGTCGATACCTGTTCCGAATCGCCACCAACCTCGTGCACGATCACCATCGGCGTCCGGGGCGCGACGACGGACGGCTGGATGAACGGAGCGAGCCCGTCGATCGCGATGCGGAGCAACGCTGGCAATTGCAGGGCGACGTGGGCGAAATACTGCGCCTGCTGACCGCGCGGCAGCGAGCGTTACTCTGGTTGGCGTACGTCGAGGGAATGCAGCATCGCGAGATCGCCGAGGTGCTCGGCCTGAGCACGCTCAGCGTGCGGCCGCTGCTGTGGCGAGCGAGACGACGGATGGCCAGGGAACTCCGCGCGCGCGGATTCGATCCGCACGTACCGCCCGGGGGCGATTGAAGATGCCACGATGCGCAACGGAAGGGGACGTGGTGCGGGCCGCGCGTTCGGGCCGCTGGTCGACGGCGCTCCGCGAGCATGCCACTCACTGCGCAACCTGCAGCGACACTGCATTGGTCGCAGCCGCCCTGGCGTGCGAGCGGCGCCGGCCACCTCGAACGACGGAGGTCACCGAAGCACGTCGCGTCTGGTGGACGGCGCAGCTCCGCGCCCGTCACTCGTCCACCGAGAGGGCCGCGCGCCTCATCGCCATCGTCGAAGTCGCGGCTGCCGGAATCGCCGCGCTCGCGGGAGCCCTCGCCCTCGTCCGGGCGACGCCGCTGATCTCCGTGGTCGGACTGAGCAGCGAGTGGGCGCGAGCCGGCGGAAGCGTGCTCGAATCGCTGGTCACCGCGGCCGTCACCAGCGGCGCGGCCGGCCTCGCAGGCGCGGCATTCTGGCTATCGCTCGTGATCGCCCATGCCGCCGCGAGCGATGCCCCCGGACGCTGACCAGAGGTGAGGTGCTCGGACCGATCACCCTCGGCCCAAGCGCTCCGGTCTGTGGGGTGACACCGGACGGTCCTGCGCCGGCTCCGGCAGTCTACAGACCGGTCAGCGGGCCGGTGCTGTCTCCCAGGCGCTCCGTCGGCACGCCCACCATGTCGAGCATGCTCAGCAGCAGGTTCGACATCGGCGTCTCGGCGGGGCACTCGAGGTGCCGCCCGCCCTGGCAGCGCCCGGCGGCGCCGCCCGCCACGATGGTCGGCAGCGGCGAGTGGTTGTGCAGGTTGCCGTCGGCCAGACCGCTTCCGTAGAGCAGCAGCGAGTGATCCAGGAGATTGCCGTCGCCGTCGGGCGAGGCCTGCAGCCGCTCCAGGTAGTAGGCCAGCGTCTCGACGTGGTGGCGGTTCACCTTGGCCAGCTTGGCCAGCTTCTCGTCGTTGTTCTGGTGGTGCGACAGCGAGTGGTGCGGATCGTTGACCCCGATGGCGGGGAAGGTCCGGTAGCTCGCCTCGTGGCCGAACGCGAACGTCGTCACGCGCGTCAGGTCGGCCTGATAGGCGAGGACCTGCAGGTCGATCATCAGCTTCGCGTGGGTCCCGAAGTCCTCGGGGATGCCGATGGGGCGCTCGGGCACGTCGACGTCGGCGCGATTGTGCTGCTCCGTCATCTGGATGCGCCGCTCGGTCTCCCGGATCGCGTCGAGGTACTCCGCCACCCGCCGGCGGTCGTGCGCGCCGAGGCGGGTCTTCAGCCGACCCACCTCCTGCGTCACCGAGTCGAGCAGGCTGCGGTCGAAGCGCATCTCCTGCAGCCGCTCGGCGGCGCTGTCGCCGTCTCCGAACAGGCGCTCGAAGACCGCCCGGGGGTTGCGCTCGCCCGGGTTCGGGGTCGTCGGGCTGCGCCACGAGATGTTGTTCATGTAGGCGCAGCTGTAACCGACGTCGCAGTGGCCGAGGATCTCCGTCGCGTCGAGGGCGATCTCGAGCGACGAGAGCGGCGTATCGCGGCCGATCGCACGCGCCGCGATCTGGTCCGCGGTGGTCGCCACGTGCACGTCGGCACCCTCGGTCCGCTTGGCGTGGACCCCGCTCAGCCAGCCGGCGCTGGCGCGCGAATGGTCGCCGCCGCCGTCGCCGAGCGACTCCAGCTGGCGGTGGGCCAGGTTGCTCACGACCACCACCCGCTGCCGGAACGGAGCCAGCGGCTCGAGGGTCCGCGAGAAGGTGAAGTCCCTCCCGCTCCCTTCGGGCCTCCAGGCCGCGTGGTAGGCGCCGTTCGGGATGTAGATGCAGGCGAGCCGCCGGACCGGGCTCGCCGCGGTCCGCGTCATGGCCGAAACCGCCGGCACCATGGCGTCCAGCAACGGCAGCGCCACGGTCGCCCCCACACCGCGCAGGAACGTCCGGCGCGGCAGCGACATCTTCGTGATGATCATCCCTGTGCTCCCTCAACCGGCCTGGGCTCTCCTCATCCGGAACGGCGAACTCTTGACGACGCCGATGATAACCGAAGAGAAGCGGTAGTCGTCACCGCCCGCGCCCCGGACGACGCCGCGGACGACCGGCCCGTCGGCCAGCTCCAGGCCGCGGCCGAGGGCGTAGGTCAGCAGCTTCTCGGTCAGCGTCGTGACGAACCCCTCGGGACGGCTCGCGAGAACGAGGCGCAGCCCCGCCGGCCCCTCGAACCCGGTGCCGTCGGGCAGAACGCCCGACGCGTCGATCGGCGTGCGGGCTTCGCTCAGGACCCGCCAGCGGCCGACCGCGTCGAAGTTCTCGAGCGCGAAGCCGAGCGGGTCCATCGGCCGGTGGCACCCGGCGCAGGCCGGATTCCGGCGATGCCGCTCCATCGCCTCGCGCATCGACCGCGGCTCGCCGTCGTCGGTCGTCTCCTCGAGCTCCGGCACGTCGGGCGGCGCGGGAGGCGGCGGCGCGCCGAGGATGTTCTCCAGGATCCACTTGCCGCGCAGCACCGGGGAGGTCCGGTTGGCGTACGAGGTGGCGGTCAGCAGGCTCGCATGCCCCAGGATCCCGCCGCGGTTCCCGTCCGTGAGGGTGACGGGGCGGAAGTGGCTGCCGTAGACGTGCGGGATGCCGTAGTGGCGCGCCAGGCGCTCGTTGAGGAACGTCGTGTCGGACGTCAGGAAGTCGAGCACGCTCCGGTCCTCGCGGATGACGCGCTCGAAGAAGAGCTCCGTCTCCATCCGCATCGCCAGGCGCAGGTTCTCGTCGAAGTCGGGGAACTGCAGCGGGTCGGGGGTGGCCGACGAGACGTTGCGCAGGTAGAGCCACTGCCCGCCGAAGTTCTCGACAAGCGCCCGGGAGCGCGGGTCCGCCAGCATCCGGCGCGCCTGCGCCTCGAGCACGGCGGGGTCGCTCAGGCTCCCGTCCTCGGCCACGGCGAGCAGCTCGTCGTCCGGCATGCTGCTCCACAGCAAGAACGACAGCCGGGACGCGAGCTCGAGGTCGCTCAGCGGATGCGGCATCCCCGCCACGCCGTCCGGCGGGTCGGTCTCGATGCGGAACAGGAACGACGGGCTGACCAGCACCCGTTGCAGCGCCCGCCGGATGCCGTCGTCGAAACTCCCCTCGCCGCGGCCCAGGCGGTAGAAGTCGTGCAGCACGTCGAGGTCGGTCTCGGTCACCGGACGCCGGTAGGCCCGGCGGGCCAGCGTCGAGAGGATCTGCCGGGCGCACGGGGCCTCGTCGGCGGTACCGGACGGCGTGCAGGCGAAGATCCGCCGGCGGCTCGGCGTGTCGCCCGGCCCGGTCGGGTCGTGCGGGCCGATGATCTCGAGGCTCCGCAGGTGCGGCGGGCGCCATCCCTCGTCGACCGGATCGATGTAGCTCTTGAGCAGCGGCTGGCGGATCCCGTCGTACTGGGCAGCGGTCTTGCGCAGGAAGGCAACCGCGATCTCGCGCGGTCCCGCCGGCACGCGCAGGCGGACCTCCAACTCGGCGTCGGCATCCATCGCGTAGGCCAGCGCGGCTTCCCGCGCCCGCTCTCCGTCGCCCACCTCGGCGCGCTGCCCGGGTCCGCAGGGAATGTCGATGCTGCCGCACGGCTGCTCGCCGCCGATGGTGAACAGCCGGATTCGCTCGCGGTCGAGGTTGACCTCGATCTGGTACGGCTCGGCCAGGCCGCGGATCGTGTCGATGACCGACCGCCGCAGCCGGAGGCGCACGACGTACTCCCCGTCGAGCGGGAAGTGGTGCCGCACGACCATGCCGCCCTGCGTGCCGAGCGGCAGGCCCTCGATGTGGTCGTCCTGCGTCAGGTCGGTCCGCGCGAGATAGGTGGCGATGGTCGGCCGCATGCTCGCGGGGCCGACGGCGAGGCGGCCGATGCGCCGCGCGGCCGAGAGGTAGCGCTCGAGCAGCAGCGGGGACACCGTCAGCGCGTCGGCGATGTTGTCGAAGCCGTAGGTCGCGTCGTCGGGCGGCAGCAACTCCGCCACGTCGACGTCGACATCGAGGAGGTCGCGGATGACGTTCCGATACTCCGCGCGGTTGAGACGATGGTAGACCGCGGTCCGGGGCAGCTCCGCGCGAGCCGCCCAGGCCGCGTCGAGGGCCGCTTCGAGACGCTCGACGAAGGCATCCCGCACATCGTCATCGGGCCGCGGGCGGCCGGCCGGAGGCATGGCGCCGGCGCGCAGCTTGCGCACCACCTTCTCCCACGTCTCGGCGTCCTCGGCGACGGCGGCCGGATTGAGGGCGTCGAGCTCGAGCCCCAGGCTGCGCAACTGCCCGACGAGGGCCGACGGCGCGGGCCCCTCGCCGCGCACGACGCGCGAGCTGTGGCACGTAACGCAGTAGCGGTCCAGAAGCTCCCGCGACAGGGCTTCGCCGGCGCTCCCGCCTTCCGGAGCGGGGGCCGGTCCCTGGGCGCGGGCCGCGGCGGACAGAGCCGTCATCGCCGCGACGAGCACGACGAACGCCGCCTTCCCTCCACGCCGCCGTTCGCGCGTCGATGCCACGGCGCCTCTCCTGTCTCCGGCCCGATCCCACCGGCGATGCCCGCCGGTGACGCTTCGCTTGAGCTGCCGAACGCCCGTAGCATATATCGCGGGGCTGACCCAACCAACCGGTTGCCGTCGTTCGTCATCCGTCACGCTGAGGAGGCCACCGTGGCCCGAAGGTACTGGCGCGCGGCACTACCTGCCATCGTGCTGCTGGCGGCGGTCGTGGCCGCCTCGGCCGCGGATCGACGGCTTGCCGACGCCGTGGAAGACCGGGACTTCAGCGCCGCGCGCGCGCTCCTGGAGGCCGGGGTGCCGGTCGACGCGGCCCAGCCCGACGGCACGACCGCCCTGCACTGGGCGGTCCGCCATGGCGCGAGGGACGTCGCGGCCCGCCTGCTCCGGGCCGGGGCCGACCCGAACGCCACGAACCGCTACGGCGTGACACCCCTGGCGCTCGCCGCCGGCAACGGGCACCCGGGCCTCGCCGCCGCGCTGCTCGACGCCGGCGCGAGCCCGCACGCCGCGACGCCGTATGGCGAGACGCCGCTCATGACCGCGGCGCGCACCGGCAATCCCGAGGTCGTGCGGCTGCTGATCGAGGCCGGGGCCGACGTCGACGCGAAGGAGGCATGGCGCGAGCAGACGGCGTTGATGTGGGCGGCGGCCGAACGGAACGCCGCGGCGGCGCAGGTGCTGATCGAGGCGGGCGCCGACGTGGCGGCCCGGTCCCAGGCGGGAATGACCCCCCTGCTGTTCGCCGCCCGGTCCGGCGACATCGACACCGTGCGCACCCTGCTCACGGGCGGAGCGGACATCGACGAAGCCGCGCGCGACGCAATCCCGCGCCGGCCGGCGGACGACGACGGGGAGAACGACGACGGCGCCGAGGCGGACGCCGCTGCGCCGCTGCCTCCGCGGCTCGGATCGACGCCCCTGGCGACCGCCATCCGCAATGTGCACTTCGACCTGGCCGCCTGGCTCGTCGCCGCGGGGGCCGACGTCAACCGGGACGGCCCGCGCGGCACGGCCCTGCACGGGCTGGTGCGCGCGCGCAACTGCGAGCGGACGGCCATGCCGTGCCCGGAGCAGGCGGCGGCGCTCGGGAGCCTCGACCTCGCAAGGCTGCTCCTGGCCCACGGCGCGGACGTCAACGCGCGGATGACGGCGCGCCCGCCGACGAAGGGGACCTACGACGGCAACTTCATGAGCCTGGTGGGCGCCACGCCGCTGCTGCTGGCCGTGAAGGCGTCGGATACCGCGCTGATGCGCCTCCTGCTCGATCAAGGCGCCGACGTCCGGCTCGGGAACGACGACAACACGACCCCGCTTCTCGTGGCGGCCGGGATCGGCTTCCTGGAAGGCCAGGTGCCGGCCGAGGAGACCGACGCGCTCGAGGCGGTGCGGATGCTGGTGGAGCGCGGGGAGTCGGTCACCCAGACCAACGACATGGACGAGACGGCGCTGCACGGCGCCGCCTATCGCGGCGCCAACAGCATCGTCACCTACCTCGTCGAGCGCGGCGCGCGCCTCGACGCCGCGGACGACAAGGGGCTGCTGCCGGTGACGGTGGCGGACGGCTTCCGGCGCCGGGGCGGATTCCAGGCCCACGACCACACGGCGGCCCTGCTGCGGGAGCTGATGGGGCCGGACGCGCCGCCGCGGCAGACCGACCAGGGCGCGCGCTAAAGCGCTAGCCTCCGAGCGAGGCGATCATCACGCGGGCGGCGGCGACCAGGAAGTCGGCCTGGGTGTCGGCGAGCCGGATGCCGCGTTGCGCCTCTACACGGTCGATGAACGCCTCCAGCGCCTCGATGGCGTTCCCGGCTCCCGACGCTTCGTGACCGACGGAGCCATCCGACCGGCCCGCCGCCGCTGCCAGCGCCGCTGCCGCATGCTCGGCCAGACCGGCGATCAGGGCGTCGACCGACGCGGCAAACTTCTGTACGCGGTGGCTCCCCTGCTCGTCGGCGACGTAGATGGCGCCGGCGCCGTCCACCGCCACGCCCCGGGGGCCCTGGAACCGGGCGGGTCCGCTCCCGTTCGTCCCCCAGGCCGCCAGCCAGGCGCCCGTGGCATCGAACGCCTGAATCCGGTGGTTGAGCGTGTCTGCAACGTAGACGCGCCCCCCCGGCCCCGCGGCGACGCCGTAGGGTGAGGCCAGCTCGCCGGGGCCGTTGCCGCGCGCGCCCCACGACTGCCGGAACGCTCCGTCCCCGTCGAAGGCCTGGATGCGGTCGTTGAAGGTGTCGGCCACGTAGACGCGGCCGGCCGGACCCACCGCCACGTCGTGAGGACCGCGGAACCGGCCGTCGCCGTCACCGCGCCCACCCCACGAGCCGAGGGGACGGCCGTCGCGGTCGAACACCTGGATGCGATCGTTGAGGGTGTCGGCGACGTACACGCGGCCGCCGGCGGCGACGGCCACCCCGTGCGGCCGGTGGAGCTGGCCCGGGCCGGCGCCGCGACCGCCCCAGGACGCGGCGAGCCCCCCCGCCGGGTCGAAGACCTGGATCCGGTCGTTGAACGTGTCGGCCACGTAGACCCGACCGGCGGGGCCGACCGCGACGCCGGCCGGGAACGCGAACTCGCCCGCGCCGCTCCCGGCGCCGCCCCACGCCGCGACGAACGCCCCCGTCCGGTCGAACTTCTGGATGCGGGCGTTGAAGGTGTCGGCGACGTAGACGTGACCGGCGGCATCCGCCGCCACCCCCCGCGGATTGAACAGGCGGCCGTCGCCGTTGCAGCACCCGCCCCAGTCGTGGACGAACCACGGGGTGGCGACCTGGGCGGAGGCCGGGGGCGCCCCCGCCAGCAGGACGACGCTCGACACCAGGCCGAGGACGGCAGCGCGACCGGTCGGCATCCGCGGTGTCGCGCCCTACTTCGCCGCGGCCGCCGCCTCGGCGGCCTCCCGCTCCTCGGCGCGATGGCCGGCCAGGATGCCGTCCATCCCGATGTTCCCTTCGTGGCAGGCGTACTCGTAGACGGCGTCGTCGGTCCCCATCAGCGGGATCGACGCCGTCCACGGGCGCGTGTAGGTGGCGGGGTCGTCGATCGTCACCTCGTAGTCCAGGGTCCGCGGCCCGACCCGGGTCAGGCGCTCGGTGACGCGCATGCCGTCGGCGGGCACACCGCGGAACGTGGCCTGCGGGGAGTAGTTGGCCGTCTCGATGACGAGGGTGTCGCCCTCCCACCGGCCGCGCGAGTCGCCGTGCCACTGCCGGACGCTCTCGTCGAGGTGCGGCGTGCCGTCGATCGGAATGACGCGCGCGTCGTGGTTCATCTCCATGTAGATGACGACATGGTCCGCGCTCTGGAAGATCTGGTAGTAGCTGTTGTAGCCGGCTCCGAGGCGCGGCACGCCGTAGGTGACGCAGCGCTCGCTCAGCGGCCGGTCGACGTAGGAGTCCGCGGGGTGGGCACGCGCGTAGGCGAAGCGCTCCGCCCGCTGCTCCTCGGCCTCCGGCGTCAGGGCCGGGACGCGGCCGTCCGGCGGGTCGGTCACGAGCGACGTCCGGTTCGTGAAGTCGCGCTCGACGATCCAGAACTGGTTGTAGTTGCCCGTGGTCGGATCGTAGGAGTTCGCCTTCTGATTGGCGATCGCGGCCAGGACGAGCTGGTCGCCGAAGAGCGCGTCGCCGTCGTCGACGGCCTGTGCGGCGGCCACGCGCAGCGCCGCGAGCTCCTCGTCGCTGAGGCTCTCCTTGCCGGCCCAGGCCTCGGGGCGCTCCAGCGGCGTGATGTTGTTGTTCGCCCAGACGCCCTGGAGGTCGGGCTGGCCGTCCGGCGTCCGGGGCAGCGTCCAGCCGTCGGGCGGCTGCCCGAGTGCCGCCGCAGGAACGAGCAGCGCGGCGGCTGCGACCGTCGCGAGCAGGGTGCGTGACATCCGGCTGTGAATGCGCATGGCGTTGTCTCCCTGGTTCCGTTCGCCGCGACGCGCTGCCCCGGCGGTCTCGTAGCCGGCGCCATTCTAGCGGGCGCTGTCCGGGCAGCGCCAGCGGGGCGCGGACGATGCCGCCGGGCGCGCGGGCTGCGGCGTCGTCACGCCGTGTGTTACAACGGCTCCATGCGTGCGAGGGGGCGCGTCCCGGCCCGGGCCGTCGGCGTTGCCTGCCTGCTGCTGATTGCATCCGCAGGCGTCACGACGCAGGCGCAGACCCGCGGAACGGCGAACCTCCCGGATCGGCCGACCCTCGGCCAGCACACGCCAACACTGGGCCAGGACGGGAAGGACGTCGAATGGGTCCCGACCCCGGACGCCCTGGTCGAGACGATGCTCGCGATGGCGCAGGTGACGCCGGAGGACTTCGTCGTCGATCTGGGCTCGGGAGACGGGCGCACAGTGATCGAGGCAGCGCGGCTCGGCGCCCGGGCCCTGGGCGTCGAGTACGACGCGGGGCTGGTGGACGTGTCGCGCGAACGTGCGGAGGCCGCCGGCGTCGGCCAGCGAGCGCGATTCGTCCAGGCCGACCTCTTCGACGTCGATCTCACCGAGGCGACCGTGGTGACCCTGTTCCTGCTGCCGGACCTCAATCTCGCGCTGCGCCCCCGCCTTCTGCAGCTCGCCCCGGGCACGCGGGTCGTTTCGAACACGTGGGACATGGGCGACTGGGCCGCCGACGAGACCGTCGTCCTGGATCCGTGCCCCGGCTTCTGCACCGCCCTGCTGTGGATCGTCCCGGCGCAGGTGAGCGGCGACTGGGCAGCGTCGGACGGATCGCTGACGCTCACGCTCAGGCAGCTGTACCAGACCGTGTCCGGCGTCCTCCGGCGCGGCGGCGAGCGCCACGAGGTCGAGGAAGGCCGCTTGTCAGGGGCCGACCTGACGTTCCGGGCCGGTGGCGTCCGCTACCGGGGCCGCGTCTCGGGAGACCGGCTCGCGGGCACGGCGGCGACCGGCGAACGGGCCTCCCGCTGGAGCGCGCGCCGCACCCCGTGACCGTGTCCCCGGCGGATGGCGCCACGGCGGATGGCGCCACGGCGCATCGGCATATGATCAATGCGCCCGGCGGGGATGCCGTCGCCCAGCGCGCGAGTTTCGGGCCACCCGCGGGCACCGGCGCGCCGACCTCCGGCCTCCAGGATCCGAACATGAGGAGTCCCCGATGCGAACGAGCCCCCGACCGAGCCGGTTCCCTGCCGCCGGACGTGCGGTGCTGACCTTCACGCTGCTGCTGACCCTGACAAGCACGATGCCTGCTACCGCCCAGGACCGCATGCCTCCGATCCCGGAGGACCGGATGACCCCCGAGCAGAAGGCCGCCGTCGACGAGTTCAAGGCGGTGCGGAACACCAACCGCTTTGGCGGGCCGTTCGTTCCGCTTCTCCGGAGCCCGGAGATGATGCGCCGCGCGCGGAACGTCGGCGACTACGTGCGCTATCGCAGCGCCCTGCCGCCACGCCTCAGCGAGTTCGTCATCCTGCTGACCGCCCGCCACTGGACGCAGAACTACGAGTGGTACGCGCACGCGGCGATCGCGGAGCGGGAGGGGCTCGCGCCTGCCATCATCGGCGCCGTGGCCGACGGACGGCGGCCCGCGGAGATGGCCGACGACGAGGCGGCCGTCTACGACTTCTGCCAGGAGCTGCTGCGCACGCAGGGCGTGAGCGATCCCACCTACGCCCGGATGGTGGAGCACCTGGGCGAGAAGGGCGTCATCGACGCCATCGGCATCCTGGGCTACTACCAGCTCCTGGCGATGGTGATGAACACCGCGCGGACGCCGCTCCCGGACGGGGTGGAGCCGGGGCTGCCATCCTTCCCGCGCTGACGCCGCCCTCGATCGCTTCCGGGCTCCTCGCACGCTACGCCGCGCTGTGCCTGGGGCGCACGCATTCGGCGATCCGTTGCCCAACCGCTATCTCCGCCTGTCGCAGGTCGTAGGTCTGCTGCAAGTTCAGCCAGACCTGCGGTGTCGTCCCGAAGTACCGCGCCAGCCGGAGGGCCGTGTCGGCGGTCACGCCGCGCTGTCCGTTCAGAATCGCCGTGATTCGGTTTACCGGGACGCCGAGTGCCTTCGACAGCGCGTTGGCCGATAGACCGAGCGTCTGAAGCTCTTCGCGCAGGATCTCCCCCGGATGCACTGGCCGCATACCGTTCTTGGGGTGCATCGTCTTCTCCATCGCCCTAACGATATACGTAAATGATCAGGGATGTCGCGAGCAGCTCGCTCCCACGCTGATGCGGCCGTGAGCCGGTCCGACGCCGCCCGACGCATTTCGTTGCAGGAGGCCGGGCCGCCGCGATCGGTGCCGGCGTCGGCGCGGGCATCGGGTTCCTGCCCGGCTCGAGCTGGTGTTTCAACGAGGGTGGCGGCTGCGGCACCCTGATTACGCGCTTCGCCGGACTCGGGGCTCTGGCAGGGGCCGGCGTCGGTGCCGCTATCGGGGCGATTGGCGGCAGGTAGGGAAAACGCGTGCGGGTATCGCCATGACCACGCCGACCGCCGGGAACGTGAGCGCGGGACGGCCTCGGGGCCGCCCCGCGCGCGTAGGTCCACCTACTGCGGCAGGGCCAGCGCGACGAGCGAGCCGGGCAGGCGGTCGGGGCCGCCCGCGACGGGGATGACGATGTGCTGCCGGCCGTCGTGCAGGTAGCTCATGGGGATGCTGGTGGCCGGCGCCGGCAACTCGACCGCGCCGAGCCGCTCGCCGGTGGCCTTGTCCACCGCGTAGAGGAGCGGCCGGCCGCCGCGGCCCTCGTTGTACATCAGCAGCGTCTTGCTCACCAGCGCCAGCGCCTGGCTCCGCACCCCCGTGTTCGGCAGGTCGACGCCCTCGAGCGCCGGGTGATTCGCGATCTGCGGGGGCGTGTCGCCGTTGGGGATCGTCCAGAGGGTGTCGCCCGTGTTCATGTCGATGGCCGTGATGCGGCCGTAGGGCGGCTTGAAGAGCGGCAGCCCCTGCGGCCCCTGCAGGAAGCCGTTGTCGGTGGCGTACTTCGCCAC
>JAPOVI010000146.1 GCA_026708265.1 Acidobacteriota bacterium
TCGGCGAACTGATCGCCGCCTACACCACGGTGACCAACCGCGGCGGCAAGCTGGGCCTGTTCGCGTTGCCGCGCCGCGTACTCGGCGTCATGGAGATCACCCAGTTGATCACGGTGCTCGACATCTCGCAGGACGAGGACGAGGCGGTCGCGTCGCTTTCCTGAGGGACCCGTGGACACAGACGAGGAGAAGCGTCCGCCCGTGGGCCACCCGGCAGGAGTCGGCGGCAGGCTGCTCTTCGTCTGCGTCTCGCTGCTCTTCGTCCTTGGCCTTGCCAGCGGCGCGTGGCTGGGCGCCAGCGACGACGAACCCGGCACCGACTCGATCTACAAGTACATCACGCTGTGGGAGGAAGTCCTGCGGCTGATCCGCGGCTCCTACGTCGAGGAGGTTGGCGGCCGTGGTCTGATGGCGGGTGCTCTGGACGGAGTGACCGACGCCCTGGATCCGTTCTCGGTGTACGTGCCGGCGAGCGCGGTGGAGTCGTACCGGGCCGCGCAGGAGATCGGCCGCCGCCATAGCGGCGTCCTGGTGCTGAAGGATCGCGGGACGGCCTACGTCGCCGCTGTGGACCGCGGCAGCCCGGCCGACCTGGCGGGGTTGGAGCGGGCCGACATCGTCGCCGGCATCGGCGGCCGTTCGTCTCGCGAGATGCCGCTGTGGGAGCTGCGCCGGCAGCTCGCGGCGCCGGCCGGTTCCGAGTTGCAGCTTGAGCTCTTGCGGCGCGGCGAGAGCATCGAGACCAGTCTCGTCCTGGCCGAGTACGACCGCCTGCCGCCGGAGTTCGAGGAGGTGCGCGGCGTCGGCGTGCTCACGATCCCGAGCTTCGACGAGGGCACGGCGGCCCGGGTGGAGGCGCTTCTCGACGGCTACGCGGGCGACTCCCTGCTGATCGATCTCCGCGGCGTCGCGGGAGGTTCCGCGGAAGCCGCCTACGCGGTGGCGGGCCTGTTCGCGGAGGGCGAACTGGGCAGTCTGATCGACCGGGAGGACCGGAAGCTCGAGACCTTCGAGGGCGCGGGAGGCCTGTACTCGGGCGATATTGATGTCCTGACCGACCGCAGTTCCCAGGGGCCGGCCGAGATCCTGACCGCCGTCCTGCGGCAGACGGTCGACGCGGACCACAGCGGCGAGGCGACCTTCGGCTACGCGGGAACGCTGCAGCAGATCGAGTTGCCGAACGGCGGCGGACTGCTGGAGACGACCGTCGCCTTCTACACGGACCCTGAGGGTGAACGGCTGAACCGCAGAATCCGCGTCAGCGACGAGAACCGTCTGAGTGCGTTCTCCTTCGGCGACAGGGACGACGGATCGGATCCGGTCCTGGAAGACGCTTTGGATCTCCTCCTGCTCATCCAGGAGGCGCCCGCCGAGCCGGATCAGCCCTGAGCTTGGCCCGCTCCCACAACCGTTCCAGTTCCTCAATTCCGTAGTCGCCGCCAGGCTCGAGTTCCGTCTCCATTGCCGCGAAACGGCGGCGGAACTTCCGGTTGGCCCCCGCCAGCGCGCGCTCCGGGTCCACGTCCAGGTGGCGGGCGAGGTTGGCGACCGCGAACAGCACGTCGCCCAGCTCCTCTTCGACGCGGGCCTTCGCCCCGGCGGATGGGCCGGCCTGATCGCCGGCTGTCTCCCGGTCCAGTTCCTCCAGTTCTTCGTCTACCTTGGCGCGCACGGCTTCGGTCGAGTCCCAGTCGAAACCGATGCCGGCCGCCTTCTGCCCGAGGCGGTAGGCGCCGACCAGGGCCGGCAGGGAGGCCGGCACGCCATCCAGCGCGGAGCGCTCGCCGTCCGCGCTTCGCTTACGCTGCTCCCACATCGCCGCGACCTCGGCCGCGGACCCGGCCGCTTTCCGGTCTTCCTCGTGGCCGAACACATGGGGGTGCCGGGCGACCATCTTGTCGATGACCGTTCGAATGGCGTCGCCCACGCGCACGTCCGACAGCTCGGCGCTGGCGAGCCGGGCAACGTAGACCGCCTCGAACAGGAGGTCGCCCAGTTCCTCGTTGATTGCGGCGGGATCGCGTTCGTCGATCGCGGCGGCCAGTTCATGCGTTTCTTCGATGAGGTAGGCCCGCAGATCCGCCAGCGACAGTTCGCGGTCCCATGGACAGTCGACGCGCAGCCGGTCGATCAGTTCGACGATCGGCGCCAGCGAACTGGCGTCGGCTCGCCCGCCGTCGCCTCTGTTACGATCTTGCATTCCAGGACGGGGGAGGTCGGAAGTGAAGGTCACCGACAGGAGGATGTTCACGGACGACGGCGAACTGCGCGAAGAGTACCGCTTTCTCGAGCAGCAGAAGGCCGGTACGGCCGCGTCGCAGGAACCTCCGAAGGCGGAGCCGGAAACCCCGGCGCGTGCGGACGAACCGCCGGTCGCCGAGGCCGGGCCGTCCGCCTCCGCGCCGCGGGCCGCGGGCCCCGGCGCCGCTGCTGCCGCCGAGATGCCGCCGCGGAGCGCGCACTCGCCCGGGTTCATGGACCTGGTGGCCATGCTCGCCGAGCCGATCGCCTTCCTGCTCGGCGATGCGCAGCTTCCGGATGGCCAGAGCGCTG
>JAPOVI010000163.1 GCA_026708265.1 Acidobacteriota bacterium
AGACCGAGCTCCTCGCGACGAAGACCGAACTCCTGGCGACGATTGAACCCCTGGCGACGAAGACCGAGCTCCTCGCGACGAAGACCGAGCTCCTCGCGACGAAGACCGAACTCCTGGCGACGATTGAACCCCTGGCGACGAAGACCGAGCTCCTCGCGACGAAGACCGAGCTCCTCGCGACGAAGACCGAACTCCTGGCGACGATTGAACCCCTGGCAACGAAGAGCGAACTCGAGTTCCTGGCAACGAAGAGCGAACTCGCCGCGCTCGAGGCGCGGCTCGCGTGGCGCCTCATCGGCGCGGGAGTCGCCGTCGCCGGCATCCAGGCCGCTGCGATCGTCGGGTTGCTCAGGCTCGTGCTCACTCCCTGAGCCCCGACGCCTCGCCGAGCAGCTCGGCCGCGAGAGTCAGTCGCTGCACCGTCGACGTGCCGTGGTAGATGTCGGCCGCGCGGGCGTCCCGGAGCAGCCTTTCCGCCGTGGATCCCCGCTCGTAACCGGCCGCGGCCTGGAGCTGCATCGTGCGCTCGGCGGCCTGCCGGGCGGCCTCCGCCGCGGCCAGCTTCGCCATCGACGCTTCCAGCGTGCAGCGCTCCTGCTGGTCGCGTGCGGCCGCCGCCCTCAGCACCAGGAGCCGCGCGGCATCGAGATCGGTGGCCGTGTCGGCGAGCGTGCTGCGGACCGATTGCTGGCGCCCGAGTGACGCACCGTCGGCCTGCGTTCGAGAGGCGTAGGCCAAGGCTTCGTCGAACGCCGCCTGCCCGACGCCAACCGCCAGCGCTCCCGTCGCCACGCGCACACCGTCGAGTGCCCAGTCGCGCACGCGGCGCCCCTCCCCCGGCGCGCCGAGCAGCGCATCCCCCCCGAGCCGCACGTCCCGAAACACCACTTCCCGGCAATCGAGGCCGCGCGCGCCGAGCGCGTCGGGCGCGGCCGCCCGCTGCAGGCCCGGCGCGTCACCCGGCACGAGGAACGTGTTCGCCCTCCCCCGTTCGCCTCCCGCCTCGCTCGTCGCGAAGACGACGAAGAGCTCCGCCGCCCCGGCGTTGGCGACCCACGCCGTGCGACCGCACAGCACGTAGTGCTCCCCGTCGCGCACCGCGGCCACGCCGCACGCGTCCGCGCCCGCGCCGGCAACGGCGTTCGGCTCGGCGAGCGCGGACGCCCCCAGGCTCCGCCCCGACGCCAGCCGCCGCAGCCAGGCGCGCCGCTGGTCGTCGCTCCCGAAGCGCGCAACGACATCGGCAACCAGGGAGTTGTGGACGGCCAGGATCATCGCGACGGCCGCGCTCGCCGTGGCGACCGCCTCCAGCGCGAGGGCATAGGCGACCGTGTCGCGGCCGCCGCCGCCGTCGTCCCGCGGAACGGTGACCCCCAGGAGGCCGAGCCCGGCTGCCTCGTCGACGAGCGCGGCCGGGAAGCGGCCGGTCGCGTCCAGCTCCCCGGCCCCGGCGCGGACGGAACGGGCCGCGAAGTCCGCGGCGGTCTGCCGGTACGCTTCCTGCTGCGGGGTGGGCTCGATGCGCATGGTGGATGCCCGCGTCGACCGCCGGCCCGCGGTGACGTGAATCGGAGCGGCGCGCAGGGTCAGGCGTCCGACGGCGCCGCGCGCGCGCCGAGCTCCGACGCGGCCAGCCGGTCGAAGATCGGCCGCAGGCGGGCGATGCTGGCCGCCGGCTCCTCGGGCACGACGCGCGTGTCGCCGACGATGCTCATGAAGTTCGTGTCGCCCTCCCACCGCGGCACGAGGTGGACGTGCAGGTGATCGCGGACTCCGGCCCCCGCGGCGCGTCCGACGTTCATGCCGACGTTGATGCCGTGCGCACGGTAGGCCTCGGTCAACGCCATCTCCGAGACGCGCGCCAGACTGATGATCTCGGTCAGCTCGGCCGCCGTCGCGTCCGCAAGCCGACCCACGTGGCGCACCGGCACGACCATCAGATGGCCGTTGTTGTAGGGGTACTTGTTGAGGATGACGAACGCTCGATCGCCGCGGCAGACGAGGAGGGGCGAGGGGGAAGCGGAGTCGAGGGCGGCGCAGAAGACGCACGCGCCGGTATCCGGGCCGGCCGCGCGCGTCACGTATTCCAATCGCCAGGGGCTCCAGAGACGCTGCACGGCTCGCGCTCGATCCCCTCCTCGGGCGACCCGCCGTTGATGAGCTCCTTGAGCTCCTTGCCCGGCTTGAAGTACGGAACCTGCTTCGACGGCACGTCGACGCGGTCGCCGGTCTTGGGATTGCGCCCCCTGCGCGGCTCCCGCCGGCGGAGGCGGAAGCTCCCGAACCCGCGGAGCTCGATCTTCTCTCCCCGCCGCAGAGCCTCGACGATGCTGCGGAAGACGGCGTCGACGATGACCTCGGAGTGCTTCTTCGTCAGGTCGGCGACGCGGGCCACCTCTTCGACCAGCGCCGCCTTCGTCATGCTGCCTCCCACCATCAGGCCCTGCCGGCGATGCCCAGCCCCCTCCTCCGCGTGCGCCCGGAAACCGCAGCCTGGCCCGCCGTTCGTCGCCGCGACCGCAAGGTCGCGCTGCGGCCTCCGCTCGGCGCC
>JAPOVI010000390.1 GCA_026708265.1 Acidobacteriota bacterium
CCGCCCGCCGCGGCGGCCCGGGCGCGGGGCTCCGGCCAGGCGAACGCCGCCGGGCCCTTGTTCGCGGTGACGACGTCCGCCCCCGCATCGAGCGCCGCCCGCACGTGATCGACCCCCGGCCGGCCGTCGGCCGCGCCGTACGGCGTGTTCTCGACCACGACCAGCCGCCGCCCGGCGCCGGCCCCCGCCCCCGCTGCGGCGGCGCGCGCCAGGACCTCGAACGCGTCTCGGGGCGGCCGGCCGCACGCCGGATCGTGGCTCGCGGCGACGGCCCTCCCGCGCGCCGCGGACGCTGCGTCGAGGCCGCCGGGAGCGAGCGCGCAGCCGTGGCGGGCCGTCGCGACGCCGACCACCCGCGTTGCGAACGGCAGGTGGCGGCGCCGCGTCTCGAGCAGCTCGACGAACCGCCGCGCCACGCCTCCGAAGCCCACGAGGACCAGATCGACGCGCTCCGTCGGGGACATTGGCTACGCCGGTTGCGGCAGTCGGGCGAACAGGCGGCCCAGCCGTTCCAGCCCCGTCCGGAGAGCCGGCGCTTCCCCCCCGAACCCGATCCGGAGGTAGCCGTCGAGCCCGAAGTGCGCGCCGGGCGCGACGAGCACGCTGGCCGTCTCCCGCAGCCGCGTCACCAGCTCCTCCGAGGCGACCGCCTGCGGATAGCCGACGAAGACGATGGCGCCGGCCTCCGGCGGGACGTGGGCCAGCCCCGCCCCGGCCGCGGCGATCCAGTCGCGGACGATGGCGTAGTGGTCGGCGATGCGGCGCTGGGCGCGAGCGAGCAGCCGCACCCGCCGGTCGGGGGCCAGGGCCAGGCGGGCCAGGCGGTCGCTCAGGGCGGCCGGGGCAATCGTGGTGAAGTCGCGCCGGGCCCACAGATCCGCGCACAGGGAGGCCGGGGCCAGGGCCCAGCCGATCCGCAGGCCGGCCAGCCCGTAGGCCTTCGACAGCCCGCCGGTGACGACCACGCGGTCGTAGCGGCCCCAGGCCGACGCGGTCATCCGGCCGTCGCGCTCGGCGCCGCGGTAGACCTCGTCCGAGAGCACCCACGCGCCGTGCCGCGCGGCGACGGCGCACACTGCGTCGACCTCGTCCGCGGTCAGGCGGGCGCCGGTCGGGTTGTTGGGGTTGCACAGGACGACCAGCCGGGTCCGCTCCGTGACCAGGGCGCCGAGCTCGTCGAGATCGGGCGCCCAGCGCGTTCCGTTGCCGCCGCTCGCGAGACGCAGGGGCCAGGGGCGGACGCGCGCGCCGCGGGCGGCGGCCAGGAGGTGCGTCTGCAGGTAGTTGGGATGCTGGACGATGACTTCGTCGCCGGGCTCGACGAAGCGCCAGCAGGCCACGAAGTTCGCCTCCGCGCTGCCGTTCGTGATCAGCACGTTGTCGGCCGACGCCCGCGGGTAGCCGGCCGCGACGAGCTCCCGCAGCGCCACGGTGCCGTTCGTCTGCGGGTAGCCGAGCGGCTCGCGGAGCAGGCGGCCGACCTCGTCCGCCGGCAGCAGCTCCTCGAGACGGAGGGGCTCGACGCCGCTCTCCGAGAGGTTGATTTCGACCTCGTGCTCATAGAGAGACTGCAGTCGCTCGAGGGCGAACGGCTCGATGGTCACAGCGTTCGATCTTAGCCGAGTGAGGTAGGATCGTAGGGCTATGGAAGATCACGGGCGCCGTGTCTACGACTCGATTCTCGGTCTCCTGTCCGGCCCCGACAACCCCACGCCGCTGGTCCGCCTGAACCGCGTGACGCCGTTCGAGCATACCCGCGTCTACGGCAAGCTGGAGTGGTACAACCCGTTCGGAGCGGTCAAGGACCGCGTGGCCGCGAACCTCGTGGCGGACGGCGAGGCGCGCCGTACCGTGCAGGCGGACCAGAAGCTGGTGGAGCCGACGTCGGGGAACACCGGCATGGCGCTGGCCATGATTGCCAACGCCAGGGGCTACTCGCTGACGACGCCGCTCTCGAGCGAGATCCCGCTCGAGAAGCGCACCATGCTGCGCTTCTTCGGGGCGGACGTGATGGAGCTCGACGACACGTTGTGCCCGGCCCCCGGAGCGCCCGAGGGCGCCATCGCGAAGGCGATGGAGATCGCCGAGCGGCCCGACTTCCACATGCTGAACCAGTACGCCAACGAGGCGAACCCCGAGGCCCACTACAAGACCACGGGGCCCGAGATCTGGCGGCAGACCGAGGGGCAGGTGACGCACTTCGTCTCGGGGCTCGGCACCTGCGGCACGATTACCGGGACGGGGCGCTATCTCAAGGAGCAGCGGGCCGGCGTCCAGGTGCTCGGGGTGCACCCGAGCGAGGGCCACGATATCCCCGGCGTCCGCAGCCTCCGCCAGCTCCAGCAGACGAAGCTCTTCTTCCCGGACGAGTACGACGGGCTGGTCGAGGTGGACAATCGCGAGGCGTTCGACCTCTGCCTGCGGCTGAACCGCGAGGAGAGCATCACGGCCGGGCCCAGCTCGGCGATGGCGCTCGCCGGGGCGTTCCGGCTCGTGCCCGACGAGCCGGGCAACGTCGCGGTGGTGATCTTCTGCGACAGCGCGTTCAAGTACGCGTCGTCCGTCGTGAAGCACCTGCCGGGGCTCGTGGCGCAGGAAGCGCAGAAGGCGGCGCCGCCGCGGAACCCGCTGCTCGACACGATGGTGGAGAACGTCCGCGGCAACGCCGCGCTGACCGTCGACGTGGAGACCGCGCACGCCGAGCTCCAGAACGGACGGCCCTTCGTGCTCGACGTGCGACCGCGCGAGCAGTTCCGGGAGGCGCACGTTCCGGGCGCGGTCAACCTGCCGCTCGCGGAGCTCGGCAGCGGCGATGCCGACCGGTCCGTCCTGCCGGAGGACCGCAACGCGCCGATCCTCAGCGTCTGCCAGCGCGGGAACGCCTCGCTCCCCGGTCTGCTGTTCCTGAAGTCGCTCGGCTACCGCAACGTCCGCAGCATCACCGGCGGCACGCTCGCGTGGCGCGAGAAGGGCTTCGCCACCGAGTCGGAGGGACCGGCCTGACCGGGGCGGCGCGGGCGCAGGAAACGAAGACCGATGCTGACGCTCACGGCGGGCGCGGATCGCGGCATTCGCCGGCACGGCCGCGAGACCTATCCCTACGAGTGCTGCGGTGCGCTCATCGGCCGCGGAGAACGGGTGGTAGAGGCGCTCGCGCTGCCGAACGCGGCCGAGGGGGAGGCGCGGCGGCGCTTCCGCGTGCGGCCGACCGATTACCTGGCCGCCGAGCGCCGGGCGAGCGAGCTCGGAGCCGGCCTGCTCGGCTTCTACCACTCGCATCCGGACCACCCGGCCCGGCCGTCGCGCTACGACCTGGAGCACGCGTGGCCGGGATTCGCGTACGTCATCGTGGCGGTCGACGGGGGCGAGCCCGCCGCGCTGACCTCCTGGCGGCTGCGGGAAGACCGGTCCGCGTTCGACGAGGAGACCGTCACCGTCGCGCCGGACGGCGGCGCAGAGCAACGCACAGGCGAGACACCATGCCCACCAGGATTCTGATACCGACGCCGCTGCGCGGCTACGCGGACGAGCAGGAAGTGGTCGAGGCCGAAGGAGCCACCGTCGGCGAGCTGCTGGCGAACATGACCGCCCGCTACGGCAGCCTGCGCAAGCACCTCTACAACGAGGACGGCAAGCTGCGGAGCTTCGTCGCGATCTACGTGAACGACGACGACATCCGTTTCCTCGAGAGGGAAGCGACCCCCGTCAAGGACGGCGACACCGTCAGCATCATCCCGTCCGTCGCGGGCGGGGCAGGGAGGCGGGCATGACGGTCGTCGCCGCCGAGTTCGCGCTGAGCAACCAGGAGGTGGCCCGCTACAGCCGCCACCTGATCATGCCCGAGGTGGGCATGGACGGGCAGCTCAAGCTGAAGGCGGCCAGCGTGCTCTGCATCGGAGCGGGCGGGCTGGGCTCGCCGGTGGCGATGTACCTCGCGGCGGCGGGCGTCGGACGGATCGGCCTCGTCGACTTCGACGTGGTCGACTACAGCAACCTGCAGCGGCAGATCATCCACGGCACGCCCGACGTCGGCCGGCGGAAGCTCGACTCGGCCCGCGACACGCTCCGCGCCATCAACCCCGAGGTGGAGATCGAGACCCACGAGGTCGCGCTCTCCTCGGCCAACGCCCTCGACCTGCTGGGCGGCTACGACGTGATCGTAGACGGCACCGACAACTTCCCGACGCGCTACCTCGTCAACGACGCCTGCGTGCTCCTCGGGACGCCGAACGCCTACGGCAGCATCTTCCGTTTCGAGGGCCAGGCGTCGGTCTTCGGCGCGAAGGACGGGCCCTGCTACCGCTGCCTCTACCCGGAGCCGCCGCCCCCCGGACTCGTCCCGAGCTGCGCCGAGGGAGGCGTGCTCGGCATCCTGCCGGGGGTGATCGGCACGATCCAGGCGACCGAGGCGGTCAAGCTGATCATCGGCCGGGGCGAGCCGCTCATTGGCCGCTTCCTGGTCTACGACGCCCTCCGCATGCGCTTCCGCGAGCTCAGGCTCCGGAAGGACCCGGACTGCCCGGTCTGCGGCGACCAGCCGACGGTGACCGAGCTCATCGACTACGAGCAGTTCTGCGGGGTGGCGCCGGCGGCTCCGGACACCGGAACGGCGGGTGCCGGACCGGCGGCCGACGCCGCTGACGAGGCGACGGTCGAGCAGCTCAAGGCGCGCATCGACCGGGCCGACGGCGTCTTCATCCTCGACGTCCGCGAGCCGCAGGAGTTCCAGATCTGCCGCATCCCGGGCTCGACCCTGATCCCGCTCGGCGAGCTGCCGAAGCGCCTCGGCGAGCTCGAGGGCCGCGGCGAGATGATCGTCCACTGCAAGTCGGGCGTCCGCAGCGCCAAGGCGGTGAAGCTGCTGCGCGAGGCCGGCTTCGACGGGGCGCGGAACCTCCGCGGCGGCATCCTGCGCTGGATCGACGCCGTCGATCCGTCGCTGCCGAAGTACTGATGCCGCCCCTGGCACCCGACCGTCCACGCCGGCGCCTTCCGTCCGGGCCGCAAGGGCCGACGCGCTCGAAGTGGGTTCCGGCGCTGATCGGGGTCCTGCTGCTCGGGGCGGGAATCGCCGTCGCGCGCTCGGTCGGGCAAGAGCGCGTCGTGGTCCCCGTGCTTGCCGAGCGATTCTCGTTCACGCCGTCCGAGATTCGGGTCCCCGTCGGGGTGACGCTCGAGCTTCGGGTGCGCAGCGACGACACGATGCACGGCTTCAACATCGTCGGCCACGGCGTGAACGTGGCCGTCCCCAAGCGCCGGCAGGGGGAGGCCGTCGTCGAGTTCGACGCCCGCAGGGCGGGACGATATCGCTTCGAGTGCTCCCGACTGTGCGGCGCGGGCCACCAGTTCATGCACGGCGAGATCGTCGTCGTCGATCCGGACGCGAACGACTGAGGCCCTCCTCCTCCAACCCGGCTTCCGCTCCCCGACCCGCCGGGGACCGCAGAGAGTTCGCCCCCAGGGCTGCCGGTTCCGGCGATGCAGAGAAGCTTGCGCCGCGGCACGCACTCGGTTGGCGTTCTGCGCCGCAAGCTCCTAGAATGACGGGGACGGCTTTCCAGCGCGGCGGGGGCTGATGCTGCGGTTCTCGAAGAAGGCGGATTACGCGCTCATCGCGCTCAAGGACCTCGCGTCGCGTCCGGGCCGGTCGTCCAGCGCGCGGGAGATCGCCGGGCGCTACGACATTCCGGTCGAGTTGATGGCGAAGGTGCTCCAGCGCCTGGCGCGCATGGGGGTGGTTGCCTCCCACCAGGGGACGCGCGGCGGCTACCACCTCGCCCGCGATGCGGCGCGCATCTCCGTCGCCGAGGTGATCGAGGCCATAGACGGCCCGGTCCTCGTCATCGCCTGCTCGGACGAGGACGAGTGCTGCGACCAGTACGCCAAGTGCAACGTGCGCGATCCGCTGTGGCGTCTGAAGGATCGCATCGTGCAGTCGCTCGCCGCGTTCACCATCGACGAGCTCGCGGACGAAGCGCCGGATCCGATGCCCGTCACCGTCGTCCGGCGCCCCCCCGAGCCGGCGTACCCGGCCCCGTCTCCGGCCGACCGCTAAGGGGGTCTGCGCCGCAGGATCGGCGCGGACCCGGGTCCGATGCCCTCGCTGCCCATCTACCTCGATCATCACGCCACGACCCCGGTCGACCCGCGGGTGGTCGAGGCGATGACGCCCTTCTTCACGGAGACGTTCGGCAACCCGTCCAGCCGGCACCACGCGTTCGGGTGGGCGGCGCGCGACGCGGTGGCGGCGGCCCGCCGGCAGGTGGCGGACCTCATCGGCGCCGACCCGCGGGAGATCTGCTTCACGAGCGGCGCAACCGAATCCGACAACCTGGCCGTCCGCGGGATCGCCACGGCGGACGCGCGGCGGCCGCTGCACGTGGTGACGATGACGACGGAGCACCACGCCGTGCTCGACCCGTGCCGCCGGCTCGAGCGCGAGGGCATCGACGTCAGCTACGTGGAGCCGCAGCCCGACGGCCTGTGCGACGTCGCGGACATCGAACGCGCGCTCCGGCCGGAGACGCGGCTCGTGTCGATCATGGCGGCCAACAACGAGATCGGCGTCGTGCAGCCGATTGCGGAGATCGCTGCGCTGACGCGCCCGCGCGGGATCCCGCTGCACACCGATGCCGCACAGGCGGTGGGCAAGGTGCCCATCGACGTCGGCGCGCTCGGGGTCGACCTGCTCTCGCTGACGGCCCACAAGATGTGCGGGCCGAAGGGCATCGGAGCGCTCTTCGTGCGCCGCCGCCGGCCGCGGCCGGCCATCGCGCCGCTCTTCGACGGCGGCGGCCACGAGCAGGGCCTGCGTTCCGGGACCCTGAACGTGCCCGGCATCGTCGGCCTCGGCGCCGCGGCCGCGATCGCGCGCGAGGAGCTCGCGTCGGAGTCCCGGCGCGTCGGCGCGTTGCGGGACCGCCTGCTCGACGGCCTTCGATCGAGGCTGGACGGCGTGGCCGTCAACGGGTCGCTGGCCGCCCGACTCCCGCACAACCTGAACGTCAGCTTCGAAGGGCTCGAGGGCGAGTCGCTGCTCGTCGGTCTCGACGACGTCGCCGTCTCGTCGGGCGCGGCGTGCACGTCGGTGAACCCCGAGCCGTCGCACGTCCTGCGCGCCATTGGCACCCCCGATCACCTCGCCCGCGCGTCGCTCCGCTTCGGCCTCGGCCGGACGACGACGGAGGCCGAGGTCGACTACGTCATCGAGAAGGTGAGCAGCCTCGTGTCGCGGCTGCGCGAGCTCTCCCCCACCGCCGGCGCGCTCTGACAGCCCGGAGCGGATCGGATAGACTGGGGCTTCAGGAGCGATGATCGAAGTCACCGACGCGGCGGCGAAGCGCATTCGAGACGCGATGTCGAGCGAAGGGCAAGTCGGCGGAGGCCTGCGCGTCGGCGTCAGGGCGGGCGGCTGCTCCGGCCTCAGCTACGTCTTCCAGTGGGAGGCCGCGTCCCGCCCCGGGGACGAGGTGTTCGACGCGGGCTCCGACATGAAGATCTTCGTGGACCCGAAGAGCTACCGCTACCTGCGCGGCACCGTGCTCGACTGCGACCCCAACATGCTCGGGCAGTCGCTGGTCTTCCGCAACCCCAACGCGAGGAGCGCGTGCGGCTGCGGCCTGTCGTTCGAGGTCTAGGAGCGTGCGCCGCCGGCACGGAGCCCCGCGACGGGTGCGGCGGCGGTAGGAGTCTGCGCCGCTGAGCGGCGATGCGGCACGTCGCGCCCGCGCAGACTCCCAGCGCGACCGCAAGGTCGCGCCAGCCGCGGCGGCGGCGGGTCGCGGCGACCGCTTCACGCCCGTGCTGCCCGGCATGCCCGAGACTCCTCCCCGCGCGTCGGACAGCTCGGGGCGACCGCTCGTGGTCGTCTCCAACCGCGAGCCCTACCAGCATTCGCGCACGCCGGACGGCCGCATCAGCTGGGCGCCGACGACCGGCGGCGTGGCGGTGGCGCTCGACGCGCTCATGCGGGAGCGGGGCGGCGTCTGGATCGCCCACGGATCGGGCGACGCCGACCGGGACGTCGTCGACGCCGGGGACCGCGTGGCGGTGCCCCCCGACGCTCCGGGCTACGAGCTCCGCCGCATCTGGCTCTCCCCCGAAGAGGCATCGCAGTACTACGAGGGCTTCGCGAACGAGGGGCTGTGGCCCCTGTGCCACGAGGCGCACGTGCGGCCCATCTTCCGCTCGCCCGATTGGGCCGCCTACCAGGAGGTCAACCGCCGCTTCGCCGAGGTCATCGCGTCGGAGCTGCCAGACCGCTCCGCGCCCGTGTTCATCCAGGACTACCACCTGGCCCTGGTCGGCGGGGAGCTGCGCCATCGCGAGCCGGGCATCAAGACGGCCCTGTTCTGGCATATCCCCTGGCCGAGCCCCGACCGGCTGCGCATCTGCCCCTGGCGCCGGGACCTCATCGCCGGCCTGCTCGGGAACGACCTGATCGCGTTCCAGATCGACCGCGACCGGCGCAACTTCCTGGCCGCCGCGCGCGAGGCCCTCTCCCTCGAGGTGACGCGCAACACCGTCCGCATCGGCAACCGGATCGTCGCCGTGAAGGCGGTCCCCATCGGCGTCGACTACGACCGCATCCAGCAGATCGCCCGCGACCCGACGAGTGAGTCCGAGATGGCTCGGCTGCGGCACGAGCTCGGGCTCGACACCCCCATCGTCGGGGTCGGCGTCGACCGGCTCGACTACACCAAGGGCGTGCTCGAGCGGCTCGACGCCCTCGAGCTGCTGCTCGAGCGGCGCCCCGATCTGCGCGACAGGATGACGTTCGTCCAGATCGGCGTCCCGTCCCGCTCGACCCTGCCGAGCTACGTCGACGTGGTCGAGGCGATCGACCGCAAGGTGGCCGACATCAACGCGCGCCACGGCTCCGGCCGGGGCACGATCCGCTACCGCAAGTCGGCGCTCCGCATCCGGCGGCTCGTCGCCCTGTACCGCCTGGCCAGCTTCTGCGTCGTCAGCTCGCTCCACGACGGCATGAACCTCGTGGCGAAGGAGTTCGTCGCGGCGCGCGAGGACGAGGGCGGCGTCCTCGTCCTCAGCGAGATGGCCGGCGCCGCGCAGCAGCTCCACGACGCGTTGCTCATCAACCCGTACGACGTGGAAGGCTTCGCCTCGGCCCTCGAGCAGGCGATCGACATGCCGGCCGACGAGCGGCGCCGGCGGATGCACGCCATGCGGCGCGTCGTCGCCGGCCGCAACGTCTTCGGTTGGGCGTCGGACATCCTCGAGGGACTCGCGCGCCTCGACCCGCGGTCGCTGCCGCCGGTCCCGGGCCTTGCGCCGGGCGGCGTCGAGCGCAAGAGCGTCACCCGCGCCCGGCTGCCCAGGGGCGTCAAGCCTCCCTAGGGATGGGGATGCTAGCGCCGCCAAACCCGTCGCGGGCTCCGTGTTCGGCCCCAGCCCCCACCGACCTGGGAGCTGGCGCCGCGGCACTCCACTCTGTTGACGTTCTGCGGCGCAAGCTCCTAGACTGCCGCCATGGCGGGCCACGGCGTCAGCCGGCTGCTCTCGCACAGCATGCGCGCGTACTACCTGCCGCTGGCGGCGGGGGTGCTGCTGGCCTCCAGCGCGTTCATGCCGTGGACGCTGGTCGGCAACCAGCGGCTGGGAGGCGTGCCCGACGTTCCCGGACTGTGGGTGCTCGGCCTGGGCGTGCTCGCGGTCGTGCTGGCCGGCCTGAGCGTGCTGACGCGCAAGAACTCCCGGCATCCCCTGCTGCTGGTGGGCCTGACCGCCTTCGCCATCGTGCTGGTCACCGAGCGCCTCATGGAGCGGTCGGTGGCCGACCAGCTCTGGGCCCGCTCGCAGGCCCGCGCCATCGTGGCGGGCGAGCAGGGGCCGGTGCGGCGCCCGGATCCGACCATGGCTCCGGGTGCCTACCTGGGATTGAGCGCGGCCTCGGTCATCGCCCTCTTCGGAATGACCATCGTCATCAAGCGCGTCGCCAGGCCCTACGCCGAGCCGGACGACGACGACGCCTGACGGCGGCCGGTTCCGGCGCCGATTCCCCGATGCGCATAACCGTTGCCCACAGCCCCGACTCCGACGACGCCTTCATGTTCTACGGCTTCGCCTGCGGAGCGGTCACGGCGGAGGAGTTCGAGATCGACCAGGTCCTGGCCGACATCGAGAGCCTGAACCGGGCCGCGTTCGACGGCACGTACGAAGTGACGGCGGTCTCGTTCCACGCCTACGCGCACCTGTTCGACCGCTACGCGCTGCTCCCGCACGGGGCCAGCATGGGCGACCGGTACGGGCCGATCGTCGTCGCCCGGCCCGACGGACCGTCCTCGCTCGACCGCGCCACGGTGGCCATCCCGGGGGAGCTGACCACCGCGCATCTCGCGCTCCAGCTCTTCCATCCCGGCGTCGCCTGCCGGGTGATGCCCTTCGACGCCATCCAGCCGGCGGTGGTCGACGGCTCGGTGGAGGCCGGCCTCCTCATCCACGAGGGGCAGTTGACGTATCGGGACGACGGCCTCCGCTGCCTCGCGGACCTGGGCGTCTGGTGGGCCGACCGCACCGGCGGCCTACCGCTCCCGCTCGGCTGCAACGTCATCCGGCGCGACCTCGGCCCCGACACCATGCGGGCGGTGTCGCGGCTGCTGCGCGCGAGCATCGCGCACGCGCTCGAGAACCGCACCGATGCCGTGGCCTACGCGCTCGACTTCGGACGGGGCCTCGATCCGGAACGGACGGACCGGTTCGTCGGCATGTACGTGAACGAGCTGACGCTCGACTACGGCGACCGCGGCCGGGCCGCGGTGGAGCGGCTGTTCGCGGAAGCCCATGATCGGCAACTGATCCCCCGCCCCGTGCCGGTCGAGTTCGTCGACTGACCAGTCCAGGAGCCATCGATGTACGCACGGTTGCGAGCGGGCGGGCTTGGCGAGGTCGCGGCCAAGCTCGACGAAGGGATGCGGCTGGAGCTCGACGACGGGATCCGCCTGTTCGAGGCGCCCGACCTGCTCGGCGTCGGCTGGCTGGCGAATCGCGAGCGCGAGAAGCGCCATCGCGGGGACACCTTCTTCAACCACAACATTCGGCTGGAGGCGACCAACGTCTGCGTGGCGAGCTGCCTCTTCTGCGCCTTCGCGCGCCTCCAGCCGGGCGACGACGGCGCCTACACGATGAGCCTGGAGCAGGCCTGGGGCAAGCTGCGCGAGCGCGCCGGGCAGGCGCTGACCGAGGTGCACGTGGTCAACGGGCTGCACCCCGACCTGCCGTGGGACTACTACCTGGAGCTGCTGCGCGGCTTCAAGCGGATCCGGCCGGACATCCACCTGAAGTGCTTCACGGCGGTCGAGATCGCCTTCTTCTCCGAGCTCTACGGCCTGACCGACGAGCAGGTGCTGCGCCAGCTCATGGACGCCGGGCTCGACTCGCTGCCCGGCGGCGGGGCCGAGGTGTTCGCCGAGCGCGTGCGGCGCAAGATCTGTCACGACAAGGCGGACGCCGACCGCTACCTGGCGATTCACCGCCTGGCCCACCGGCTCGGGATGCCGTCGAACGTCACCATGCTGTACGGCCACATCGAGACCCCGGAGGAGCGCGTCGACCACATGCTGCGCGCCCGCGCGCTGCAGGACGAGACCGAGGGCTTCCAGGCCTTCATCCCGCTGGCCTTCCATCCCGACAACAACCGGATGGAGAAGCTGCCGCCGCCCACCGCCGCCGACACCCTGCGGGTCCACGCCGTCGCCCGCCTCATGCTCGACAACGTGCCCCACATCAAGGCCTTCTGGATCGCGACCGGCGTGGAGGTGGCGCAGACCTCGCTCTGGTTCGGCGTCGACGACCTCGACGGCACCGTGCAGGAGGAGCGCATCTACCACATGGCGGGCGCGCCGACCCCGGAGGCGATGACCCCGGAGGAGATCGCGCGGCTGATTCGGCGCGCCGGCCGGAAGCCGGTCGAGCGCGACACCTTCTACAACGTCGTCTCCCGCCCCGCGTGAGCGTGGACCGCCGGACGGGAGATCCACTACACTCACGGGTTGCACCGCCTCCATGACCGGGAGGATCCGCGCGACGCAGGGACCGAACGGCGCCCCGCACCGTTCGGGCGTCGCGAGCCCCGGCCCTGCGGCGATATCAAGTCCGGAAGGAGAATCCGACCGATGGCCCATGAGCTGCCCCCGCTGCCCTACGACTTCAACGCGCTGGAGCCGCACGTCGACGAGCAGACGATGCGCATCCACCACGGCAAGCACCACGCGACCTACGTGTCGAAGCTGAACGCGGCGCTCGAGCAGCATCCGGAGCTCGCCGGCAAGGGCGTCGACGAGCTCATCGCCGACCTCGACAGCGTGCCGGCGGACATCCGCACCGCGGTCCGCAACAACGGCGGCGGGCACTCGAACCACAGCCTGTTCTGGCAGGTGATGAGTCCGACCGGCGGCGGCCAGCCGACGGGCGCGGTGGCCGCGGCCATCGACGCGTCGTTCGGGTCGTACGAGGCGCTCAAGGGCGAGATCTCGGCCGCCGGGGCGGCGCGGTTCGGGAGCGGCTGGGCGTGGGTGATCAAGGACGGCGGCTCGCTGCGCGTGGTGAGCACGCCCAACCAGGACAGCCCCCTGATGGAGGGCAGGACGCCGATCCTCGGGGTCGACGTCTGGGAGCACGCCTACTACCTCCGATACCAGAATCGGCGGCCGGACTACATCGCGGCCTGGTTCAACACGATCAACTGGGCCGAGGTGAACCGGCGGCTCGGCTAGCGGACGCGCGATCCGGGCGGCGGGCGCCGCCCGGACCCGGCGCCGCCGTTCCACCGGCGCCCGCGGACGGAACGGCGACCGCCTCGCCGCGGACGCCGCGACACCCCGGCCGGCCGGCTCGGTACGCCACATGTCCTCCGTCCTCTTCCTCTTCCTGACGCACCTCGGGATCGGCATCGCGGCCTCGCTGCTCCTCGTTGGGCAGGCCGCAGGCGTGAAGTTCTTCCGCTTCAACGCCGGCCTCGCGGCGATCCTCCTGCTGATCGCGCTCGCCTTCCGGCCCGACATCGCCGACCCGACGACGGCCGAGCGCCTCGCGCTGGCCGCGCTCGTCGCGTCCACCGGGGCGCTGCTGGTCTACTGGGCCACGATCGGACGGGTCCTGGCCCGCCTGCGGCCGGTCTGGCTCGCCATCGCGATCGCGGGCGGCGGGCTGGCCCTCGTCGCGCAGGCGGTCACGTGGACCGCGGCCGAGATGGGGCCGGCGTCCGGCGGCCTGACGCTGGCCAGCTTCGTCTCGTCGGCGGCCCTCCTCGGCGGCGCGTGCACGGCCATGATCCTGGGCCACTGGTACCTCGTGCTGCCCTCGATGGAGGTATCGCTGCTCAAGCGGGTGGTGAAGTTCCACATCGGGTCGGCGGTGGTGCGCATCGTCGTCGTCGGCGCCGTCGTGGCGGCGGCCCTGGCGAGCTGGCAGTCGCCGACGGGGGCCGGCTTCGACCGCTACCTCGTCTCGATCGAGGCCGTGTTCCTCTGGCAGCGCGTCCTGTTCGGGCTTGCCGGGCCGCTCGTGCTCGCCTGGCTGACGTGGGAGACCGCGAAGATCCAGTCGACGCAGTCGGCGACCGGCATCCTCTACGTCGACTTCTTCACCGTCATCGTGGGCGAGGTGCTGGCGAAGTACCTCCTGGTGCTGCAGCGGGTGCCGCTGTGAGGCTGACGTTCGTGTGCCCCGACTGCGGCAGCCGCCTCCCGGTCGCCGCCGCCGACGCCCCGGACGCCGTCGCCTGCGGCCGCTGCGGGCGGACGATGGCGCTCTCGGTGAGCGAGAAGCTCCGCGCCGACGCCGAGGTCGACCGCTGCCCGGTCTGCGAGGGCGGCGACTTCTACCTGCGGAAGGACTTCAACCCGCAGCTCGGGCTCACCGTCATCGTCCTCGGGGCCCTCGTCAGCGCCGGGTTCTACTGGTACGGGATGGATCTCGTCGCCTACGGGGTGCTGGGCGCGGCGGCGCTCGTCGACCTCGTCGTCTACCGCCGCCTGCGGGACCTCACGGTCTGCTACCGCTGCCACGCGGAGTTCCGCGGG
Organism: Acidobacteriota bacterium; assembly: GCA_026708265.1. GTDB lineage: Bacteria > Acidobacteriota > Vicinamibacteria > Vicinamibacterales > UBA8438 > JAGWAJ01. Next base: position 14,040 of record JAPOVI010000390.1, read on the forward strand.
GCGTACCGGCGGACCGCGCCCTTCTTCGACCTGCACACGGCCGACGAGCTGGAGCTGGAATGGGCCCGCCGGCTCGGAAGGTAGGCCGACCGCCGGGGACGATGCCGCGGCGGCAACCGGGCGCAGGGCTCAGGCGGAAGGGCCCGGACCGAACAGCGCCACCTCGACCGGCTCGCCCTCCTCGATGACGTCCGTCCGCAGCGGGATCTCCACGTAGCCGTCGGCCTGCGACATGCTGGTGATGTCGCCCGATGCCTTGAAGGCGCCCACCGCGAGACCGTCGACGACGCGCACCGTGTAGAACTGGTGCCGGCCCGGGGTGGAGACGAAGCGATGCCCCGCGGGCACGGTGACGGTCGGGACGCGGTGCGGCGGAAGGCTTGCCACCCGCCGCAGGAACGGCACCAGCAGCAGGTAGGCGTTCGAGAGGCACGAGGTCGGGTAGCCGGGCATGCCCAGCACCGGCGTGTCGCCGATGTGGCCGAACGCGGTCGGCTTGCCGGGCTTGACCGCGATGCCGTGGAACGCGACCGAGCCCTTCTGGCGCATGACGTCCAGCGTCAGGTCGCGCTCGCCCACGGAGCTCCCGCCCGAGAAGACCAGGATGTCCGTGCCCTGCGCGATGATGTCGTCGACGGCGGCCCCGAGCGCCGGCAGCGAGTCGGCGGTGATCGGGTGGGGAACGGGCACACCGCCGTGCTCCGAGACCACGGCACCGAGCGTGAAGCGGTTGATGTCGTAGATCTGCCCCGCGCGGAGCGGCCGTCCCGGCTCGACGATTTCGTTGCCCGTCGAGACCAGGCCCACCCGCGGCCGGTCGTAGACGGAGACCTCGGCCGTGCCGAGCGCGGCGATGGAGCCTAGCCGGCTCGGCGTCAGCAGGTCGCCCCGGCGGAGCAGCGTCCGGCCGGCCTCGATGTCGGCTCCCCGCCGGCCGACGTGCTGGCGCGGGTGGACGGGCGAGAACACGCGTACCGCGTCCCCTTCCCGCGCGGTCTCCTCGACCATGACGACGGCGTCCGCCCCGTCCGGGAGCGGGGCGCCGGTCGCGATCTGGATGCACTCACCCGCGCCGAGGCGCCGGGTGGAGACCATCCCGGAATGGATCGACTCGATGCAGCGGAGCCGCGCCGGCTCCTGTCGGCCCGCTCCGAACGTGTCGGCCGCCACGACCGCGTAGCCGTCCATGGCCGCGCGGTCGAACGGCGGAACGTCGCCCCCGGCCACGATGTCCTCCGCCAGCACACGGCCGGCGGCGTCCGCCAGCCCCACCGGCACGGCGCGATCGAGCGGCCGCGCCGCCTCGCGGACGATGCCGAGCGCCTCCTCGAACGGAATCGTTTTCCGGAACGGGCGCATCGCGGTTCCGTCGGCCCTGCCGCTCACCGTCGCGCCTCCCGGACGAGGTGGCCGAGCTCCGGGAGGATCAGCCGTGTCATCGCCAGTCGCACGGCGTTCTCGGAGCCGGGGAGGCTGATGACGATCGTGCCGCCGGCGAGGCCGGCGCAGGCCCGGCTGAGCATCGCGGCCGGTCCGATCTCCTCGAAGCTGAGGGCCCGGAACAGCTCGCCGAAGCCGTCGATGCGCTTGTCGAGCAACTCGGCGATCACCTCGTAGGTGCCGTCCCGCCGGGTGATCCCGGTGCCGCCGGTGGTGATGACGACGTCGGCGTCCGGCGCCTCGATGGCGCGCTCGACCGCGCCGCGGACCCGGTCCGCGTCGTCCGGGACGATCGTCTTGCCCGCCACGTCGTGGCCCCCCGCCAAGAGGAGGTCCGCGATGGCGCGGCCGCTGCGGTCGGTCTCCTCGGTCCGGGTGTCGCTGACGGTCACGACGACGCAGCGCGTGCTGGCGGGCCCTTCGGCGCGGTGGGCGATGTAGCTCACGCGGGGATTATAGCGACGCGCCGTGGGCGGGCCGACGGCGGCGAGCGGCAAGGGGCGACGAGCGGCCCGCCGCGACCCGCAGCCGGCGGCGCGGTGGGGCACGGGGGCGCAGGGCTCGGGTATACTGGAGCGTTCGGGTCCTCACCCGCGCGCCCTTAGCTCAGCTGGATAGAGCGTCTGGCTACGAACCAGGAGGCCGCAGGTTCGAATCCTGCAGGGCGCGCCAACCACATCCCTCGGCGAGCGCGCACCGGGGCAAAGAAAAAGGGCCCCGGCCCAGCGGGCCGGGACCCCGTGTCCGTCTGGGTGGCGTTGGGATACCCCGTTGGCGGGGTCCCCCGTCGTTACGCCACAGCGTTACGCTGGAGGCCCCTACGAGGACGCCACCTCCGTCGGACAGGTACTGGCATCGTCCACTGGATCACCTCCTTGCTTGGGCGTACCCGCCACGGCGGGTCCCAACCCGCCCGGCCTCCCGGCCGCCCAGGACCGGCGAGGCCGCCGCGTCCGATCGCGGCAAGTCCGTACACACAAGTGTGCCACAAAACGCCGCACCGTGCAGCCCTCGCCCCGCGAAAGGCGTCAGCGGCGACGGAACGGGACGTCCAGGTGCACGCGGGCCAGCACCCGGAACGAGTAGTTGTAGTCCTTCTCGATGCGGTGCGCGCGGGCGGAACCCTCGAGGGACACGCCCTCCGCCTCGTAGAAGATCCTCGCCAGGCCGACCTCGCCGTAGTGGCGCGTGGGGCGGAAGACCGAGCCGTCCCGGAAGCGCGAGCCGTAGTTGAGGTCGCCCTCGTCCTTCAGCCAGAGGCAGCCGCTCCAGAAGATGAAGTGCCCGCGCCAGCCGCTCTTCTCCGCCGCGGCCCGCACGAACAGGCCGTGGCCGTGGGAGCCGGCCTCCGGGTCGCCGCGGACTGGCACGTGCTTCGACCACATCAGGTAGGCCTCGACGGAGGAGGCGTCGAAGAGGCCGATGGGGGGCTCGACCACCAGTCCCGGTCCTCCCGCCAAGCTGTCGGCAACCGGCCCGGCGTCGAAGAGCTGCCCTCCCTCGTGCACGTGATGGAGCTGGTAGGCCACCGCCATCGGGAACGGCGTGCCGAGCGGGAGCCGGCCGCGCAGGCCGACATCGAAGCGCTCCCGGTGCTCGGCCGTGTTGAGCCGCTGCCAGTTGATCCAGGCGTCCTGCTCGATGCGCCGCGCGTCGAGCTGCCACTGGAGGCCGCCCTCGTGCGGGCGCGTGTAGGCGAGGGTCTCGACCTGGAGCGGCGGGATGAGCCCGTGCGGCCCCCCCAGGTCGGGCGCGAACACGCCCTCCTGCGGTCCGGTGTCGAGCGTCCCGAAGATGAACCGCGACGGCCCGCGGTCGACCGTCAGGCTGAAGACCGGGCGCCATTGCTCGGCGAATCGCGCCGACCCGATCCGGTGGTTGAGGAAGACGCCGCCCCGGAAGACGGCGGCTTCGCCGAGCGCCACGTCGACGGCGAAGGTCCCGGCCGTGCCGAGCAGCGTCTCGCCGCCCCGGAAGCGGTTGTGGAACTCGGTGTTGTCGCCGTAGATGGTGACGTCGGTGTGGAACGTCACCCGCTCCTGGGCCCCAGCGGCGGCGCAGGCGCCGGAGCATGCGAAGATCGCGCAAGCCAGCCACCGGGCCCGGCCCAGGCGGCGGCGAGGGTCGGTGCGCTCCGCGATCACGCCGCCGGCCTCCCGCGCGAACCGCGCGTGGCGGTACATCGTCTACCCTGCACGGGAGCCGGCGCGGCAGGGCGCGACCGGCACGATCGGGGGAGGAACTCATGCATGCTCGTGCACGTGTCGTCGTTGCAGTCGCGGTGCTCCTGTGGCTCGGCGGGCTGTCGAGCGCCCAGGACGCACCCCAACCGTGGATTCATGTCGAGGTCGTCGGCAGTGACGACCAGGGCAACGTCAGCGTGAATCTCCCGCTCGCGGCCGCCGAGGTGCTGGCGTCGATGATCCCGCCGGACCGCATCGGCGGCGGGACGATCCAACTCACCGACACGGGAGTTTCCGTCAGCATCCCCGCCGTGCGCAAGATGTGGGGGCAACTCCTGGCGGCGGGCGACGCCGAGTTCATCACGATCGAGCAGGAGGACGACATCGTGCGGGTGGCGCGCTCCGGAGACGAGATCGAGGTGCGCATGGCGCGCGACGGCGCGGCGGAGACGGCCGAGATGCGGCTGCCGATCGCGGTCGTCGACGCCCTTCTGTCCGGCGACGGGGACTCGCTGAACCTGCCCGCCGCCCTCGAGCGGTTGAGCGAGCTGCGCGGCGACATCGTGCGGGTGCGCGAGGACGATCGACAGATCCGGGTCTGGATCGACGAAGTGCCGCAGCCGTGAGGGCGACGGCTGGCGGGAGGGTGCGAACCGGCGTAAACTGATGGTACCCGCCTGCGGAGAGGTACCGAAGTGGTCGTAACGGGGGCGCCTCGAAAGCGTCTTGTCGGGTAACCGGCACGTGGGTTCGAATCCCACCCTCTCCGCCACACCTCGCTTCGCTCCGTGTCGCGGAGAGGGTGGGATTCAGGCGCTCCGCGGCTTCGCCGCTTCGGGCGCGAATCCCAGCTTCCTTTCAATGGCACGGCGCGGCACTCCGCTTCGCTTCGTGCGCGGGACGGGAACCGCGCGGGGCACTCCGCTTCGCTGCGGGCGCAAGTCGGGGAACCGCGCAACGCGCGGCACGGCGCGGCACTCCGCTTCGCTCGGGCGCAAGTCGGGGAACCGCGCAACGCGCGGCGCTCCGCAGCTCCGCCGGTTCGGTTCGCTGCGGGCGCAAGTCGGGGAACCACGCAACGCGCGGCACGGCGCGGCACTCCGCTTCGCTTCGTGCGCGGGACTGGGAACCGCGCGTGGCACTCCGCTTCGCTTCGGGCGCAAGTCGGGGAACCGCGCAACGCGCGGCGCTCCGCGACTCCGCCGGTTCGCTTCGCTGCGGGCGCGGGACTGGGCTCCAGGCGCGAGTCCCGGTTTCCCGCGGGAGGGCGTCGATCTCAGGCACGCAGGCGGTCACGTACGTCGGTCGGGAGCAGCTTCGAGGCGGCGGTCATCGTCGGCTTCGGCAGGCGTTCCCGGTTGCGGGTCAGGAAGCGGACCAGAGCTCCCTCGTCCCTCTTTCCGGCTTCGCGCGTCCAGGACGCGATGGCCTTCTGGACGTAGGGATCCACGTCCTCCGCCAGGGTTTCGGCGATGCGGAACGTGTCGGCGACCTCTCCGCGCTTGATGAACGCGTAGGTGCTGACCAGCGCGGTGCGCCGTTCGTGCGGATTCTTCGAGCGCGCCAGGCGATCGAGGATCGTTCGATCCCCGTCCACGAGGAACTCCCCGACCACGTGCGGCGCGGCGCGATCGACGAGGTCCCAGTTGTTGATCCGGTCGTGCTTCCGCAGGTAGAGCTCGTACAAGGCCCTCCGGTCGGCGGCCGCCAGGCCCTTCCGCCGCGCCTTGAAGTCGAGGATGGCGACGGCGGCCATGCGTACTTCGTAGCGGCGGTCGTCCAGCAAGCCGGCCACGTCATCCAGGCCGAGCGCCACGAAACGCTTCGCGACGGGGAAGACCTTGCCGATGGATACGCCCATGACGGTCGTCCCCGGGTCGCCGCCCTTGAAGAACCGCGCGACGCCGTCGACGTCCGCCGACCGGGCGATCTCCTGCAGCGCGGAAACCAACGCCGTGGGCGTAGTCATGACAGGGACCGTAGCGTCTCCGGTGAGCCGGGGCCGGGGCCTCGACGCGCCGGCGACAGATGCCTCGACGGCGATCGTAACGCCCGGGCTCGACGTGGCGGGCAGGCCGGAGCGTGGGGGGACGCCCTGAAGAGCGGCGCCGGGGCAAGGGTCAGAGCGGTCGCTCGATCACCTCCCGGATTCTCTTGGCGATGCGGGCCCGGACGACCTGGCGCGCCGGTATCACGATGGGCTGCCCGGTGACCGGGCTGCGCCCCTTCCGCGGTCGCCGCTCCTGCACCACGAGCTTCGCGACGCCGGGAACCGAGAACTGGCCGACCTCCAGGAGCTGGCTCTCGCACAACCTCCGCATCTCGTCGAGGAACTCGCGCGCGTCGGCGCGCGTCAACTTCACGTCGGACCCAGCGAAGTGCCGCACCATGTGCGCGCACAACTCGGCCTTGTCGATTCGGCCACCCTTCGCCATCAGGCTCCTCCGGGCGGGGAAGGGAGTCGCGAAACCACACGACGACCGGTCGGAGCCAGCCGAGCACCGTATGGGCGGGGCGACTGCGGAGGCGCCGGCCCTACCCGCAGGCCCGGCGGAGGCGGGCCTGCCGCGAGGGACCGCGCCGGCACCGCCCCTGAGCCGCAGTGGAGATCGACGAGGCGAACGGGCCGCGCGACGCAGGTCGGAACGGACACAGGGGACGCCTTCCCCCCCTAGCTGAACTGAGAGGGGATCCTAGCGCGTCTCTCCGAGCTTCGCAAGGGAAGCGCCGATGCCGCGGCGCCGCGCCCCGCGAGGTATCGCGGGGAATGTCGGAAGGCGAACCGCAGGGCGGGAGCTCTCGCGACCCGCCCCGCGGCATGAGCGTCAGTCGCGGGCGAGGCCGGCGGTCGAATCCACTCCGAACGCCGCGCGCGCCGTGTCTCGGTCCGCCACCGCCTACTGCGCGGCGGTGGCGTCCGCGGGCTCGGCCGACGGGCCCGCGTACTCCGCCAGCAGCAGCACGACATCCGACACCGGCGCGGGCTGCGGCGCCGGCTCGACCGCGACCGGGGCGTTCCGCGAGACGTCGGGGCCGGCGGTGGGCGCCTCCTGGGGAGCGGGTCCGGTGCTGACCAGCTCGCCGTCGTCTCCCGGCTCGGGCGGGCGCTGCGTCGACGGCTCGGCCGCTGGCGCCTCGGCTCGCTCGGGTGCCTGCTCCGGCGCCGCCGGCTCCGACGCAGCCGCATCGTCCGCCCCCTGCGCCGGCTCCTCGGAGGCCAGCTCCGCCACTTCCGCGCCGCCCTCGAGCGCCGCCTCGCCGACCGCGGCCAGGTCGACCGCGAGGTCCGACTCCACGACCCGGACCAGCTCCTTCGTGATTTGGTCCGAGATCTCACTCAGCTTGACCAGCGTCACCTGGCTCAACGCCTCGCGGATCGGCTCGAACACCTGCGTCAGGTCGAGCTCGACCCGCGTGCCGGACTCGCGGCCGAGCTCCTCGATCCGCCGCTCGAGGGCCGCGATGCGCTCGGTGGCGGCCATCTGCTCGCGCTCCATCGCATCGCGGTCCCGCTGCGACTCGCGCTCCATGTACACGTAGCCGGCGGCGAAGGCGAGGATCACCAGGAACACGTTGAACAGGAATCGCCGGAACTTCGAGCCGACGCTGCTCGGCGCCGGGCCGCGGGGATAGGCCGGCATGCCGGGGGCGTTCATCGGCTGGCCGGCGGGATTCATCGCCTGGCCCGGATTCATCGGCTGGCCGCCGCCGTGCACGGCCTGACCGGTTGTCGGCTTCGTGGTCATCGCTGCCCTCCTGAAACGATTACGACATTTCGTTGCGCCGGCGAGTGCCGCTGTTGCCAGCGAACGGCGCGTCCAAGCCGGGGTTTCGCGGCACGCCGGGGAGGCGCACCACAACCCGCTTCTCTACGGTCCGACTCGCAAAGCGGCTTGGGAGTGACCGCTTCAGGAGAGTGTCGCGTGCTCTTCTGCTCCAGGCGCAATTATAGGGGCGTCGGCCGCTTTTCGCAAGCGCACCTGTACGGCCCCGAAGTCCTTGACCTGCAAGCCGATTGCGTCTAGGATGGTGGTCGCGCTTCTCAGGGAGCGCGCACAACATATCCCTCCTTGTAGTCGGCTACTCCCAAGCCGGTCGATTCGAGAGTGTGCCGGCCGTCCCCAGCGGCTGGCACGGCGGCCCGCCGAGGCGGGTCGTGGGTCGGTTCGGAGAGTTGCTCGGACGTGGCAACAGCCGTGCATTCGGTGGCTCGGTGGGTCGTGCAGCGGGGCTCCGGCGCGAGCCGGAGGTTGGCGGTCGTCCCGATCGAGCCTCCGGGCGACGGCGCCTCCCGCGCAGTGGCCCGCGGGAGCGCTCCGGCAGCGCTGCGGTGCTGCGACTGGCAATTCAAGGAGTGAGTCATGGTGACATTGGGACTGCAACAGGCAACTGCCACGCGGCCGGCGCCAGCGGCCGCGCGGTGGGTCGGGCTCCTGGCCTGCGCGGCGTGCGCCTCGGCGGCAACCGCCGCGGAAGCGCCCGCGCAACAGGAGACCTTCCGCTGGCACGGTGAGCTCGTGGCTCTCGATTCGAGCGCGGGCGAGCTCACGGTCCGGGCGCCGGTGACCTCGCCCGACGCCCTGGCCGAAATGCCGCCCGTCGAGGCCGGAGACCCGATCCTGATCGCCTGGGGCGGGTTCGAGGACCGGGCCCATGGCATTCGCGCCGTGTCGCCGGACGACGGCGCGGAGCTGGAGGGCGACGCGGGGCGCTTCGTCGTGCGGGCCGAGTTCGTGTCGCTCGATCCCGCGACCCGCTATCTCACCTTCAGGTCCGCGATTCCCGGCAAGAGCGTCGCAGCGGTGCGAGCCCTGCGACGCGGCGACTGGGCCACCATCACCTCGGTGCACTCGCCTGCCGACGGCGCCGTCACCGCCGTCGCCGCCTACGCCGCACGACCGGGTCCGAGCGCGGGCGCCGACGGGACGTACCGCTGGCACGGCGAGCTCGTGGCGCTCGACGAGCGTGCGCGAACGCTCACCGTCCGGGCACGCGTCGCCACACCGTCGGGACTGAACGCGGTGGCCGGCGCGATGGCCGGGGCACCGATCGTCGTCACCTGGTCCGGATTCGAGGACCGCGCGAACGGCATCCGGTCCGTCGCGCCCGCGGACGGCTCCGGACTCTGGGGCAACGACGGCTTCCTCCTGCGAGCGAACCTCGTGGCCGCCGACCCGTCGGGCCGCTACCTCACCTTCGAGGCCGCGATTCCCGACGAGAGCGTGGCGGCCGTGCGAACCCTGAGACGCGGCGACTGGGCCACGGTCACCTCGCCTCACTGGCCCACCGACGGCACCGTGGCCTCCGTGGCCGCCTACGACGCCGCCCGCCCGCACCTGAGCGCCGACGCGACGGGGACGTACCGCTGGCACGGCGAGCTCGTGGCGCTCGACGAGGGCGCGCGGCAGTTGACGGCTCGCGCCCGCGTCTCCAGCGCGGACGGCCTGACCGCAATCGCGGGCGCCGGGGCGGGTGAACCGATCGTCATCACCTGGTCCGGATTCGAGGACCGCGCGAACGGCATCCGGTCCGTCGTGCCGGAGGACGGCTCCGGGCTGTGGGGCAACAACGGTTTCCTCCTGCGGGGAGAGCTCGTCGCCCTCGACCCGGCAACGCGCTACGTCACCTTCAGGACGCCGGTCCCCGCCGACAGCCTGGGGGCGGTCCGCACGATGACGCGCGGTGAATGGGCCACGGTCACCTCGCCCCACTGGCCCTCCGAGGGCAGCGTAGCCTCCGTCGCCGCCTACGACGCCACGCAGCCCGACCTCGGCGCGGCGGCCGAGGGCACCTACCGGTGGCACGGCGAGCTCGTCACGCTCGACGAGAGCTCGCGGATGCTCACGGTCCGGGCCCGCGTCGCCGGGCGCCGCGGGCTCGCGGCGGTCGCCGGCACGCGCGTCGGCGAGCCGATCGTCATCACGTGGTCCGGGTTCGAGGACCGCGCGAACGGCATCCGGTCCGTCGCCCCCGAGGACGGTTCCGGACTCTGGGGCAACGACGGTTTCCTCCTGCAGGCGACGCTCGTCCACGCCGATCCGGCCGGCCGCTACCTCACGTTCGCGACGGCGATTCCCGACTCCGGCGTCGCTGCCGTGCGCACGCTGAGCCGCGGCGACTGGGCCACCGTCACGACTCCCCACTGGCCGGCCAACGGTACCGTCGCTTCCGTTGCCGCCTACGATGCCGCGCTGGCGGGCTCCCGCGCGGTCGCCGCCGGAACGTACCGCTGGCACGGCGAGCTCGTCGCGCTCGACGAGACCACCCGCTCCCTCACCGTCCGGGCGCGCGTTGCCGCCGTGGAGGGCCTGGCCCCCGTCGCCGGCGCGCAGCCCGGCGATCCGATCGTCATCACCTGGTCGGGTTTCGAGGACCGCGCGAACGACATCCGGTCCATCGTCCCCGAGGACGGCTCCGGACTCTGGGGCAACGACGGTTTCCTCCTGCGGGCGGAGTTCGTGGCCGTCGACCCGGCGAGCAGCTACGTCACGTTCAAGGCCACGATTCCGGAGAGCAGCGTCGAGGCCCTGGGCATGCTCGTCCCCGGCGACTGGGCCACGATCACGTCTCCGCACTGGCCCACGGCCGGGGTGGGAGCGGTCGTTGCCGTCGACGCCTTCGATCCGTCCCGCCGGGCGCGACGCTACGTCTGGCCGGGCGAGCTGGTCGCCTACCAGCGAGCGGAGTCGGCGGCGACGGTTTCCGCTCCGGCCGAAAGCCACGTCTTCCGCTACGCCGACCGCTTCGAGGAAGGCGACGCCGTGGTCCTCATCTGGGCCCCGGGTCAGGACGAGGAGGTCACGGCGGTCCGCTACGTGGAGCACCGGGACGCGGACCTGGCCCTGGACCACGGCTACGTGCTGCCGGTGGAGTTCGTCTCCGCCGATGCCGAACGGCAGCGCATCACGTTCCGGACCAGGCTGCCGCTGGCCCTCGCCTCGACGGACCTGCGGCCGGGCCACCCGATCAAGGTGACCTCGCCATTCGAGCAGAAGGGCAGGACGGCGAGGATCCTGTCCGTCGAGTAGCGGGGAACTCTCCGCGACCAGCCGGCCGGCTCGACGTTCATCGTCGGTCGGCCGGACGCGCAACCGGACTGGCGGTCCCGACGCTCCCACCCGGGGGGCGCCGGGACCGCCAGACGCTTGTACGGGGCGGTCAGGAGTCGATCCGCGACAGGCGCTCTATCTCGCGCCACTCCGCCTCGCTGACCGGCATGACGGAGAGCCGCGGCGCACGGGTGAGGACGAACGTGTCGAACGCCGGGCTCGCCTTGATCTCCTTGAGGGTGACGGGCCGCCGGAGCTTCTCCCCCGGGGCTACGTCCACCACGAAGCGCTTCCCGGTCTCGTCGTCCGGATCGGGATAGGCATCGGTCAGGGCGACGGCGGTCCCGATGACGGCCTTCTCCTTGCCCGTGTGATAGAAGAAGATCTCGTCACCCTTCCGCACCGAGCGCAGATGCTTCTGGGCCAACGGATTCCGCACCCCGTCCCACATGGTCCGCGCGTCCGAGACCAGCTCGTCGTAGCTGTAGTGGGTCGGCTCTTCCTTGAACAACCACTTCATGTCGGCCCCTCCGCGCGCATTCTACCGGCCGCCGGCGCCGCGGCGGCCAGGCGGAAGCCGTGACCGGCGGCTCGCTGCGCGACCTCGCGGCGACCTCGCGCGCCGTGCGGGACTCCCGTCGCCGGCTCGACAAGATCGGCCGCCTCTCCTCGTTCCTCGCCGAGCTCCCTCCGCGGGCCATCGAGAGCGCCGTCGCGTATCTCTGCGGCACCCTGCCCCAGGGCCGGATAGGCGTCGGCTTCGCGACCGTTCGCGACGCCCGCGCCGCGGCGCCCGCACGAGACTCCAGCCTGTCGATTGCGGACCTCGACGAGGCGTTCACGCAGGTCGCCAGCCTGCACGGCCCGGGTTCGTCGGCCGGGAGGGCGGCTCGGCTTCGCGCCCTGTTCGGCCGGGCCACGGCGGACGAGCAGGACTTCCTGGTGCGCCTGGTGTGCGGCGAGCTGCGTCAGGGCGCCCTCGAGAGCGTGGTGAGCGATGCCGTCGCGAAGGCGGCCGGGCTGCCGCCCGCCAGGATCCGCCGCGCCGTCATGATCGCGGGCGGCCTCGCGCCGGTCGCGCGAGCCGCGCTGACCGGTGGTGCAGCGGGCCTGGAGCAATTCGCACTGCGCGTCTTCCGGCCGATCCAGCCGATGCTCGCCCAGTCGGCCGAGAGCGTGGGCGAGGTGCGCTCGCGGCTCGGCCCGTTCGCGCTCGACTACAAGCTGGACGGCGTGCGGGTCCAGGTCCACAAGGAGGGCGACGAGGTGCGCGTGTACACGCGACACCTGCGCGAGGTGACCGGGGCGGTGCCCGAGGTCCTCGACGCCGTGCGCGCGATGCCCGCCCGCCGGCTCGTGCTCGACGGCGAGGTGCTCGCGCTCGGGGCGGACGGTCGGCCACTCCCGTTCCAGGTCACGATGCGTCGCTTCGGGCGCACGCCCGACGATCGGACGATCCTCCGGGCGCTGCCGCTCACTCCCTTCTTCTTCGACTGCCTGGCCGTCGATGCGGACGACCTGATCGACGCACCATTCCGCGACCGGGCCGCGGCGCTCGACGCGGCGACCGGCGGCGGCTGGACGATTCCCCGCGTGCTGTCGCCGCGACCGGCCGAAGCCGAGGCGTTCGTCGACGCGGCGCGGCGCGGCGGGCACGAGGGCGTGATGGCCAAGGCCCTCGGAGCAGGCTACGAAGCCGGGATGCGCGGTGCGGCCTGGCTGAAGATCAAGCCGGCCGCCACGCTCGACCTCGTCGTCCTGGCCGCGGAATGGGGTAGCGGGCGCCGGCAGGGCTGGTTGAGCAATCTGCACCTGGGCGCCCGGGACGCGGCCGCGGGCGGCTTCGTCATGCTCGGGAAGACCTTCAAGGGCCTCACCGACGCCACGCTCTCGTGGCAGACCCGGCGCCTGCTCGAGCTCGAGACGGGCCGCGACCGCTACACCGTGTACGTCCGGCCGCTGCTGGTCGTAGAGGTGGCCTTCAACGAGGTGCAAGCGAGTCGGCGCTATCCGGGGGGCGTCGCGCTGCGCTTCGCGCGCGTCAGGCGCTACCGCGACGACAAGGCGCCGGGCGAGGCGGACACGATCGAATCCGTTCGCGCGCTGCTGCCGCAGCCCCCCGCGCCTTGAGCCCCCGAGCCGCAGAGGCTCACACAGGCCGCTCCACGGACTCCCGGATCCGCTTGGAAATGCGGGCCCTTACCACTCGCCGCTTCGGGATCATCATGGGCCGCCCCGTCACCGGGCTGCGGCCCTTGCGGGCCCGGCGCTGCTCGACCACGAGCTTCACCACGCCGGGCACCCTGAACTGCCCGACCTCCACCAGCTTGCGCTCACACAATCGCCGCAACTCGTCGAGAAACTCGCGTGCGTCGGATCTTCTCAAGGCGAGCTTGGATGCGGCGAAGTGCCGGACCATGTGCCTGCACAACTCCGCCTTGTCCACTCGGCCACCCGTTGCCATTGCTACCTCCGGACGGTGTGACGAACCGCCAGCTCCGCCGGCCGCGTGCGCGGCCGACGTCACGCGAGCAGGACGGCGGCCGGCCACGAGCACTGTCGTCGCGGGCCGTAGGTAAGCCGTCACCACTCGCGTCTTCCCTACTAGCCCAAGTTTAACAACGGTTCAGGCGAAGCCTTTGAAATCAATCACTTACGCCGAC
>JAPOVI010000428.1 GCA_026708265.1 Acidobacteriota bacterium
CCGAACCACTCCTCGCGCCGGCCCTCCAGCCAGCTCTCGTTGCGCTGGATCCAGCGGTCGACGGCGGGCCCCAGGTCGTCGGCCCGGTGCGGAGCGACCCAGAACACCTTGCGGTCGAGCGGCGGCTCGCAGTCACGCCGCCAGCCGTCGCGCCCGAAGTGCTCCACTTCGAAAGAGTCCGTGACGAAGGCGTCGACCTCGTTCCGCTCGAGCCGTCCCGGCAGCGACAGGTTGTCATCGACGGCGACCACCTCCACCGGCCCGCCCTCCCCGGACCCGAATCGCTCCCGCGCCCAGCGCTCGAGGATGCCGCCCCGGTTGACCGCCACGCGGCGCGGCCAGTCGGGCGCCGCCGTCGAACTGACCACGCACGGACCGCCCGCGGCAACCGCCCGGCTCATCCAGCCCACGGCGGCGCGGCCCGGCCTCCAGGTAACGCCGCTCATCGCGAGGTCGAAGTCGGCGGCAGCGACCGCGCCGCTCAGATCGGGCCAGTCGAACGACCGGAACTCCAGGCCGTATCCGAGATCCGAAGCGAGCCGGCGCGCGACCGCGATGTCGAAGCCCTGGCGGGCGGACTCTTCGCCCACAGAGAACGGCGGGTAGTCGCCGCTCGTCCCCACCCGCAGCACCGGCTTGTCCGGCGCAGTGGCCGGAGCGGTGGCCGCGGCCGCGTCGAGTTCCTCGGTGTTGAACCGCACCGACGCGACCCACGGCTCCTCGCCCGGCGTGAAGTGACCGTAGGTCGTGGAGACGAAGGTGCCGTCCGGCAGCAGTTCGAGGCCCGGGTACGCCGTGTCCGCGGCGTAGGTGTTGTCCATCAACCGCACCCGCGCCTCGCCGGCCCAGGGCTCACGGCCCCCGCGCCGCAGGTCCTCGTAGCGGCCCAGCCAGCCGACCCAGTCGCCGTACCAGGGGCTCGACGTTTCGCGGTCACGGAACGTGACGAAGAGACGCCCGTCGGGCGTGTAGCGGCCAACGTGCCGATCGCCCGTGAGCGAAGACGGCAGTTCGATCGGTCGGCTCCAGGTGCGGCCCTCGTCGCGCGAGAAGATGCCGAAGGAGTTGAACTGCCGGCTGTTCTCGCGCAGCAGTACCGCGATCTCGCGCCCGTCCGGCGAGCGGATCAGACCCGGCTCGCAGAGATGCGCCTCCGGGTGTTCGGCGATGACTTCCGGCTCGGACCAGGTCAGGCCGTCATCGAGCGAGACCGTCTTGTAGACCTTGAAGTCCGGCTCGAAGCCCGGGATCCGCTCGCGCCGCGAAGTCGGCCGTCGCAGGAAGCGGCCGTCGTCGTGAAACAGCGCGATCAGTTCATCGTCGACGCTCCGCAGGCGCTCGACCGACGACATCGCGACGACGCCTCCGAAGTGGCCGATCGGCTCGAGCTCCGTCCAGGTCTCTCCTTCGTCCTCCGAGCGCGCCATTCGGATCGGGTAGAGCCCCGAGAACATGATGAGTCGGCGGTGACCGTCCTGCAGATCGACGGGAAAGACCGTCGGTGTCTCCATCGACGTCGCCCAGCTCGCCGGTGTCGGTAGCCGTTCGCTCCAGGTGAGACCGCCGTCGTCGCTCCGTTTCATCACGATCGGGCCGGAGCCGTGTCCCTTCGGGTACACGGTCAGGATCGAGCGTTCGTCGGACAGCAGCACGGTCGTCGGGTGGCCGAGGTACTGCCCCGGCTCCCGATCGACGACGACCTGGCGATGAGTCTCCTCCGCCCAGTCGACCCACCGGAGCGGCTCGTCGCCGGCGCCCCGGCAAGCCAGCGCCGCCGGCAGCAGGAGCGCCGCGAGCAGGACGGCGACCCGGAACTGGACCGCAGCGTTCCTCACCGCGCCTTCCCCACGTTTCTGAGCGCCTCCCGGCGGCTGAGCGGGCTCAGCCGCTCCTCGTGCTCCCGCACGAACCGCCGCACTTCGTCCGGATCGTGCCAGGCCAGGTCCCGCAGCGCCCACCCGATCGCCTTGCGAATGAAGAACTCGCCGCCGAAGCGCGACCCCAGCAGGTTCTCGCCGATCGTCGCGTGCAGCAGGTCCAGATCGGTCGCTCCCTTGCGGCCGAGCTGGCAGATCATCGACGCGCGCCGCTTCCACATGTCCGGGCACCGGCTCCACACGTTCATCCGCTTCGCCATCGTCTTCGGATACCGCTCCACGAGTTCCCGCAACCGGTGACTCGCAACGGCGTCCACGTAGTCCCACCAGGCGCCGGAGACGATCATCTCCTCGAAGACAGGCAGCGACTGCATCGTGCGCAGCGGCTTGTACGCGCGGTAGCCGGTGAGGTCGATCGCTGCGTGCCGTTCCTCGCGGCGGCCGGCGGTCCGCCAAAGCGTCAGCACCGTCGAGCGCCATTCCTCGAAGCCGTCCAACGGGTGGTTCCGGAACGCCGCGCGGCCGATCTTCCGCAGTTCCGGCGTCTTCACGCCCCAGAAGGGCATCTCCGACTTCATGTAGGCCTGCTGGCCTTTCGCCCGCTCGGGATCTCCGGCGGCCTTCAACTCGCGCCGCAGTTCCAGAATCAGC
>JAPOVI010000039.1 GCA_026708265.1 Acidobacteriota bacterium
GCGCGCGCGCAGACTCCCAACGCGCCCGCCAGGGCGCGCCAGCGCACTGCCGGCCAGGAGGCCGCCCGCGGCGCAGGCGACGGCGACGACGGCGATCGGCCGCGCAACCGTTCCACCGGGGTAGGCACCCCAGGCACCGAGGAGGGGCAGCAGCAGGAGCCACGCCCCGAACGGGATGGACGCGCCGACGGCGAACCGCGCCGCCACCCGGCCGGCGGCACGGCGGTCGGCGGCGATGCGTCGCGCGCGACCTGCGGTCGCAGGCCCGCCGCCGGCGGCCCGCGGGGCGGCGTCGCTCGCAATGGGCGGCGGACCCGGGCGCGGGCGATGGTCAGAAGGCAATGCCCGAGAAGGCGCGGCCGATCCAGCGCTTCGCCCCCGCCACCGGGTCGAGCCCGTAGGCCAGATCGAAGCGCACGCCGCCGCGCGAGGCCAGCCGGTGGCTGCCGAGCAGGAGGCTGACCCCGACCGAGGTCCTGAGTTCCGACAGGTCGACGGGCCGATCCGCGGGCCAGACGTAGCCGCTGTCGACGAACGCGGCGAGGCCGATCGAGAGCAGTTGCCCGACGTCGTCGGCAAGGAACCAGCGTTCCTCGGCCGTGAGCAGCAGCGACCTCGTACCGTTGAACTGGCGGTTCGGGTAGCCTCTGAGGCCGCTGTCGGCCCCGAGGCGGAGCTGAACCTCGGGATCGAGGCGGTGCCCGTGCAGGTAGTCCATCTTCCCGACGAGAGCCGTCCGCGCCGTGTGCTTCTGCAGGTAGCGCAGGTTCGCCGCCACCTGGACGTTGCGCCACAGGCTGCGTTCCCGACGGCCGCCGGCCCCGATGCCGAGCAGGACGAAGTGGCCGTCGCGAAACCGAACGCCCTGACGATGGCCGGCCGCGAGGAAGAGCGCGCCGCCCGCCGCGCCCCCGAGGGCCGCGCTCGAGAGGCCGAGCGTGGCATGCGACTCGGCCCCGAGGTTGAAGTCCTCGGTGCGCTCGAACTGGTTGACGTGGGTCAGGCGCACGAAGCGATGCGAGACCGAGCGGAGTCCGATCTCGGCGATGCCGAACCGGCGCCGCTCGGCGCCGACCTCCGCCCCCCGCACGCGATACGCCCCGTGCAGGCGCAGCGCATGCGCGTCCCCCCGCAGCAGGGCGCGGCCCACCTCCAGGTCCCCGGCCCGCCCCCGATGATCGAGGCGGTCGACCTCCAGGCCGTCCTCGTAGAGCGGATCCGTCTGCGCGAAGCGCCGGACGCTGCCCGTCACCGACCAGGGATCGCGCAGGGAGAGGTAGCTCCGGCCGAGGGCGAGGAACTGATCGTGCCCGTCGCTCAGATTCGCCACCGACGCCTGCATCCGGACGAGCGATCCGGCCAGTTGCGGATCGTGATAGATGACGCGATCGATGGTCCTGTCGAGGTTGACGCGGCGGGACGCGATGACCGTCTTGCCGAACCCGAGCAGGTTCCGCTCCGACGCGCCCAGCTCCCACTTGGTCCGGTTCTCGACCTGCTCGAAGTCCACCCGGGGCGACAACGACCAGCGGTCCCAGGTGGTCACCCGCACGTCGACGCGCTCCGGGCGCCCGTCGCCGTCGGTGTCGACGTCGACCGTCTCGACGCGGGCGTCGCGCAGGAACGAGAGGGCGCGCAGGTTTCGCTCCGTCTGCTCGATCAGCTCGCGATCGACCGGATCGCCCGGCGCGAACAGGACCTCGCGGCGGACCACCTGCTCGCGGGTCCGCACGTGAATCCGATTCGCGATCCGATGGGCCGCGAAGACCCCGCCCGCGCGGTCGTCGAAGACCTCCCGGCGGTCGATCTCGATGGCGCCGATCACCGGGTCGGGCGCGGCGCCGCTCGCCACCTCCTGCGACCACCCGGCCGGCGGCGACAGCGCGAGCAGCACCGCGACCGCAGCGCCCGGCGCCGACGCTCCGCGTCCGCCGCGCGCTCGTCGCGAACGCCGCTCAGTCACGCAACCAGCCCTGGGTCGGGGACCGCGCCGGCGCGTGCCGGGCCGGGCAGTCGCGATAGGATGAGGCGCGACTCTGAAACCGGGAGGAGGTCCCAGAATGCATGATCGACGCGTAGCCGCGCTCGCTGCCGCCTTGGCGGCGATCCTGATCGCCCCGTTCCCCGTCGCCGCACAGTCCGGTGAGGACGGGATGCCGCTGCGGACGCCGGACGGCCAGCCGGACATCTCCGGCATCTTCACTTTCCGGACCCTGACCCCACTGGAGCGGCCCGCGGCGCTCGCCGGCCGCGACACGCTGGGGGCGGAGGAGGCGGCGGCCTTCGAGGCGTCGGAGCGCACGCGCCTGAACCGCGACCTCTTCGACCCGATCGCCGGCGCGCCGAGCGCCGGCTACCAGCCGCGCGCCGAGGGAGGCGTCCTCTCCTACAACGAGTTCTGGTACGAGCGCGGCATCGAGCTGACCCGCGACAAGCGAACGTCGCTGGTGGTCGATCCGCCGGATGGCCGCATCCCGTACACCCCGGAGTACGTCGAGGCCCGCCGCATCCGGCGGCTCAACCTCCGCAACGGGTTCGCCGACCACTACACGGACCGCAGCCTCGGCGACCGCTGCCTGATGGGCTCCAACTCCGGCCCGCCGATGCGGCCCGGGGCGTACAACAACAACGTGCACATCTTCCAGGCGCCCGGCTACGTGGCGCTCCTCAACGAGCACATCCACAACGTGCGCATCATCCCGCTCGACCGGCCCCATGGGGCGATTCGCCAATGGGTGGGAGACTCGCGGGGCCGCTGGGAGGGCGAGACGCTGGTGGTCGAGACCACGAACTTCGCGCGCGAGACCAACTTCGCCGGGTCGTCCCGGGACACCCACCTGATCGAGCGCTTCACCCGCATCGATCCGGATACGGTCCTCTACGAGTTCACAATCGACGACCCGAACAACTACACCCGGCCGTGGACCGCCGCCATCCCCTTCCGGCGCACCGACGGTCCGCTCTTCGAGTACGCCTGCCACGAGGGCAACTACGGCCTGACCGGGATTCTGGCCGGCGCCCGGCGCAAGAACACCCAGCGCGTCACTTCGCTGAGGTAGGCCCTCCTCGCGCACCCGTCGCGCCGGTCCGCAGCTTCCACCGCTTCGGGCCGGCGCCGTACGCAGGAAACCCCATGGGGCCCGAGCGTCCTCGGCCCCCATGGGGTGGGTCGTACCCGTGAGCGATACGTTCGGTACGCTCCGCCTACCGGCCCGGCTCGGTCGGGTCGCGGCCGTCACGCGGCGCGCCCGTGCCGGACGAACCCATGAACAGCTTCCGGCCGTCCCGGAAGGTCAGGTCGCGGCCGTTGCCCTTGTTCGAGCCGTCCTTGGCCTGGTAGCCGTCGACGATGATCTCGGTCCCGGGCAGCAGTGAGTTCCTGCTGAAGCCGCGACGGAGCAGCGTGTTGGGCGTGCCCCCCTCGACCATCCAGACGGTCTTGGACCCGTCCTCGTTGGTGACCTCGACGTGGACCCACGCGTGCGGGTTGATCCACTCCATCTTGACGACGACACCCTCGAGGTGGATCGGCGCATCAGCGTCGAACTCCGCCGAGAATGCGTGGTGGGCCACCACCGGGACTGCCGCTGCGCCCATCGCCAGGGCGGCAACCGCAATGACTACCTTTGTGCGCATCGCTTTCGCCTCCAGTTGAAGAAAGTACCGAACTTGGGCGATTGTGAAGCCTGCGGGACCGAATGTCAACTCCCGGCCCCGCAGGTCCTCACGCCAGCCCTCCAGTCACGTCGCGCCCTACCGCGGGCCGGGCGCCTCGCCGTCGTACGCCGAGCCGAAGCCGCTCCCGCGATACTGCGGCGTCAGGTCCGGGTCCTTCCGCAGGTGGCCGTACATCAACTCCTCCGCGAACTCGACGCACTTGTACTCGAGGAGCTGCATGTTCTCGTCGACCCGCCGGTACAGAGGCAGGCGGATCGTCCAGGGCCGCGTGTAGACCTCGGGGTCCTCGATGGTCGCTTCGTACATCAGGTGGTTCGGGCCCGTCGCCGTGTAGCGCTCGACGACATGGATCGAGTTGCTGTGGTGATTGCCGGAGCGGTCGAGCCAGGTATCGGGCACCTGCGCGGTCACGTCGATGACCAGGGTCTCGTCGTCCCACGACCCGAGCGAGTGTCCCATCCAGGCATCGACCGGCGCCTCGAAGTCGGGCCGGTCCATGTAGACGATGCGGCTCGCGCTGGCGAACTCGTAGGCGATGAGGATGTACTCCTCCGTCTGCACGACCTGGAACGGATACGGCTGGTACGTCGCCCGCGGGACGCCCGGCATAAAGCACTTCGCGGCGGGGTCGCGTTCCAGCCAGTGCGCCAGGTTGTCCTGCTGCTGGGCTCGGGCTGCCGCCGTGTAGGGGATCTCGCCCCCCTCGACGATGCCGAGGCCGCCCGGGATGCCGCCCAGCGCTGCCAGCTCCACGACCGGCCCGTGGCTGGCCGCGTGCGGCTCGATGTTCCAGTGGTGGGAGCCGATCGCCTGCCAGATCCCGTTCAGGTCCGGGCGGCCGAAGGCCGTCCGCGGCGCCATGTACTCTTCCTGGCCACCCGCCTCGACGGGTACGGCCGTCGTCGAGAAGAACATCACCGCCCCCGCGGCCAGAGCCGCCGCGAGCATCGCGAACCCTACTGTGCGCTTTCGCATACTTGATCTCCTTGCCGCGAGCGCCGCACGGCGTCGGCGACATGCCGATTGCCGTCCAGAGAACCGGCGAACGAACGTGATGAGGGTCGTACGTACACCGCAGTCGAAAGGGATGTCAAGAACGGCTAGGACAGGAGCCCAATCAAGCGGGCTCCGACCGATACTCCGGTCCAGATCGCAATCGAGAAGAGCCCGGCCACCTTGGGCCAGATCGGGTTCATCCGTGCCTCGTCGGCCTGCGCGAGCTGGCGGCGGACCGTGAACGTGAAGATCAGCCCGAGCAGGAGGAGCTCCATCTTCCACCAGAAGAACGGGCTGAAGTACTGCTTCATGGCCGTCGAGGCCATCGACGGCGTGCCCGTGATGACCAGTGCGACGAACGCCCAGATGAACCACGGCTGCGCGTCGCGCGCCACCTTCGCCAGCGGCGTGCCGGTCACGCCGACGCCCAGCAGCCGCAGGTCGACGATCAGCACCGACCCCGCGAAGATGGAGAGCGCCACCAGGTGCATCACCTGCACGATGGGCGAGAACCACGTGTTGTCGAGGATGTAGAGGCTGGCCGGGTGCTCCTGCATCCACTCGAAGAACGGCAGCAACATGCGGCTATCCCCCTTCCAGCCCGAGGTCGAGCCACCACTGCGGCACCAGTCCCGGGTAGGCGATCATGCGCCCGACGACGATGACGCCGCCCCAGGCGGCCAGCGACACGACGCCAGCAACCCGCGCCGCACGGGGCGGCCGCGGGTCGTGGTTCCACTCCTCGACGGTCTGGTAGGTCGTCGCGTGGAAGTACCACATGTTGAGTCCGGCGATGACCAGCAGGATGTTCTTGATCCAGAAGTAGAAGTTCCGGTAGAAGCGCATCGGCTGCCCGTAGAAGAGCAGCAGGCCGGTGACGACGCTCAGCCCGAAGCCGACCATCTGCCACGGCAGCAGGCGCGCCTGCACCTGCGTGATCGAGCTGTGGCGGTTCCCCAGCCCGGCCAGCCGCAGGTCCATCATCATGATGAGACCGGCGAACGCGCACATGCCGATGACGTGGGAGGTCAGCAGGATCGGGTAGGCGTTCAGCGATTCGCGCAACGCCACGCTGCTCGGCAACGCCTCCATCCACACGCAGAAGTCGCGAAGCATGCGTCGTTCTCCGTCGGCCTCAACGCGTCGTTACTGGTTGGCGTCCGGGGGCTGGCATCGCGGCACGGGCGGGTCCGTGTAGCTGTCGCGATAGACCCGGTGGCAGTTCGAGCAGGCCTCGGACACGTCACCGGTGATGAACATGATCTCGTCCTCGTCGAAGGTCTGGCGCTGCGCCCACTCGTAGGCCCGCATGCCGGCCGTGCGCAACCCCTCGACGTACTCCTTCCAGTCGTCCCGCTCGATCGGGACCGGCAGGCCGTTCCGTGCCGGATCGTCCTCGACGTTCTCGCAACTGCGCGGCAGCGTGATCAGGTTGGCCGCCTCCGCGAGGGCGATCGCGGCGTTCTCGACCGCCTCCCACCCGGAATAGATGCCGGCGAAGCGCGCGGTGGCGGAATCGCCGCCCGCCGCCTCCGCCGGAGCGCCCGGATCGGTGGTCTGAGCGTCGAAAATCAGGTTCGAGTTCGGAAAGAGAATGCCGCGCATCACCTCCGCCAGGTCCCCGGCCGCCTCCGGCGGCGGATCCTGCTGGGCGAAGGCCGGCCCGGAGGCCAGCAGCACGGCAGCGGCGAGTATCAGAGTACGCATCCCTAGGTGACCTCCGCTCCCGGATCGTCTCCTCAGCCGGGGACGCGCAGTGTACCCCTTCGACCGGCACCGGTCAACCGCGCGGCAGGTCGTGCGCCCGCCTCGCCGGCCGGTCCGGCGGCGGCCCGGCCGCACCTCCGGTCGCGGTATAGTCTCGGGGCGGGATGTTCCCGGAGGAGGGTGCGTGACATTGTCGACAAGCAGGCATTCGGTAGCATGGCTGGCCGCGCTGGCGGCCGCCGCCGCTCTGCTGACGATGGCCGGGTCGATCGGCGCCGCTGTCGCCGTCGAGGCCGCCGGCCCCGTCATTGCAGTGCAGGACGAGCAGGAGTCTGCGGAGCCGCAGGCGAACCCGATCGCGATGTCGGAGGACTCGGTCAGGGCCGGCCGGCGGGTGTTCGGGCGCTTCTGCCGCTCCTGCCACGGCATGCGGGCGGACGGCCAGGGAATGACCGCACCGTCCGGCTCGCGGCCCGCCAACCTGGTCGACGAACAGTGGGACCACGGCAGCACGGATGGCGAGATCTTCACCGTCATCCGCGAAGGGGTGCCCCCCGCCTACGACATGGACGCGTGGGAGGGCCGCATCACCGACGACGACATCTGGAACATCATCAACTTCCTGCGCGACCTGGCCGCCAACTAGGAGTCTGCGCCGCAGAACCGCGAACGAAAGACCTCGCGCGAGCGCAGACTCCCAAAGCGCCCGTCGTGGCGCTCCAGCGCCGCCACCCGTCGTCGGGTCCCAGCCCCCACCGCCCCAGGAGCTCGCGCCGCGGCACGTGCTCGCGCGCCGTTCTGCGGCGCAAGCTCCTGGGCGTCCGCGCTCATCGCCGGACCCGGACCGCGTAGTCGGGCCAGCAGGAGAGCGGCTCCACGGCGGGATCGAAGGAAACGGCACTCCACGGATCCGCCGTCGCGGCCGGTCCGTGGCTCCACCAGGCCGGGTCCGCCAGCGCCCGGACGCCGCCGCGTGCCGCCGGCGGCTCGAGCGCCCGCGCGACGGTGTCCCGCACGTCCTCGAGGTGGAGGCGGGTCGCCCGGTCCACGGCGCGCGCCGCCGCCGCGCCGATGGCGCGATCGAGGGCGCGAAGCTCCCCGCGCAGCAGCGACCGCACCTCGCCCGCAACCGGCCGGCGCCCGCCGAGCCGGTCGCGGATCAGGTCGAGCCAGACGCGCTGGACGTTGCGACGCCAGGCGTCGATGCGCACGGCCGGCGCCTCGAGCTCCGACCACAGCCCGGCCCGGAGATCGCCGAGGAAGTCGGTCGGCGCGTACGCCCGCGCCCCGTCCATCACCTCCTGCTCGACCAGCCGGCCGAGGCGGCTCGGACCGAGCAGCGTCTCGAGCACCCGCGCCTGGCTGGCGCGAATCCGCTCGAGCGCCCCGGACGGCTCGATCCGCCGCAGGATGCCCGGATCGACCAGGAACGTGGGCGTCGCGAACGCGTGCGATTGCAGGAACGCGAGCGCCTCGGCCTGCGCTTCCCGTGGGATCGTGGTGAAGCGCACGCCCTCCTGCCCCACGTGCTTCTGCTGCGACCGGACGCCCCCGACGACCGCCGCGACGTGGTTCATCTCCGTTGCCCACTGCCCGACGAGGCGTCCGTAGAGCTCGTCGAGGTCGTCGTAGGGGTCGCCGGCCGCCTCCGCTCCGGTCGCTTCGAGCAGCATCGCGGCCACGCGCTGGAGGTTCCGCAGCCCGAGTGCGGTCGACCGCACGGCGTCGGCGTCGCCCACCGCCTCCGTGATCTGACCGGGGTCGGCGCCTCGGGCGTCGGGCGTCGAGAACCGGAACCAGGGAGTCTCGTCCTGCTCCCGCGCCCAGGCGTCGAGCGTCGGCTTCTCGCCGTCGGGGCCCGCCGCCCCCGGGATGGGGGCGTAGCCCCAGCGGGTGGCCCAGACGTCGTACGGCCCGATGCCGGGGATCAGGTCCTCGACCGCGATGCCGTCCTCCGGCTGGGCCACGTAGTTGAACCGGGCGTAGTCCATCAACGTGGGCGTGTGGCCCATCGTCGCGACCCACTCCGGGTCGCGGACGCTCTCCGGCGGATACATCGAGCTGGCCTTCATGTTGTGCTGGAAGCCGAGCGTGTGCCCCACCTCATGCGCGGTCACGTAGGCCAGGAGCTCCCCCATCAGCTCGTCCGGCAGCGGCAGGGTCCGGGCGCGCGGGTCCAGGGGCCCCACCTGCACGAAATACCAGTCCCGCACCAGGTTCATGACGTTGTGATGGAACTGGATGTCGGCCTCGAGGATCTCGCCGGTGCGCGGGTCGTGGACGTGAGGCCCGGACGCGTTCTCGACCGTCGACGGCAGCCAGCGGATGACCGAATGGCGCGCGTCCTCGGGGCTCCAGTCCGGATCCTCGTCGAGCGACGGCGCCTCGCGCGCGACCACGGCGTTCCGGAACCCGGCCGCCTCGAACGCCTCCTGCCAGGACTCGACGCCCTGCTTGATGTAGGGCACCCAGCGGGTAGGGGTGGCCGGATCGATCCAGTAGGTGATCGGCGTCACGGGATCCGAGACCGCCTGGTCGGGATCCTTCTTCTCGAGCCGCCAGCGCGTGATGTAGCGGCGGTTCGGCGACCGGTGCTCGTCACGGCCGTAGTCGATCTGCCGGACGGAGAAGTAGCCGACGCGCTCGTCGAAGAGTCGCGGCGTCATCGGCTCGTCGGGCAGCTTCACCATGCTGTGGTGCAGCAGGACGGTAGCGCTGCCCGGACGCATGCCGCGCCGGCCCGCCCGTACCGAACGCCCGGAGGAGGCCGACCGCGGGGCGCGCGTATAGGTGTGCGTGGCTCGCACCTCCACGTTGCGGGGATAGGCGGCGACCGATTCGACGAACGAACGATCCCTGGCGAACCCCTGGGCGTCGAGGCGCGAGCGGGCGCTGAACTCCGGCACCTCGGTCGCGAAGAGAGGCGTCACGTCGATGACGGGCGCCCCCGCCTCCGAGACCGTCTCGACGTCGAACGCGCGGAGGATCGTGTCGTTGTTCGCTGCGCCGACGGCGCGGGCGATGGGCCGGTCCGCGTCGGCGACGATCGCGTAGGAAACGCTCTTGAGGAAGACGCGGTCGCCGCGCCGCTCCCACTTGACCACGCGGTTGCCCAGCGCCTGCCCGCCGTAGCCGACCCCCTCCGTGGTGCGGGCGATCTGGCTGACCCAGAGGAACTCCTTCCCCAGCTCCCCCTCGGGAATCTCGTAGAACACCTTGTCGTCGAGCCGGTGGACGGTGAAGACGCCCTCGTCGCTCTCCGCCTCGTCGGTGATCACCTCGTCGTAGGACTTGACGCCGTCCTCGTCCCCGGAATCGGCGTCGTCCGCCTCCGGGTCCGCCTCTTCGTCGGCCGCTCCCTCGGCCGCCGGCGCCGCCGGCTCGTCGTCCGGCGGTTGCGGCTCCTGGGCTGCGGCCGGCCCCGCGGCCAGCGCACAGGCGACGACCACCGAGACGATCGAGAACGCCAAGGGGAATCGGACGGACGCCATCAGGACCTCCAGTTGACCGGTTGACTCCGGAGCGACACGGGAGCGCCGCCCCCTGAACATACACCGGGCGCGACTTATACTACGGAGCAGACCGCGTTCCCCTGGAGGCCGTGTCATGCGCACCCCGTTGGCCCTGATCGTCGCCGCCGCCCTGTTCGCCGGATGCGGAGCGGAGCCCGCGCCGCCGCCTGCCCCCGACCCGGAGCCGCCGGCGGCCCCTACGGACCTCCTGCCGGAGACGATCGTCGCCGAGCGCGGCGGCTTCATCCCCGAGGGCGTCGAGTACGACATGCGGAACGGACGTCTGCTGACGGGCTCGTTGGCCGAGGGATCGGTCTTCGAGATGCACGCCGACGGCCGGGTGACGGAGCACGTGAGCGACCCGGAGCTCGTCTCGTCCGTCGGCATCGAGGCGGACGAGCCGCGGGACCGCCTGCTGGTCGCGAACGCGGACCGCTCGGTGTTCCAGGGCGGCGGTACGGGACTGGCCATGCTGGGCGTCTACAACCTGACGAGCGGCGAGCGGATCGCGATGGTCGACCTCGCAGCCGTGGCCGCCGCCGGGGACGACGCCGTGCACTTCGCGAACGACGTCGCCGTCGCCGATGACGGCACGGCATACGTGACCGACACGAGAGCGCTGATCGTCTATGCGGTGGACGGCGACTACGCCGCCACCGTGCTCCACCGCTTCGAGGACGGCGGCGCCGGTCCGAACGGCATCGTCCACCACCCGGGCGGCTACCTTCTCGTCGCACGCGGCGCGGGCCTGTGGAAGGTGCCGCTCGACGATCCGTCGGCCGCCGCGGAGGTCGCACTCCCCGAGGAGATCCCCGGACAGGACGGCATGGTGTGGACGGCGGGCCGCCTGGCCATCGTCAGCAATTCCGGGAACCGCGTGGTGGCGCTCACCAGCGCCGACGACTGGGCGACGGCCGAGGTCGCCGGCGTAGCGCCCTACGAGACCCAGGCGACGACGGCCGCCGTCGTCGGCGATCACGTCTACGTCGTCCACCCGCACTTCGCCGACGAGGATCCCCCGAGCGTCTCTCGCGTCGCATTCGAGTAGCGGCCGGGCCCGGCTGGGTGCGGCTCGATCCCCCGAGCGGGTCCGCCGCGGCGGGTTCCGACCCTGGCTGCGCCCGTCGCGCGGGCGGGCCACCGAATAGAACCCGACGGTGGGCCGTAGGGAACAGTGTGGACACGGAGATCGCGCTGTCCCTGAGCCGGCCCGCAGCGCCCGACTCGACCGCGAGCGACCCCAAGCTGGTCGTCGAGGCCCAGGCGGGCGGACGGGCGGCCCTCGACGAGCTTGCCCGGCGCATGCGCGGACCCGCCTACGTCCTGGCCCTGCAGCTCGTCGGCAATCGGGACGACGCCCTCGACATTGCCCAGGACGCGCTGCTCCGGCTGTTCCAGCACCTCGGCCGCGTGACGCCGGACCGTCCGGTCCGCCCCTGGCTCTTCGCCATCGTGCGCAACCGAGCGCGCGACCTCTGGCGCAGCCGAGCCGCGCGCCCGAGCGAGTCGCTCGACGCCCGGCCCGACCTGGCGGCGCACCTGACTGCCCCGGCCGGCAACCCCGAGCAGCAGCCCGCGCGCCGGCGCCAGGCCCCCCGCACCTGGACCGTGATCGGCGCGCTCTCCGACGCCCACCGGGAGATCCTGGTGCTGCGCGACTTCCACGACCTGGCGTACGCGGAGATCGCCCAGGTGCTCGGCATCCCGATCGGCACCGTGATGTCGAGACTGCATGCCGCCCGGGCGGCGCTCAGGAACGGTCTTGAAACGGAAGGAGGGCGCCATGGCTGAGCCGTGCGGGCGCAGCTTCGACGCCGCCCTGCTTTCCGGCTGGCTCGACGGCGCGCTGACGCAAGGCGACGAGCAGCGCGTGCGGATCCATCTCGAGGACTGCGACCAGTGCCGCACGCAGGTGGAGCGGATGCGGCAGTTGCGGGAGGTGACCATGAGCACGGAATTCCCCGTACCACCCGACGATCAGTGGTCCGAGCGGCCGCGCACGGCAGGCAGCCGCCTGTCTCTCGGCACGGGCTGGATCATCGTCATCGTCTGGGCGCTGGCGCTCGCCGGATACGGAGCGTGGGAGCTCTGGACATCGGACGAGGCGCTGGTCGAGAAGCTGCTCGTCTTCGGCGGCTGGACCGGGTTCGGGCTGCTCTTCGTCGGGGTGCTGCTCGACCGTCTGAAGGCGATGAAGACCGACCGCTACCGGGAGGTGGAGAAATGATCGTCGTCACCGCGGACACCATCGAAGGGAAGGCCGTAACCCGTACCCTGGGCCTCGTCCGTGGCAACTCCATCCGCGCGCGCCACCTCGGCCGGGACATCATGGCGGCCCTGCGCGGCATCGTGGGCGGCGAGATCTCGGAGTACACCAAGCTCCTCGGCGAGTCCCGCGAGCAGGCCCTCGACCGCATGGTCGAGGAGGCGCAGGGCCTCGGCGCGAACGCGATCGTCTGCGCCCGTTTCGAGACCTCGATGGTGATGACGGGCGCCGCCGAGCTTCTCGCCTACGGCACCGCCGTCATCGTCCGCGACGCGTAGTCGTCGCCTGACGGCTCGGCTCGGCGGCGCCCAACCAATCCTGCAGGAGCCCGCGCCGTTCTGCGGCGCAGGCTCCTGCGAGCGCGCGCCCAGTGCCTGACGTCCGTGCGTCTCGGGCCGGCGGTCGTTGATCGCGCGTCGCCGGTCGACCTATGATGCGCCGCCATGATAGCGGCCTCCGACCACAGAGCGGACGGCGAGAGACCCAGCGTGCTCATTCGCCGCTTGAAGCTGCGGAATCTCCTTTCTTTTGGCCCGGACGAGGCCACGCTGGAGCTTGGACCGCTCAATGTGCTGATCGGTCCCAACGGGTCCGGGAAGTCCAATCTCATCGCCGCGCTCGGCTTGCTGCAAGCGGCACCGAGCGACATCGCGACACCGATTCGCGAGACCGGGGGGATGAGCGAGTGGCTTCACAAGTGCGAACCGCGCGACAGGACGGGCTCTATCGGCGCCGACGTCGATTCTCCGCACCACGGCAGGCTGCGTTACGGTCTCTACGTGGAAGAGCAGAGCCTCCGGTTCCGCTTGCGTGCCGAACTCGTCAGTGTCGTCCGAGAAGCTCAGGACGGCCAAGGCAGCTTTCACATCTGCTACCACTACGAGCGAGGGTTCGGCACCCTGCACCCCAGGGACGGCGTCCGGCGCGTACTCGCGGTGAAGGACCTCGACCCGGAGCAGTCGGTCCTTTCGCAATTGAAGGATCCTCACGGGTCTCCCGAGATCACCGATCTCGGGAAGCTGTTCGCCCGGATCCGGATCTACCGGGACTGGGCCTTGGGCCCGCGGGCACTATCGCGACGGCCGCAACCGTCAGACCTTCCCAACCAGTTCCTTGCGGAGGACGCGAGCAACCTGGGGCTCGTGCTGAACCGATTGCGCCGGGCACCCTCGGCCAAGAAGCGCCTTCTCGAAGCCGCTCGCAAGCTCTACGACGGATTGACCGACTTCGACGTAATCGTCGAGGGCGGAACGGTCCAGGTGTTCCTGGAGGAGAGCGGCATCACGGTCCCCGCGACTCGGCTGTCGGACGGCACCCTCCGATACCTGTCCCTCCTCGCGATTCTGTGTCACGACGATCCGCCACCGCTGGTTTGCATCGAGGAGCCGGAGCTGGGACTGCACCCCGACCTCATGCCGACGATCGCCTCCCTGCTTCGCGAGGCATCCACGCGTTGCCAGTTGGTAGTCACGACCCACTCGGACGTTCTCGTGGACGCGCTGACCGAGGAACCCGAGGCGGTCGTCGTGTGCGAGAAGCACGAAGGGCGGACGATGCTGCGCCGACTCGGCCACGAGGATCTGTCCCAATGGCTCGCCCGCTACAGCCTCGGAGAGCTGTGGATGAAAGGAGAGATCGGGGGGAGCCGCTGGTGAGCGCGAAGATCTACGTGGAGGGCGGCAGCGGCAAGGCGCTCAACGCCAAGTGCCGCGAGGCCTTCAAGAGCTTCTTCGAGGCGGCCGGACTGCGGGGCCGGCTGCCACGCGTTGTTCCGGGCGGCGGTCGCCAACAGACGTACGACGACTTCTGCACCGCCTTGAGCAGTCCCCACGACGACGCCTTCATCGTGCTTCTCGTCGACAGCGAGGGTCCGGTTGCGGAGGGTGCCGGGCCATGGACGCACCTGCGGAACAGGCAAGGCGACGGGTGGGACAGGCCGGAAGGCGCCACGGACGATCAGGCGCACCTGATGGTGCAGTGCATGGAAGGCTGGTTTCTGGCGGACCGCGAGGCACTCCGAGCTGTCTTCGGCACGGACTTCCGACCGGCCGCACTCCCCCAGCGAGCAGAGATCGAACAGATCGCGAAGCAGGACGTCTTCGCCGGCCTTGCGAACGCGACGCGCGACTGCGGAGGCCGCCGTGGCTACAGGAAGGGCCGGGACTCGTTCGAGGTCGTTGCCGCACTGGATCCCGCGAAGGTGGCTGCCGCGTCGCCGCACGCGAAGCGGCTCGTCGACGTGCTCCTGGCCAGGCTGCAACCGCCGCGCGCGCGGCGGGCTCGATAGCGCCCTGTCTGCGTGCCTACGAGCCCGCCCGCGGCACGAGCGACGCCACGTCGGCGTGCAGGAGGGCGAAGCCGGTATCGAGAGTCGCCACGCGACCGCCGCGCCGGCGGGACAGCTCGGCGAGCCAGGCATCCGTCACCTGCCCGTGACCCTGCAGGTGCCGATGGGGCACATCGAGGAAGCTCAGGGTCCCGCCCCACCATTCGTGCTTCGGATGCGCGGACAGCTCCCGCAACGCGCACCAGGCCGCGTCCGCAGAACGGTCGAGGGCCGTCCTCATATGGACGCGGAGCAGCGTGCCCTGCGTGAGCGAGCACGTGGCAAAGCGATTCCGCTCGAGGCGGCCGAACCAGGCGTGGACGCGATGGTGGTGCAGGTGCGAGCCCATCGTAAGCGCCACGAGCACGTTGCCGTCGAGGAGCCACGTCACGATGCGTCGTCCTCGTCCTCGATCCGGCGGACGGTGTCCGCGGTGACTGGCGTCCCGCCCAGGGAGACGAGGATGCCGTTGCGCCTTCGGGTCCGGGCCGCGGACGGCACCGGCTGCCCACCCGGCAATCCCCGACGCAGAAGCCGGTTGACGGCCGCGCTGATGCTGCAGTCCTCGGCTTTCGCGAACGAGACGGCGACGGCGTAGAGGTCGGAATCCAGATTCACGGTCAGCCTCATGGTGCGATTGTGGTGCGGTGGTGTAGTGGTGTCAAGCCGCACCCTCCAGCCCTCCGGGGTCCGGGTTCCAGTCTGCTTTGAAGCGTTCCAGCCCGGTTGAAGCGTTCCAGCCGTCAGAATTCGGAACGGTGAATCCCACACGTAGAACGGCCGTACAATGGACCCGCGGGGGCCGAGCCGCCACCGCCGGCAACCCCGGGATCGTCGCGACGGCCCGTTCGGTCGGCGACCGGCATTGCTGCGCACGCGATCGATCCACGCTCCGCCACTCACAACCCGGAGGGAAGCCATGAAGCGGGTACTGGTGCTGGGAACACTCATTGCGGTCGGTGCACTCTCGGCGGTCGTCAGCTCGGAGCAGGAGCTGTCGCAGGCGGCGATGGACGCGACGGTCATCGAGCAGGTTCGGGACAACCTGTACGTCATCACCGGGTCGGGCACGGCCGACCGGTCGGCGTTCAGCGGCGGCAACACCGGCGTCTACGTCGGCGAGGAGGGCATCACGCTCGTCGATACCAAGCTCCCGGGCTGGGGGCAGCACCTGATGAACCGGATCCGCGAGGTCAGCGACAAGCCGGTCACGACCATCATCAACACCCACACCCACGGCGACCACGTGGGGAGCAACGCCTTCTTCCCCGAGTCCGTCGAGATCGTCGTGCAGGAGAACACCGAGGCCAACATGAGCCGCCTCGGCATGTTCGAGGGCGCGACGGCGCACGGCATGCCGGACACGACCTACCAGGACCGGCGGACGCTCGGCTCCGGGGCTGACCGGATCGAGCTCTACCACTTCGGAGCCGGCCACACGAACGGCGACACGTTCATCCTCTACCCGGGCCTCCGCGTGCTGCAGATGGGCGACATGTTCCCGTGGCGCGACGCCCCGTTCCTCGACCGGAGCAACGGCGGGAGCGGCGTGGCGTTCCCCGACACGCTGCAGGCGCTGATCGACAACGTCGACGGCTACGACACCGTCATCCCGGGCCACATTCCCGTTACCACGCCGGACTCGCTCCAGGAGTACCAGCGGTTCACGGCCGACCTGCTGGCCGCGGTACGCGGCGCCATCGAGGCGGGGCAGACGGCGGAGGAAGCCGCGGCGTCCATCGACCTGACCGTGCAGTACGAGGGCTACCGCACCGAGCGGATGGCCGCGGCGATCGCCGCCATCTACGAGGAGCTCGGCCGGTAGGCTCAGTCGCCTCGTCGCGCGCAGTCGCCGAGCCGGAGGGCGGTCCTTGCGGCCGCCTCCGGCCACGGATCCAGGCTCCGCGCAGTCCCGGCACGGCGAGCGGCCGACGTGCGACTACCGGCAGAAGCTCCCCCGAAAGTCGCCAATCCTCCTCACCCAGGCCCTGAATCGGGCGTTCGCGGGCAGACACGCCTCCGTCTCGTGAATCCAGAGAGTCCAGAGTCGCAGCCGAGTCAGGCGCGGCAGAAGCGATCCCGTAAGCCGGTTGTCGTGCAGATACAGGTGGCGGAGGCTCGCCAGGTTCCCCAGGCGCGCAGGGACCCGCCCGGACAACCGGTTGGCGCTGAGGTCCAGGCGCTCGAGGCTCGTCAGCTCCCCCAGCCAGGCCGGGATGCGCCCGGTCAACCGGTTGTTGCTGAGGTCCACGCGCGGCGAGTAGTCGCTCAGGCCCTGCAATCGTGGGATGGGACCCGTGAGCCGGTTCGAGCTCAGGTCCAGATGGTAGAGTTCGGTCACGCGGTTCAACGACGGGATGCGCCCGGTCAACCGGTTGGAGCTGAGGTCGAGAGATGTGAGTCTGGTCAGGTCGCCGAATGAAGCCGGGATCCGGCCCGTCAACTGGTTGTCACTGAGATCCAGATTCCTGAGGTACGGGAACTGCCCCAGCCATGCCGGGATCCGGCCCGTCAACTGGCTGTCGTTCAGGTCCAGATCGAGCAGGAAGTAGCGCTTCGCCTGCAGCCACGCCGGCAACGGCCCCGCCGCCCACTCGTTGGAGCCGAGGGTCAGCCCCTTCAGGCGCTGCAGGTCTCCCAGCCACGCCGGAATCCGCCCGCGCAACCGATTGGGTCCGAGGTGCAGCCATCCCAGATTCGTCAGGTTCCGCAGTGCGGTCGGCACTCGCCCGGTCAACTCATTGCCGCCGAGGCCAAGAACCTGGAGCCTGGTCAGGTCGCCCAGCCACATCGGGATCGGTCCGGTCAACCGGTTGTCGGACACATCCAGTCGGCCAAGCCGGGTCAGGTTCCGCAACGCGGGCGGGATCCGGCCCGTCAGCCGATTGCCGCGGAGATTCAAGCCGGTGAGGTTGGCCAAGCGCCCAAGTTCGGGTGGGATCGGCCCGGCGAACTGGTTGTCGGACAGATAGAGCAGATCAAGGAAGCGCATGTCCCCCAGCCACGCCGGGATCGGTCCGGTCAACCCGTTGCCGCCGAGCCACAACCACTGGAGGCCGCTCAGCTTCCGCCAAGCCGGCGGGATTGGTCCCGTCAACTGATTGTTGTTGAGGAACAGGCGCCAGAGACGGGGGCCCAGGTCCGCCAGCCAAGGCGGTAGCGGCCCTGTCAACCGGTTGCCACCAAGCTGCAGGTACCGCAGCCTGTCCAGTCGTCGCAATGCGCGTGGGATCCGCCCGGTCAGCCCGTTGTTGTACAGGCTCAATTCGATGACGCGACCGGCCTCCGTGTGAACTCCATGCCACCTGTTGAGCGGCTCGTTGCTCAACCAGTTCGAACTGTTCCTCCAGTTCGGACCGCCCGTCGCGCGGTACAGCGCCACGAGCGCCGCCCGGTCGTCGGCGCTGTCGGGCGCCTGGGCCGCCGGCGCCCACAGGCCTGCCAGCAGCAAGAGCACCACCGCCGCGCATCTCCCCAGCACGGGCCTACTTCTAACACAGGAGTGCAGGCAATCTGGCCAATTGCGCACGTCCGACCTCTCAAGACTCAAGACACCCGAAAGGCGACGTGACGCCACGCGGAACGACCGCGGGTCCGGACCGCGAGGAACGCTAGCGGGGGGAGGGCACACCTGCGCGCCGCGTCGTGAGGGCCGGCGTGCCGTCGGGGCCGAAGGCGGTCTTCAGCGTGAAGGCCTCCGGGCCGGGGCCGTCGCGCCAGAGCCGTTCGAGACGCGCCAGCGACTCGTCGATGGTCGGCCGGTGGCCTTCCGGGATCCACCAAATCGCCAGCGGCGGCTTGGGCGGCGGTACGAACCACTCGCGCCGGCGCCGGAAGAACGCGACGTGCTCCGTGTGGTAGACGTAGCGGCGCAGGTCGTCCACCGTCCGCCAGATCGTCAGGTTGAAGAGGATGCGCGGGTCGTCGAGGACGCGCACGTCGGTCGCGTCGCCCCCCGGGGTCTGGAAGCGCCAGATGCAGCCGGGCGAACGGTCCCCGAGGACGTTGATGCGGTCGATCTCGTCTCGCATCGGCGCCATCCGCGGATCGTCGAGCGGGTAGCGCATCCAGGCGAGGTTCGTCTGGGCGAGATGCACGGTGCTATGCTGCCAGACTGATCCGGCGTGTGCACGCGCCCTCGCAGCGGACTGATGCGAACCCCTGCAGGAACGGCAGGCTCGGAGCACCACCGGCGGAGGCGGCTTCCGGGCGAGGAACCGCCGATCATGCGAGCGCGCAGTCGAACGTGGTGAAAATGGCGACGGCGACGGCGAGGATCCCGGTCGTCGCGACCCTGGCCATACTGGGGGGCGTGACGTTGGCGCACGCCCAGAGCGTGGTCGACGCCGGGCCGGGGGTGCCCAGGACGCTCGCCGACCACCGTGCGGCAGTCATCGGCGATCTGCGCTACGACCTTCGGCTGTCGGTCCCGGAGGAGTCCGCCGCACCGGTCACGGGCCGCGTCAGCGCCTCGTTCCGCCTGACGGAGGCCGGGCCGCTCGTCTTCGACTTCGCGCAGCCGGCCGACCACGTCCACGCGGTCCGCGTGGGCGGCGCGCCGGTGGCCTTCGAGGTGCGCGACGAGCACGTCGTCGTTCCGGCCGCGGCGGTCCGCGCGGGGCCCGTCGTCGTCGACATCGAGTTCACGGCCGGGGACGGCTCGCTGAACCGCCAGCCGGACTTCCTCTACACCCTGTTCGTTCCCGATCGGGCGCGCGTCGCCTTTCCGCTCTTCGATCAACCGAACCTGAAGGCGCGCCTCCGGCTGCAGCTCGACCTTCCGGCGGAGTGGCGCGCGGTGGCGAACGGCTCGGCCGCGTCCCGCGAGGTGCGCGGCGAGCGTGCGACGATCGCCTTCACCGAGACCGAGCCGATCAGCAGCTACCTGTTCGCCTTCGCGGCCGGCGAGTTCCAGGTGGAGGAGGCGGAACGCGGCGGGCGGCGGATGGCGCTCTACCACCGCGAGACCGACCGCGAGCGGATCGCGCGGAACACGGCGGCGATCTTCGACCTGCACGCGTCCGCTCTGGCGTGGCTGGAGGAGTACACCGGCGTCCCCTTCCCCTTCGAGAAGCTCGACTTCGTGCTCGTCCCCGCCTTCCAGTACGGCGGGATGGAGCACCCGGGCGCCATCTTCTATCGGGCCGACGCGCTGCTGCTCGACGAGAGCGCCAGCGAGCAGGCCCACCTGGGCCGCGCCAGCGTCATCGCGCACGAGACCGCCCACCAGTGGTTCGGCAACCTCGTGACGATGGAGTGGTTCGACGACGTCTGGCTGAAGGAGACGTTCGCCAACTTCCTGGCCGCCAAGATCGTGAACCCCGCCTTCCCCGAGGTCGACCACGACCTGCGGTTCCTGCTGGCCCACTACCCCGCCGCCTACGGCGTCGACCGGACGGCCGGGGCCAACCCGATCCGGCAGCCCCTCGACAACCTGAACGAGGCGGGCACGCTCTACGGAGCCATCATCTATCAGAAGGCGCCGATCGTCATCGCCCACCTGGAGCGGCTGATGGGCGAGGAGGCGTTGCGGGACGGAGTCCGGGCCTACCTCTCCGAACACGCGTTCGCCAATGCGAGCTGGTCGGACCTCATTGCCATCCTCGACCGCCGGACCGACGAGGACCTCGCGGCGTGGAGCCGCACCTGGGTCGACGAGAACGGCCGCCCGCGGATCGACGTGGAGCTCGAGACGCGCGGCGGCGACGCCATCGCCCGCCTGGCACTGCGGCAATCCGATCCGACGGGCCGCGGCCGCGTCTGGAACCAGCGGCTCGAGGTTGTGCTGGGTCATGGCAGCAGCCAGCGGGAGCACCTCGACGTGCACCTGCGGGCGCCCCGGGCGGAGGTGCCGGAGGCGGTCGGCCGACCGGCCCCCGACTACGTCCTGGCGAACGGGGGCGCCCTCGGCTACGGCCTGATGGTCCTCGACGCCGGAACGCGCGACTACCTCCTCGCGCAGCTGCCCTCGATCGACGACGCCGTGGTTCGCGCCGTCGGCTGGGTCTCGCTCTGGGAGTCGCTGCTCGAGGGCGAGGTCGACCCCGAGGCGTTCGTGGAGCTTGCGCGCCGGGCGCTCCCCGCAGAAGCGGACGAGCAGAACGTCACCCGCATTCTCGGTTACCTCACCACCGCGTACTGGCGGCATCTCCTGCCGGAGCGCCGCGCCGCGCTGGCCCCGGAGATCGAGGCGCTGCTCTGGGAACGCACGGTTTCGGCCGGTCGCCGGAGCCTGGCGGCGACCTGCTTCCGGGCATACCGCGACGTGGCGCTGACCGATGACGCCCTGGCGCGACTGGCGCGCATCTGGCGCCGGGAGGAGACCGTTCCGGACGTGCCGCTCTCGGAGCGCGACCTCGCCGCCCTGGCCCAGGCCCTCGCCGTGCGCGGCGTGCCGGAGAGCGCGGCGATTCTCCGGTCGCAGCTCGATCGCATCGCCAACGCCGACCGCCGGGCCGCGTTCGCCTTCGCGATGCCGGCCCTGTCGCCCGACCCGGACACCCGTGACGCCTTCTTCGCCTCGCTGCGGGATCCGGTGAACCGCGCGCGCGAGCCGTGGGTGCTCACCGCCCTCGGTTTCCTGCACCATCCGCTGC
The DNA here is from genome assembly GCA_026708265.1 of Acidobacteriota bacterium. Lineage (GTDB taxonomy): Bacteria > Acidobacteriota > Vicinamibacteria > Vicinamibacterales > UBA8438 > JAGWAJ01. The sequence continues at coordinate 21,082 of JAPOVI010000039.1, forward strand.
GCGCAGGCGAGTCCGAGCGCTACATCCGGCCCAGCCTCGACCTGCTGGAGGAGATCCAGCGCACGGGCGACATCTTCTTCCCCGAACGGTGGCTCCACGCGACCCTCGGCGGGCACCAGTCGGCCCGCGCCGCGACCATCGTCGAGCGATTCCTCGACGAGCGCGGGGACCTGCCGCCGCGGCTCCGGGCCAAGACGCTGCAGGCCGCCGACGGGCTCCTGCGCGCGGCGCGGATCGTCGAGGGATATCGATAGGCTCGCCTCAGCGGAGGACCCACTGCACGCCGGCCATCACGACGGCCGCGTTGACGCCGAGGTTCTCTCCCGCGGTGCCGGCGTTCGAGATGTGGTGGTTGCGCAACTCGACCATGAGGCCCGGCCCGCGCGGCGGCACCAGGCGCACGCCCACGCCGTAGACGAGCTGGAAGTTGAAGACGCGATCGATCTCGGGCACGTCGAGCGAGGTCCAGAGCAAGCCGGCGATGCCGAGGACGTAGGGCGTCCAACGTCGATCCGACCGGAGGTGCCAGCGGCCGCCCAGACCGGCGACCCCGGCGCTCAGGGCGGGGGCCGGCCGCTCGTAGACGAACAGCGTCCCCTCGCCGAAGAGCTCCAGGCGGTCCGCGACGAACCGGCCGAGCTGCGGGTGGAAGACACCGAAGCGGATGTCGCTCTCGGTCTCGCCGTAGCCCGGAACGCCGTGCTTCCAGGCGTTGCCCCACCCTCCGAGCAGCCCCCGCGTCCAGTAGCCGGCGGCCAGCGGCGCCACGCCCGTCGCGGGGCTCGGCGTCCGGCCCCGGCCCACACCGCCCCGTGATTCTGCGCTCGCCTCACCCGCCGTGTTGCGTTCCGCGGCGCAGGCTCCCGGGCGCGTCTCCTGCGCGCCGGCCGCCACGGGCGCCGGCGCGACCAGTGCGGCCAGCGCGACGACGACGGCAGTCGCCGCTCCCCCCCGGCGGCTCCGATCCATCGGCACGGGCGACATCATAGGACGGCGGGACCGGGAGGCGCGCAGGGCGGGGCAGGACGGCGGGACAGGACGGCGGCGGGAGCGCGCGGCGGCGGCGAGGACCCGCGCGGGAAGCCGCGGCCGCTGCCTTTCGCGGGACCGGCGCCGGCAGGCGTTCGGGTAAGATGAGCCCGATGAGGCGTTTCGTCCCTTCCCTGCTCGTCGTCGCGGGCCTTGCCGCCGTAGCGCCCGCGCCCGCCCGCGCGCACCCGGCGCCGTTCAGCTTCGTGGACGTCCGGATCGAGGCAGGGGTGCTCGACGTGACCTTCGTCCTCCACACCTGGGACGTCGCCCACGAGTTCGCGATCGATCGGCCCGAGCTGGTGCTCGACCCCTACATCCTGCAGCCGCGGGCCGATGTCCTCACGGCGATCGTCGGCGAGCGGCTCCAGCTCACCGTGGACGGCCGCAGCGTGACGCTCGACGACTGGTCGGCCCCCGAACCCCTCGCCGACCGGCAGTCGGTGCGGGTCCGGGGGCGGCGGGACCTCGACGGCTCGCCCGGCGTCGTCGCGGTCTCCGCGGAGCTCTTCCCCTACGACCCGAACCACCAGACGTTCCTGAACGTGTACGAGGACGGGGAGCTCGCGACGCAGGCCATCCTCGGGAGCGGCGAGACCGACTACGAGTACTTCTCCGGCACCCGGCAGGGCGTGCTGGCGGTGCTCCAGAAGTTCGTGCCGTCGGGGGTCCACCACATCCTGATCGGCCCGGACCACCTGCTGTTCCTGTTCGGCCTGCTGCTGCTCGGCGGCGGCGTCCGCCAACTGCTGCTCGTGGTGACCGCCTTCACCGTGGCGCACAGCATCACGCTCTCGCTGGCCGTGCTCGACGTCGTCACGCCGCCGGCCCGCATCGTCGAGCCGATCATCGCCCTGAGCATCATCTACGTAGGCGTCGACAACCTCATGGCGCGGGGCGGGCGCGACATGCGGGTCTGGATTGCCCTCGTCTTCGGCCTCATCCACGGCTTCGGCTTCGCGAGCGTGCTGCGCGAGATGGGGCTTCCGAGCGGCGCCCTCGGGTGGTCGCTCTTCTCGTTCAACGTCGGCGTGGAAGTGGGACAACTGGGGGTGGTGCTGATCGTCGCCACCATCCTGGCCGGGATCCGGGCGCGCAGCGCCGTCGCCGGGCAGCGCGTCGCGGTCGCGGGATCGATCCTCGTCATCGCGGCGGGGGCGTTCTGGTTCATCGAGCGGGTCTTCTTGTCGGGAGGGATGGCATGAACACGACAAGACTCCGACGGCGGGGAAGGTTGCGGGCCCTGGTGCTGGGCGCGGTGATGGCGTTCGGCGTCGTGTCCCTCACGGTAACGACCACCGGGCAGGCCGAGCGGGTCGTCGAGGTGGAGCGGATCAAGGACAACCTCTACGTGCTCCGCGGCGGCGGCGGCAACTCCGCCGCCTTCGTCACGAGCGACGGCGTGGTGCTGGTCGACACGAAGCTCGAGGGCTGGGGGCAGCCGCTGATCGACCGCATCGCCGAACTGACCTCCAACCCGGTGACCGTGCTCATCAACACCCACACCCACTTCGACCACGTGAGCGGCAACGTGGAGTTCCCGGCCTCGGTCGACGTGGTCGCGCACGAGAACGCCGCGCGGCTGATGGAGGAATGGAATCCGGTCACCGGCTTCCCCGGCAACTTCACCAACGTCTTCGAGCTGAGCGGCGGCCAGGGCCTGCCGACCCACACCTTCAGCGACCGGATGACCCTGGGCCGGGGCGACGAGCGGGTCGACCTCCACTACTTCGGCCGCGGCCATACGGGCGGCGACACCTGGGTGGTGTTCCCGGCCCTCGGCGTCATGCACGCCGGCGACATGTTCCCCGGCAAGCAGTTGCCCATCCTCGACGCGAGCAACGGCGGGAGCGGCGTCGACTACCCGCAGACGCTGCGCAACGCGCACGACGGCGTGCCGGACGCGGACATGATCATCACTGGTCACAGCACGCAGATGACGCGCGCCGACCTCGCGCAGATGGCCGACTTCGTTCAGGCGTTCGTCGACGCGGCACGGGCGGGCAAGGCGGCCGGGCATTCGGCGGCCGACGTGGCGGCGGCCTGGAAAGCGCCGGCGGGGTTCGACGGCTTCAACTCTCCGCCCGCGGAGCGGCTGACGCCCTACGTGCAGGTGATCTTCGACGAGTTGGAGTAGGCGCATGACGCCCCGCAAGCTTCACGGACGAACGACCGGTCGCCGTCTCGAGGGCGGCGGCCGGCCCGGCAGCCGGTCAATGCCCGCTCCCCGCGGACCCCGCTCGCGGCCCGGCCTCGCCGCGGCCGCCGTGCTGGCCGTCCTGACCACCGCCGCGTGCGCCCCCCAACCCGGCGAGGAGAACCTGAAGGCGTCGTTCGCCGCGCAGATCGAGGCGGTCGCGACGGTGACCTCGTTCGCGAGAGCGGGCGACGAGCTGACGTTCACCGAGGTCCGCGAAGGCGACTCCGGTGTTGCGTGGCGGGTGACCATCGACTCGGTCGCGCTCGAGCCGCGGCCCGACGAGGCCGTCCCCTTCCAGGGGAACGTGGTTTCCTCGTGGTACGCGGACGGAGAGTTGATCGAACCCATCGGCTCGATATACACGCTGCCGGAGGCGTTCTTCGACGCGGGGCTCGCCCAGGACTGCTGGGCCCTGTGGAACGCGGAGCAGGCGACCTGGGGCTGGTAAGGCGCGACGGCCGAACGCCCGGAGGAGGAACGATGAAGCACCGAACGACGCGGGAACGATCCTCGGCCATTGCCGCACCAGCGCTCGTCGCGGCGGCCCTCCTGTTCGTCGCCGGCATCTCCCCGGCGCTCGCGCAGGACGCGGCGGCGGGGCGTGCGGTGGACGTCGCCGCCACGATCTCCTTCACCGAGGGGCCGACGGTCGACGCCGAAGGCGCGGTCTACTTCACGGACCTCCGCGGAGCGGGCCGCATCCTGAGGATGGCCCCGGACGGGACGGTCACGACCTTCCGCGAGCCGAGCTACCGCGCCAACGGGCTTATCTTCGACAGCGAGTGGCGGCTCCTCGCCTGCGAAGGAGGCAACGGCGACGACGTGCTGCCGCGCATCACGCGGACCAATGTCGAAACGGGCGAGGTGGAAGTTCTCGCCGACCACTTCGAGGGGCGGCAGCTTCACCAGCCCAACGACCTGACGATCGACGGCCGGGGCCGCATCTACTTCACGGACCGGCCGGGCGCGAACGTCACGCCGGAGCAGACCGGGGTCCACGGCGTCTACCGCATCGATCCGGACGGCTCGCTAGCCCGCATCCTGACGGAACCCGAGGTCGAGCGGCCGAACGGGCTTGTCGTCTCCCCCGACGACACCACGCTCTACGTGATCGAGACCGCACAGCAGGAAGGCGGGGCGCGCATGATCCGCGCCTTCGACCTCGCCGGGGACGGGACGGCGAGCAACATGCGCGTCTTCCACGACTTCTACCCCGGGCGGAGCGGCGACGGGATGACGGTCGACAGCGAGGGGAATCTCTACGTCGCGGCGGGGCTCAATCGGCTGCGCGGCACCAGCGAGACGCTCGACACCGTCGCCGGCGTGCACGTCTTCTCGCCCGAGGGCGAGCTGCTGGAGCACATTCCGATCCACGAGGACACGATCACGAACGTCGCCTTCGGCGGCGACGACCTGCGGACCCTCTACGTCACGGCCGGGAAGACGCTGTTCCGCATCCGGACGGACGTCACCGGAACGCGCCGGTAGCTGAGGGCTCTGCGTCCACCGGCGCGGCAGTCCCGCGTCGCGCACGTTCCGTCACGCGCCAAGCGACTCCGGCCAGGTCTCGACGCCGGCCGTGGCCGCGGCGCGCCACAACTCGCGATCGAAGGTCGCGAGAACCACGTCCGAGCCGACCGCCTCCTGCCAGGTCAGCGCCGCCGCGAGCTGAACGGCGTCGTATCCGCGCAGGCCATGGGACCATGCCAGAGAGTCGGCGCGCGCCGCAAGCGCTTCGGTAACCGGCACCCTCGCCAGGTCCGGCCAATCCCGCAGGAACTTTCTCCGCGCACGCTGGCCGGCATCCGCGCCGAGGACGCGTCCACGTACCGCGCGGGCCAGCGCGGCGGCGACCTCCGCCCGGCTGACGAGCGCTGTCGCGACCGCTGCCGCCGCGGTCATGAGCGCATCCACGTCATCGGTGCCGCGCTCGCGCACGTAGCGCTTGACGAGGGCACTTGCGTCCAGGTAGAGCGTCACCGTCGATCCTCGACCAGGATGTCGGCAACGTCGATGGCCTCGTGCGCGCGCGCCTCCGGCTCCGCCTTCCCCAACCGGCGACCGCTCCACAGGATGGCGCCGCTGGCCCTCAGGGCCTGGAGACGCTTCTCCGGTGAAGCTGCTTCAGGAACCAGACGCGCGACGGGGCTCCCGCGCTCGGTGACGACAACCGTCGCCCCCGCCTTGACATCGCGCAGGTACTCGCTGAGGCGAGACTTCAACTCGCGAATGCCAACTTGGCGCTCTCCCACACGGTGCTCCCCTTGATGCGCCCTCATGTAACCACATCATACGCCAAGTGACCTCACTCGCGGCACCGACGCGACCTGGCAGAACGATCAGAACCGGAACAGGCGGGTGAGAACGGCGTGCGGCGGAGCGCCGTGTCGCGCTAGACGGAAGTTTCAGTAGCCGATTTCCCGTAATTGACTGAATCTAATGCGCTTATCGGATTCTTGGCGTGGTGTTTGGCCCGGTTTGTAGCCATGTATTATGGTTCTTGGTCGTCCGGGTATGCCTTTCATATACTGAGGTAGTCGGGTATTATGAGTAACCATGTATATCGAGAGCGTGCCCAATCGCTCCTCTCCGCCCGCCATCCTCCTCCGCGAGTCCTACCGCAAAGACGGCCGCGTCAAGAAACGCACCCTCGCCAACCTCTCCAAGCTCCCCGCCACCGCCATCGAGACGCTCCGCC
>JAPOVI010000442.1 GCA_026708265.1 Acidobacteriota bacterium
GACATCGGGGCCGCTCGCCGGCGTCAGCGGCGTTCGGCGGTCGCGGCGTCGAAGTGGCTCGAGCCGGCGCTCGCCACGAGCAGCCGCAAACCGCCGTCTCCGGCGGGGATTGGCCGGGCGGGGCCGCCGCCGGCCGCCCCTCGGCCGCGAGCCGTCCCGACCGACGGCCCGGCGCGCCGGCGGCGGCGGAGCAGAGCGCCGCCCCGAGCAGCCGGATGGCGGTACGGCGGCCGGTCCTCGACCGCGGAGCATAGCCGTCGCGGCGCCCGGGCGCGACCGACTATACTCAGGCGTGCCCGTGTCGAACCCCGCTCCGTCGGTCGCCGCCACCGTGCTGCGGATCGAGCCCCTGACGCCGGCCATCGGCGCGGAAGTCTCGGGCGTCGACCTCGCGCGTCCCCTCGACGACGCCGCGCTGGACGCGCTGCGGGATGCCTGGGCGCGGCACCTGGTCCTGTTCTTTCGCGACCAGGAGCTGACGTTCGAGCAGCACAAGGCGCTCGGCCGCCGCTTCGGCGAGCTGCACATCCATCCGGCCGCTCCCAAGGACGCCGAGCATCCCGAGATCCTCGTCGTGCACGGCGACGACAAGGTCGAGTTCGTGGCCGGCAGCGTGTGGCACTCCGACGTCTCGTGCGACGTCGAGCCCCCGATGGCGAGCATGCTGCGCGTCGTCGAGGTGCCGTCGTCGGGCGGCGACACGCTCTTCGCCAGCATGTACGCGGCCTACGAGGGCCTGTCGGACAGGATGCAGCGGATGCTGTGCGGGCTGACCGCCGTCCACGAGGGGGAGCAGTACTACCGCGGGCGCTACGGCGCCGGCGACCTCCGCGACGGCAGCTACCCGTCGGCCGAGCACCCGGTGATCCGCACCCACCCGGTCACCGGGCGTTCCGCGCTCTACGTGAACGAGGGGTTCACCACGCGCATCAAGGAGCTGCCGCTGGCCGAGAGCGACGCGCTGCTGGCGTTCCTCTTCCGCCACTGCGCGCGGCCCGAGTACCACTGCCGCTTCCAGTGGCGCGCGAAGTCCATCGCGTTCTGGGACAACCGCTGCACCCAGCACCTCGCGATCTGGGACTACTATCCCGAGACGCGGCACGGCTACCGCGTGACCATTCAGGGCGACGCGCCGTTCTACGATCCCGACCGGCGGCCGTGAACAGGGCTCCCGCACGGGGAGACGACGCAGGCGGGAGTCGATGCGAGGAGAGAGGAAGATGATCCATCGCAATCTTGCAGCGTGGGCGGCGGTCATCGTGCTCGTGGGGTTGGCGCCCGTCGCGTCGTTCGGGCAGGGCCAGGCGGAGGAGGCCGCGGACGCCGCGCCGGAGTGGACGATGCCCCGCCTTCCGGACGGCCAGCCCGACCTCCAGGGCTACTGGACCACGCAGACCTTCACGCCGCTGGAGCGGCCGGAGCACCTCGCCGACCGGGAGTTCTTCACCGAGGAGGAGACGGCGGCGCTCAACGCGCAGCTCACGGCGGAGGGAGTCGACCCCTCGGCGCGCGACGCGGTGGCCATCGAGGACTACGAGGCCCGCGAGCGGCGGCTCTACCAGGTGAACCGCGACCGGACCTACGTCCACTACGACAACGAGATCTGGCTGCGCACGTCGGTGCCCAAGGGGTTGTCGAGCCGCCGCACTTCCTTGATTACGGATCCGCCGAACGGCCGGATCCCGCCCCTGACTCCGGAGGCGGAGGCGCGGGCGGCCGCCGAGGCCGAGGCACGAAGCTCGCCCAGCGCCTTCGACAGCCACCTGACGCGGCCGCTCCCCGAGCGCTGCATCGTCTGGCGCCACGAGGGCCCGCCGAACGTGCCGCCGGCCTACAACGACATCCACCAGATCTTCCAGACCCCGGACCACGTAGTGGTCTTCACCGAGCTGACCACCAACCCGCCGCGCATCATCCCCCTCGACAGGAGGCCGCACGTCCCCGAGGCCGTCCGCCACTTCGCGGGCGACTCGCGCGGCCGGTGGGACGGCGACACGCTGGTCGTCGAGACCACGAACTTCAACGAGCGGCGCCGCTTCCAGGGGGCGACCGAGGCGATGCGGGTGGTGGAGCGCTTCACGCGCGTCGCCGACGACCGCATCCTCTACGAGTTCACGGTCGAGGATCCCAACACCTGGACCCGCCCCTGGAGCGCCGAGATCCCGATGGTGACCACCGAGGGCCCGATGTACGAGTATGCCTGCCACGAGGGCAACCACGACATCCGGCACATCCTCGAGATCTACCGCAACCTGGAGCGGCAGGCGGCCGAGGCGGAAGCGGCGGAGTCGGGGGCGAAGTAGGGACATCCCCTGCCGCAACGCTCCCATCGCCACGGATCCGGCCACCGGCGGTCCGACCTAGCCCGCCATTCGTCGCCTGCGGCTCCGCTCGGCGCCCAACCCAATCCTTCAGGAGTCCGCGCCGTTCGACGGCGCCGACTCCTCGCCCGCCGTTCGTCGCCTGCGGCTCCGCTCGGCGCCCAACCCAATCCTTCAGGAGTCCGCGCC
>JAPOVI010000145.1 GCA_026708265.1 Acidobacteriota bacterium
GGCGCCGGCTCGTTCATTGCGCCCGTGCTCGTTCGCGGGTTCTACCTCGATCACAGGGCGGAGCAGTTGCGCGTCCACAATGGAGCCGGAAGCGACCTGCCGTTCGTCGACGGCGTCGTCGAGTTCGCCGTCCGCTATTTCGGCGTCCCGCAACTGTCGCTGCCGCCGGCCGCGCGACCGGCGGCGGCGACGGCGCCGTGCCTGGTCGCGGCGGCCGTCACGGCGCGGCCGGCAACCGGGACCGACGTCCTCGATCCGGCGCTCTTCGGCGACGACTTGTCGTGTGGCGGGGAAACGCCGTTCGACGTCGATCTGTTTCGAATCCGGCGCGTGCGGATCGACTTGAGGCTGCGCGTGACGAATGGCGCCTGGCGGCGGCCGGCGAGCGGACCGCCCTTGACGCCGGTACGTAGCGGGGCGATCCGGGACGTCGCCGCGAGCCTCGATGTCGTGCCGCGGAGTCTGGCTGGTTGGTGACGCGATGATTCCTTCCGGATACCGTGATTCGGCCGAGCGCGGAATCGCCCTCATCGTGACGATGATGGCGGCGCTGCTGCTCGTCGCCCTGGCCGGGACGCTGGCTCCGCTGGCGACGATCGAGACCGCGGTGGGCGCAAACCACCGGCGATCGGTGCAGGCGCTGTACGCGGCGGAAGCCGCACTCGAGCTGGCGACGGCCGAGCTGGGCTCATTCCCGGACTGGAACGGGGCGTTGGACGGATCCGTCCGCTCGGCGTTCCGGAACGGCGCGCTCGATCCCGCGATGCCGGATGGCTCGCGTGTCGACCTGCCAGCCATCACGGCCCGGCTTCGCTCCGGCGGCGCCGGCGGCCCCGGGCTCGAATGGCGGCTGTTCGCGCACGGCCCGCTGCATGCCTGGGTACCGGTGCCCGCCGGCTACGGGCCCTGGCTGGTGGCGGTCTGGATTGCCGATGACGCCACGGATCCGGATCCCGATCGGCAGCGGGACGCCAACGACGCCATCGTCGCCCATGCGGCGGCGTTCGGTCCACGTCGTGCCGCGCGGGCCGTGCAGGCGACGCTCGTGCGGCAGAGCGTGGCGCCGCCGCCCCCGGCGATCGCAAGGGTGAGGATCGTGTCCTGGCGCATCGTGCGCTGACGCCTGCCGCCTACGGGCGCGCGCCGAGGGCCCACAGGGACTGCCTGAACTCGTCGTCGCTGACGTCGTTGACGATCCGGGTGGATCCGATCCGCGTCGGCAGCACGACGTGCAGCCGCCCCTTGCGGACCTTCTTGTCGCGCCGCATCGCCTCGATGAGCGCCTGCGCGGACAGGTCGCTGACCGAGGGCAGCGGTCCCAGCCGCGCGATGAGGTCGGCCAACGCGGACCGCTCTCCCTCGGCGAAGATGCCGCGCCGGACCGCGAGGTCGGCGACGACGAGCATGCCGTAGGCGACCGCCTCGCCATGGCGGAAGCGCCGGTACTTCGTTACCGCTTCGATGGCGTGCCCGGCGGTGTGTCCGAAGTTCAGGATGCGCCGCAACCCGCTCTCGCGTTCGTCCTCGGACACCACCTGCGCCTTGATGCGGCAGGAGTCGGCAATCACCGGAGCCAGCGCCTCCTGCTCGCGCCGGACGATGGCGCGCAGATCTTCTCCCACGCGTTCGAACAGGCTGCGGTCGGCGATCATGCCGTACTTGACTATCTCGTAGAGGCCGGCCCGGAACTCGCGGCGGGGCAGGGTGCCGAGCACCTCCGGATCGGCGAAGACGGCGAGCGGCTGGTGGAACGAGCCGATCAGGTTCTTGCCGAGGGGATGGTTGATGCCGACCTTGCCGCCGATGGAGCTGTCGACCTGGGCGAGCAGCGTGGTCGGAACATGCACCAGCCCGACGCCCCGCAGATAGGTGGCTGCGGCAAAGCCGACGACGTCGCCGACCACGCCGCCCCCGACGGCGATGATGGTGACGCTGCGCTCGGCCGCCATGCGAATCAGGGCGTCGTAGATCCGCGAGACGGTCTGTGCGTTCTTGGATCGCTCGCCGTCGGGGATGAGGACCTGCTCCACCTTGCCGAGGGCGCGGGCGATGGTCTCGCCGTGCGCCTTCCAGACCGTCGGGCTCGAGACGGCGACGCGTTGGCCGCCGACGCCCGCTTCGTCCAGCAGCGCAGCGAGCCGCCCGAGGAGGCCGGTGCCCACGTGGACCGGATAGGTGCGCGAGGTTGCGGCGACCTGGATGACGGTGGCGGGCATGCGCGCCGGTAGAATAGCACCACCCGCGGCGGCCGAGCGGTCGGGGCCGGCGGACAAGAGCGGAACGAGGACAAGAGCAGATGGCGTCGAAACAGCAGGTTTACGTCACCGAGATCACCCCGCAGTCGGAGGACTTCTCGCGCTGGTACACCGATGTGATTCGGCGCACCGAGCTGGCCGACTACTCTCCGGTGAAGGGCAGCATGGTGATCCGGCCGTACGGCTACGCCATCTGGGAGCTGATGCAGTCGGCGCTGGACCGGCGTTTCAAGGAGACCGGCCACGTCAACGCT
>JAPOVI010000279.1 GCA_026708265.1 Acidobacteriota bacterium
GGCGGCCTCGATGCGCCCGAGGCGACGCCGGCCGCCGAGCACGGACGCCGGTCCCCGTTGGCCGATGATGGCCAGGAGCAGGGCGCCGGCCATGAACAGCGTCCCGAGCACCGTCGTCACGCGAGTCAGGAGCGAGGCGCCGGCGCGCGCGCCGAACGCGGCCTGGGTGCCCCCGCCCCCGAACGCGGCGGCGATATCGCCGCCCTTGCCCTGCTGCAGCAGCACGACGACTATGAGCAGCAGGCACGCAAGCACGTAGACGCCGGAGAGAATCATCGTCAGCACAGTCCCCGATCATACTCCAAGTGGCGTCTGCCGGGTGCCGGCCGGAGTGACTAGCGGGGCCGGCCGCTCGCCACGATCTCGGCGAAGCTCTGCGGGTCGAGGCTCGCGCCGCCGACGAGCGCCCCGTCGACGTCCGGCTGCGCCGACAGGTCGCCGGCGTTCGCCGGCTTGACGCTGCCCCCGTACAACAGGCGGCAGCGGTCCGCGGCGGCTCGACCGGCCAGCGCGGCGACGCGGCGGCGAACGTGCGCGTGGGCCTCCTGCGCCTGATCGGGAGTGGCCGTGCGGCCGGTGCCGATGGCCCAGACCGGCTCGTAGGCGATGATGATCGACCCGACCTCGTCCGGGGTCAGGCCGGCGAGGCCGCCGTCGATCTGCCGGTCGAGCACGGCCGCCGTCTCGTCGGCCTCCCGCTCGGCCAGCGTCTCGCCGATGCAGACGATGGGGGTCAGGCCGTCCGCAAGCACCGCCCGCGTCTTGCGGTTGACCGCCCCGTCGTCCTCGCCGAACAGGTGGCGCCGCTCGGAGTGGCCGATGATGACATGGCTCGCGCCGGCATCCCGCACCATGTCCAGGCTCACCTCGCCGGTGAACGCGCCCCGCGGCTCCCAGTGGACGTTCTGGGCCGCCGTCGCGACGCGGCTGCCGCGGCACGCGCCGGCGACCGCCGCCAGCGCCGTGAACGGCGGGGCGAGCACGATCGCGGCGTCGTCGACGTCGGCCACCAGGGGCAGGAACGCCGTGGTGAACGCGGTCGCCTCGGCGACCGTCTTGTGCATCTTCCAGTTGGCGGCCAGCACGGGCGTACGCATCGTGTCTCCCATCGGTCTACCGATCCGGGAGCGCCGCGACGCCCGGCAGCGTGCGGCCTCCCAGGAATTCCAGTGACGCCCCGCCGCCGGTGGAGATGTGCGTCACCCGCGCGCCGACCCCCGCCTTGGCGACAGCGGCGACCGAATCGCCCCCGCCGACGACGGTCGTGCCCTCCGAGGCGGCCACCGCCCGCGCTACGGTCAGCGTCCCCTGGCTGAAAGCGTCCAGCTCGAATACGCCCATGGGTCCGTTCCAGACCACCGTCCGGGCCGATCGGATGACCTCCGCGTAGGCCTTACCGGTCTCGGGTCCGATGTCGACGCCCAGCCGCTCGCCGATCGCCGGGTCATCGACCGCCAGGCACTCGTGCGCGGCGCCGGCCTCGAGCCCGGTGGCGACCACGTGGTCGGCCGGCAACTCCAGCCGCACGCCCCGCTCGCGCGCGCCGCGCTCGATCGCGCGCGTGGCCTCGACCAGATCGGCCTCGACCAGCGAGCGGCCCACCGGCAGCCCGCGCGCCCGGAAGAACGTGTAGGCCATCGCGCCGCCGACGAGCAGCACATCGACTCGCGGCAGCAGGTTCTCGATGACCTCCAGCTTGCCGGACACCTTCGCGCCGCCGAGAACGGCGACGAACGGCCTCGCGGGGGAGGCCAGCAGGGCGCCGAGATGCTCCAGCTCGCGGTCCAGGAGCAGGCCGGCCGCCGCCTCGGCGACGTGGGCGACGATGCCGGCGGTCGGGGCGTGAGCGCGGTGGGCCGAGCCGCACGCGTCGTTGCCGTAGACGTCCGCCAGCGCCGCCAGCGCGCCCGCGAACTCCGGGTCGTTCGCTTCCTCCTGCGGGTGGAAGCGGAGGTTCTCGAGCAGGGTGATTCCGCCCGGTCCGGCCTCGGCGATCGCCTGCCGCGCCGGCTCGCCCACGCAGTCCGGGGCGAAGCGCACGGGCCGGCCAAGCAGCTCCGACAGCCGCTCTGCCACCGGGCAGAGGCTCAGCTCGGGTCTCGGCTTGCCCTTCGGGCGGCCGAGGTGCGACGCCAGCACGAGCGACGCGCCCGCATCGAGGGCGTGCCGCAGCGTCGGCAGCGCCGCCCGCACGCGGGTGTCATCGGCCACCGCGCCGTCCGCCAGCGGCACGTTGAAGTCGACGCGCACGAACACGCGCCGGCCGGCCAGATCGAGATCGCGAATGGAGCGCTTGGCCACGCGGTCCGGCATTCTATGACGCAGCCCCCTGGGCGGTCTTCTCGGCAATCAGCTTCACCAGGTCGACGCAGCGGGACGAGTAGCCCCACTCGTTGTCGTACCAGGACAGCACCTTGATGAAGTCGCCTTCCATCACCTTCGTGTACGACGCGTCGACGATCGACGAGTGGGGGTTGCCCTTGAAGTCGATCG
>JAPOVI010000399.1 GCA_026708265.1 Acidobacteriota bacterium
CGATCGTCCCGATGTTCACGTGCGGCTTCGACCGATCGAATCGCTCCTTCGCCATCTCTGCGCTCGCTCCGGATGAAGTCGACCCGCGCGGATCGTCGTTCCCGAGTTCGCCGTCCGGCTCCGGCCGGGCGACGGCGTCACACGTCGCTCGTCAATCTGCCGGGAGGGAATCCACATGGCCGGCGCCGCCGACCGCCTCGCATCCCGCACCCGGATCCGTCGCTCCGCCGCCGCCCTACCGCGGGCGCGACGGCCGGGCGCCTCCGCCCGCCCCGCGGCGTCGCGGACGGAGGCTGGAGCCGATGACCGGGCTTGAACCGGTGACCTCGTCCTTACCAAGGACGCGCTCTACCACTGAGCTACATCGGCTCGTCCCCGCAAGGGCGGGCACCGGTGCGCCGGCGGACGGCCGAGCCTCGGGGTCGCGCCGGCCGTTCCGTCCCGCCGCGCGGATACTGGAGCGGGAGACGGGGATCGAACCCGCGACCAACAGCTTGGAAGGCTGTGACTCTACCACTGAGTTACTCCCGCTTCCCGTCGGGTCCGCCCGCACTGTGCCGCGGCGCGCCGTCTCTCGCCGGAGCCGGCAGGGCCGCACGACCGCGACCGCTTCCGTCCCCGCGGCTCTCCTGGCGCCGTCCCCGCGGCCCGGCGCGCTCGCGCGGGCTACGGATGGTGGCGAGGGGAGGATTCGAACCTCCGAAGCCGCTAGGGCGACAGATTTACAGTCTGTTGCGTTTGACCGCTCCGCAACCTCGCCGATTCCGTACGACAGCCCGGCCGGCAGCGCCCCGGCCGGCTCGACAGATAACGCTCCCCCGCATTCCTGGCTTGGGAAATCGCGTGTTTCGTCCAACATCCGTTCCGACGTCCCCCTCCACGCTCGTCGGTTCGGACGCTCCGCCTCGTAGTGGAGCTGGCGAAGGGATTCGAACCCCCGACCGGCTGATTACAAATCAGCTGCTCTACCGGGCTGAGCTACGCCAGCCGGACCAATTGGGTATCCTAGCACAGCGCCTGGGGGTGCTGCAATTCACTTTCCGCCGGTCGCCTTCGGGCGGTCGTCTGCCGTCGGCCGCGGCGGGCGGGCCGGCCCGCCGCGCTGGCGCACTGCCTCGAACAGGGCGATGCCTGCGGCCACGGACACGTTCAGGCTGGCCGCCTCCGCGCGCATCGGCAGGGCGGCATGCCAGTCGCACCGCTCCCGGACGAGCCGGCGCAAGCCCCGCCCCTCCGCACCGACGACCAGGGCCGTCGGCTCCCGCAGGTCGAGATCGTAGAGCGAGCGGCGCGCCCCCGCATCGAGGCCGACAACCCAGACCCCGGCCGCCTTGAGCGCATCGAGCGCGCGGCTGAGGTTGACGACGGGAGCCAGTCGAACGTGTGCGATCATGCCGGCGGAGGCCTTGACGGCGGCCCCCGTGGTCGCGGCCGACCGGCGCGTCTGCACGACGATGCCGTTCGCTCCCGCCGCGGCGGCGGTCCGCGCCACCGCGCCAAGGTTGCGGGGGTCCTCCACGCCGTCGAGGACCACGATGAGCGGCGGCGCCGAGCCGCCCAGCAGATCGGTCACCTCGTAGTCGACCGGACGGCGCACGGTGGCGACCACACCCTGGTGCGCGCCGTGCCCCGACAGACGATCGATCTCTCGCCGAGCGACCCGCCGCACCCGGACGCCGTGCCGCTCCGCCAGGGCGAGCAGCTCCTCGGTCCCGCGAAGACGGCCCTCACGCAGGCGGATCTCCGTGACCTGGCCGGCGCGCAGCGCCTCGAGCGTCGGGTTCATCCCGAAGACCCTCATCACTCTCGGTCCACCAGCAGAGCGATGGCGTGCACCGCGATCCCTTCTCCGCGGCCGACTGCGTCGAGCCCCTCGGCGGTCTTCGCCTTGACGCTGACCCGGCCGACGTCGACGTCGAGGGCCGCCGCCAGGGCGGACCGCATCGCAGCCACGTGCGGGGCCAGCTTCGGCCGCTCCGCGACCACCACCACGTCTACGTTGCCGACCGTGAGGCCGCGGTCGCGCACCAGCGCGGCAACGCGGGCGAGCAGCTCGACGCTGGACGCGCCTCGCCAGCGCGGATCCGTGTCCGGGAAGTGCTGCCCGATGTCGCCGGCGGCCGCGGCGCCGAGCAGCGCGTCCGTGACGGCGTGACACACGGCATCGGCATCGGAGTGCCCGACGAGACCCCGGGGGTGCGGGATGACCACCCCGCCGAGCACCATCGCCCGCCCCTCGGCCAGTCGGTGGTTGTCGTAGCCGAGCCCCACGCGAGGTACCGCGGCGGCGCGCGCGCGCGCCTCGGCCCGCGTCAGATCCTCCGGGGTCGTGATCTTGATGTTGCCGGGCTCGCCGGCAACGATCCGGACGGGGTGTCCCGCGCGCTCCGCCAGCGCCGCCTCGTCCGTGGCGTCGGCGCCGGCCTGCCCCAACGCGACGGCCGCGGCCAGCACCTGGCGCCGAAATCCTTGTGGCGTCTGCGCCAGTCG
>JAPOVI010000132.1 GCA_026708265.1 Acidobacteriota bacterium
CAGGGCTGCCGCCGCGGCGGCCCGCCCCCAATCCTCAACGAGCGGCCGGCTACCGGGCCGGCTCCCCCGCCTTGTCGCCGCCGGCCGGCGCCCCGGCCTCCGGCCCCGTCTGCGGGCCGTCCGGCGCCGGCTGCTCCGGGCCGCCGCGCTCCTGCGCCTTCGCGCCGCGGGCGCGCACCGGCGACTTGAAGGTCGAGGCGGCCGAGTGCTCGAGCATCTCCGGCGTCCGCTCGTGTTCCCAGTCCTGCGAGACCAGGTGCGCCCGCACCGACGCCGCCTCCCGCCACGTCTGGTCCAGCGCGCCGGGCGTCCGCGCGTACGCCGCCTGGTCCTTCCGCGCCTGCTCGCTCGGCGGCGCCGGGGAGTACTCGATGCCCAGGCGCTCGAGGGTCGTGCGCGCGGCGAGATCGCCGACCATCGCCGTCCGCGCCTTCTCCTGCGTCGCGGTGAGGCCGTCCGGCGCCGGATTGAGCCCCGGCACCTGGACCCCGGCGAGCCGTGCCACCTCCACCGCGCGGCCGGCCTCGGCCGCCTTGCGCTCGGCCGGGGTCCGGACCGGGGCGGGGGGGGCCGTCAGCGTCCGCGCGCTGAACTGCTGGGCCCGCGAGTCCGGCCTGCCGCGCTCCCGGGCCGGCTTCCTCGCCGGATGCAGCGTGCGCGTCTCCGCGTCGAAGTGCGCCTCGTCCCGCGGCTGATCGGTCGCCAGATACACGTTCTCCCTGGCGGCGATGGCCTTGACCCCCCGGTTCGCCACCTGCGCCGCCGCCTCGGCCTGCACCTCGGCGTAGCGCGTGCCGCCGGCCGGAATCTGCCGGCGCTCCCGGCGGCGCGTGGAGGCGACCGCGCGGCGCCCCAGCTCCTCGTCCTGGACGCGCCGGCTGAGCTCCGGAGACCGCGCGGCGGCCGTCGACACGGCGCGCATCACCGACGTCGCGTACTCCGCCAGGTTGCCGAAGCGCTCCCGCGACGGATGCGCGACCTGCGGGCCGCTCGATCCCATCGTGATCGCGATCCGCTCGCCCGCGTGCGTCTTGAGCTGCACGCCGGACCGCGCCACCAGCGTCTCGACGGTGCTGCCGATCACGGCGCGCTCCTCCGCGTTGCGCCCGTCCATGAGCCGCTTGGGGATCGGCCTCAGGCTCGTCTGGGAAGCGACGTGCAGGAGGTCGTAGGAGGACGACGGCCGAACGACGACGCCGGACACCACCCCGGGCTCGGTGGCCAGGCCCAGCGAGCCCGCATGGACCGCCACCAGCGGCGCGTCCATGCGCTTGTCCTCGAGCTTGTGGTGCCCCATCGCGCTCAGCTCCTTCGGGTGCACCAGCTCGGCGCCGGACATGCCCCGCGCCAGCATCTGTGAGTGGAGGATGGTGGCGACCTTCGGGCCGAAGGCATTGCCGTCGTTGTTCCACAGTGGGCCTTCGCTCACCGGCGCCTTCGAGCTGCGCGTCCGGATGGGACCGCTGTCGAGGGACGCGACCTGGTGGTACGACTGCCCGGCCGCGATGTCGTCGGGAATCTGCTGCAGCGCGTCCGCGAGGCGCGCCTCCGACCTCTCCTGCCGCTGCTCGCGGAACTGCTGGGTACTGCCTACGGCCATGTCGAATCTCCTTCCTCACGACTCCCGCTTGGGGTCACGACCGAGGTCCCGCGCCCGGGCGGGACCGACGACGACGCTCTCGCGGTTCGGGGCGCGATGCCCGGCTTCGCGAGGACGGCTAACGCGACGGTTCCGGTGCGGCCGGCGGCAACGGCGCCACCGGCACCACCGGGACCACCGGCGGCTCGGGGTCGACGCCCACCGCGGGCCAGGTCGAGCGATAGCCGCCCTCCAGCTCGACCCCCCGGCCGCGGGCGAGCACCATCGACGACATGCGGTCCGCGTCCCGGCAGAGGTCCGCGCCGTGCCGCGCGAACACCTGGCGCGCCTCCGCCGGAAGCGCCGGCTCCTGCGGCGGCTCGTAGGGAAGCCCAAGGACGCCGGCGATCCTCGCGGCCGCGAGATCGCAGCGGAGCTGCTCGCGGACCCAGCCCAGCGACCCGCGCGCAGCGCCGGCATCCCGGCGGCCCTCGCGCGACGGATGCCCCGTCGCGGCGGCCAGGGCGAGCGCCACCGCCGACGCATAGGCCGCGGGCTCCGACCGGTCCTCGGGGACCGCGACAAGGTCCTCCGAGAGCCGGTAGGCGGCCGCGGGCGACGGATGGACCGCCACGCGCACGCCCAGGCCGACGACGGCCTGATCGACCGACCTCAGGCCGGCGTCCCCGCGCGCCGCCGCGACCCCGACCACCTCCGCCGGAAAGAGCGCGCGCTCCTCGCCGCCGCGCCGGGCCGGAACCACGACGCCCCGGACCCCCGGCCCGACGGCGCCGCCGAGGTGCACGGCCTCCGCCTCGTCGAGCACGACGTCGGCATCGACGCCCGCCCGCCGACGCCACGCGTGCACGGCGAGGGCCTCCGCGGCGGGCAGCGGCAGCCGCTCCGG
>JAPOVI010000015.1 GCA_026708265.1 Acidobacteriota bacterium
CCGGTCGAGCGCCGTTTCCGGAGCGGCGCCGGCTGGCGGGTCGCGGTGGGTTCGTCGGGGACGGTTCGTTCGGTGGCGGAGGTCGTGCAGGAGGCGGGCTGGTGCGAGGAGGGCATCACGCTGCAGGCTCTGCTCCGGCTTCGCGAACTGCTGATCGAACGCGGCAGCACGACGCGCGGCGGCATCAAGGGGCTGAGCGAGGGAAGAGCGCCGGTGTTCGCTGGCGGCGTCGCGGTGCTGCTCGCGGTGTTCAAGGCGCTGCGCATCGAACGAATGCGGGTCGCGGGCGGCGCCCTGCGCGAAGGAGCCTTGTACGACCTGCTCGGCCGGTTACACCACGAGGACACGCGGCACGCGGCGGTCGAATCGATGGCCCGGCGGTACCACGTGCAGCCGGAGCAGGCGGAGAGAGTTCGGGAAACCGCGCTGCAGCTCCTGGAGCAGTGCGCGGAACCGTGGAACCTCACTGGAGAGCTTCCGTGGCTCATGCTCTCCTGGGGCGCCCAGTTGCACGAGGTCGGTCTGGACATCAACCACGCCGGTTTCCACAAGCACGGCGCCTACATCGTCGAGAACGCCGAGATGCACGGGTTTTCACTCCAGGAGCATCTGCTGCTGGCTTCCCTCGTGCGCAGCCACCGCCGCAAGTTCCCGCGCCAGATCTTCGATCGCCTGCCCTCGGGGTGGCGGCAACCGGCGCGGCGCGGCGCCGTCCTGCTGCGGCTCGCGGCGGTGCTTCACCGGAGCCGGCGGGACGAACCACTAGCGGTCAAACTCGAAGTTGATGGCCGCGACCTGAAGCTGGTGCTGCCCAGGGCGTGGCTCGAGACGTCGCCGCTGACCCGCGCCGACCTGCGCCAGGAGGCGAAGTTTCTGGCCGCGGCGAAGTACCGGCTGACGGTGGAGGAGGACGGTTGAGGGGCGGCGCAAGCTCCTAGGCCCCGGTGGTCGCGCACGCCTCTACGGCTGCTGCCATCTCGCCCATCGAGAAGAACACGAAGTCGGTCGTTGGCACCGTCTCCACGCGCTCGGTAGCGCCCCAGCTTCCGCCCTCCGAGAGCCGTTGGCGGTCGATCCAGGCATTGGCGAGCCCGAACCGGTTCGCTGGCACATGGTCGTGGTGCAGGCTCTGAGCGGTGTGCAGGATATCGGACCGGTCTAGCCCGAAGTCGGACTTGAGGTGCTGTAGCAGGTACTCGAAGTTCCGGTCGGCCGGCTTGTACGAGCCGATGTCCTCGGCGGTGTAGATCGCGTCGAACTCGACTCCGAGCTTGCGGTTCGACCCGGCGATGCCGGCCCGGTGGACGTTCGAGAGAATGACGAGCCGGAAGTGCCGTTTGAGGACGCGTAGCGCGTCGGCCGTATCGGCGAACGCCGGCCAGTCCGGCACGGAGGCGCCGAAGGTCCCGTCGAGTTCCGGGTCCGTTCGCAGGCCCAGGCGGTCGGCGATGCGTCGATGCACACGGGCCAACAGGTCGGGATAGAGCAGATCAGGCGTCTCCTGCTCTTGAAGGCTCTCGCACTGGCCGAACGCAAGCAGCGCCGCGTCGCGGGTGACTTCGGCGGCCGGGTTTCGCATGATCAGCGGCTGCAGCGCGTCCCAGATGCCGGTCTCCCAGTCGATCAGGGTGCCGTAGCAGTCGAACGTGAGCACACGGTAGTCGGTCAGTCGGGCCATGATTCGTGGACGGTATGCGTCGGTCGCGTCGCTCGCGCGGCGGCCGTCACCACCCGGCCGGTCGCGTCACCGCGGCGCCCGAGGTCGTGCTCGTGCGCGACCGGGAAGCGCTCTACTGGTCCCGGAAGTAGTCGTCGGTATGGTCCAGCCAGTCCTGGCGGGGCGGGCTGAAGATGTCGACGTCGAGCGTCTCCTCGAGCGCCTCGGCCTTGTGGGGCACGTTGGACGGCAGGTGCAGCACCTCCCCCTCGCCGACGTCCACCACCTCGGCGAGGTCGTCCCCCACCCAGAAGCGGAGCTTCCCCTTCAGCACGTAGGTGATCTGCTCGTTGTGGTGCGAGTGCTCCGGAACGATCGCTCCCTGCTGCAGGTAGACGTGGGCCACCATGGTGCTCTCGCCGCTCACGATGCGGCGATCGATGCGGTTGGTGACCCGCTCCCTCGGCATGTCGTTCCACGTAAACTTGGTGACGGCGCTGGCGTTGGGCATTGGTAGATCCTACCGGGCAACGGTCGAGGGGCACTGACCGGCGGAGAGCAAGCCGAAGGACGATGGCGCCCCGTCTACGGGAGGCGGTCCGATGGGAGCACTCCTGCGGTTCGCGCGACGGCTCGCACCGGCCGCGCTCCTGGCTGTGACCGTCGCCGTCGAGGCGCCGCGCGACGCGGCGGCGCAGGACGGAGCGCGCGCCGGACCGCGCTTCGAGGTCCGCCACCCGTCCGGCCTGCACGACGGCCCGCTGACGGGGCGGCTCTTCCTGGCCTTCAGCCCCACCCCGGAGCCCGAGCCTCGGATCGCCGCCTACAACTCGGCGCGGCAGCGCGACGGCCGCGTGCCCTTCTTCGCGGTCGACGTGACCGGCGTCGCCCCGGGCGAGGCCATGCTCGTCGACCGGGAAGCGGTCGGCTATCCCTACGCGCGACTCGGGGAGCTCCCGCCGGGCGACTACTGGGTGCAGGCCCTGGTCCACGTCTACACGGAGTACCGCCGCCGGGACGGGCACGTCATCCGGGCTCCCCAGGATCAATGGGAGGGCCAGCGCTGGGCGTTCTCGCCGGGCAACCTCGTCAGCGAGCCGAGGCGCGTGCGCGTGGACCCCGCCTCGCGCGCGCCGATCCGCCTGACGCTCGGCGACGTCCTGCCGCCGGTCGAGATCCCGCCGGACACGGAGTGGGTCCGGCGCGTGAAGATCCGCAGCCGCATCCTGAGCGAGTGGTGGGGCCATCCCATGCACCTGGGCGCCGTCGTCCTGCTGCCGCGCGGCTACGACGACCGGCCCGATCTGCGCTACCCGATGGTCATCGAGGCCGACCACTTCACGCTGGAGCCCGCCTTCGGCTTCACCACCGAGCCGC
Source organism: Acidobacteriota bacterium (assembly GCA_026708265.1). GTDB lineage: Bacteria > Acidobacteriota > Vicinamibacteria > Vicinamibacterales > UBA8438 > JAGWAJ01. The sequence continues at coordinate 3,035 of JAPOVI010000015.1, forward strand.
CGTCGGACGAGCCGGGCCTCTTCGACTGGTTGTGGGACGCGGCGGGCGGGATGCGGGAATCCGGCTACGACTTCCAGCGGGCGTGGACCGGTGACGACTTCCCGCGCGTGATCGCGGTGAGGCTCCAGCATCCGACGCCCTTCTTCGACGACTCCTACGGGCTGAACTCGGCGAACAACGGGCCCTACGGCGACGCGATCCACCAGGAGCTCATCCCGTACCTCGAACGGACCTTCCGGATGATCGGAGAGCCCTACGCCCGCGTGCTCACGGGCGGCTCGACGGGCGGCTGGATGTCGCTGGCGTGGCAGGTCCACTACCCGACCTTCTACGGCGGCACGTGGACCTTCTATCCCGATTCGGTCGATTTCCGCCGCTACCAGCTCGTCGACATCTACGCGGACGCCAACGCGTTCCTGGTTCCGAACGCCGTGCCCGGCGCGCCGGAGCGGATGTTCCAGCGCACCACCGAGGGGCAGCCGGTGGGGAGCGTGCGCCAGTTGAGCCGGCTCGAGCGCGCGCAGGGCTCGCGCGGGCGGTCGGCGGGCCAGCTCGACGCCTGGAATGCGGCCTGGGGCCCGGTGGGCACAGACGGCTATCCGCGGCGGCTGTGGGACCTGGAGACGGGCGCGATCGACCGCGAGGTCGCGTTCTACATGCGCGACAACGGGTACGACCTGCGGCATCACCTGGCCGAGAACTGGTCTCGGGTCGGGCCGGACCTGGTCGGGAAGATCCGCATCTACAACCCGGAGATGGACCAGTTCTACCTCTCCTACGCGGTCTACCTGCTGGAGGAGCTCCTGGAGGGCACGAGCGACCCCCACTACGGTGGCGAGGTGGTCCACGGCCGTCCCCTGAAGGGACACGGCTGGTCGCCGTTCACGAACGCGGAGCTGGTCCGGCGCATGGCGGACCACGTCGCCGGCAACGCCCCGGCCGGCGCGCCGAACGCCTGGTTCGCGGCGCCCTGAGATGCGATCCCGGAGACGGCAGGAATGACCGACGCGCCAACCGACTGGGATCACCTCTTCCGCCGCGCCCGAGCCGTGGCCCGTCACGCCTACGCGCCCTACTCCGGGTATCACGTCGGCGCGGCCGGGCTCGTGGACGACGGGCGCGTGGTCGAGGGCTGCAACGTGGAGAACGCCTCCTACGGGCTCGCGCTGTGCGCCGAGTGCTCGCTGGTGTCGGCGCTGCACTCGAGCGGCGGCGGCCGGCTCGTGGCGGTCGCCGTCGTGGCGGGGCGGGACGTGGAGGATCTGCAGCCCGGGAAGCCGTGCGGCCGCTGCCGGCAGGTGCTGTACGAAGCAGGCGGGCCGGGCCTGCGGATCAACGAGCACTACGCGCTCGGCGACCTGCTGCCCGACCCGTTCGGTTCCGACGCGCTCACTCCGTCACGATGAACGTGATGTCCTCGTGGGTGGTGAGCCCGCCGTCGTGCGCGATGCAGCGCAGCACGTAGGTGCCGGGCTGGCTGAAGGTGGCCTGCGCCACCCACGTGTTGTCGACCGGCGGCTCCGGCGTCTTCCAGCCGGCGCCCCACGGGGAGTTGGAGTTCGCGCGCGTGTCCTCCCAGACCTTGATCTGCACCGGGTCGAACGTCACCGGCGCGTGGCCGCGGTAGACGAACCAGGAGAGGCGCAACCCGGTCGCGGCGACCGGGGCGGTGCTGGTCGGCCGCGCCGGATCGAGAGGACGCATCGGCCGCGGGGGCGGCAACCCGTCCTCGTCGTGCGCCGTCGCGACGAGCGCCACCGGCTCGTTCGCCGTCACCGTCCGGACGGACTCGCCCCGCACCGAGAGCGTGGGGGGCTCGTTCGCGGCGATCTCGCCGAAGACTCCGCCCCCGTTGTTCGCGACGCGGACGTTGTTGTCCATGTAGTAGTCGGGCTTCAGCGTTCCGTAGGCCCGCTTGGTCTCGCCATGGCTGGTGAGCGTCCAGACGAGCTCCTTGTCGCCGAAGTCCGCCGGCACGTGGATGCGGAACAGGAACCGGTTCCGGCGCGGCAGGAACCAGGTGGGCTGCCCCTGGTCGGGGCCGCCCGGCTCGATGCGGTTGTCGGGACCGATCGGGAGGTGGAGCTCCTCCTTCCAGTTCCGGTTCATGGTGCCGAAGACGAGATTGAACGAGCCGTCGTCGTTCTGCTCCCAGCCTTCGTACGCCGGCACCACCTCCTGGCCGGTGTCGTAGTAGCGCCGCCCGGCCTGGCCGGCCGCGGGTTCCGCGGCCAGCCCGACCAGGGTCGCGACGACCAGGGCGGCGCCGAGCGCTCTCACTGCTGGCCTCCGGCCGCGACCGGGAAGTCGGTGGCGCTGCAGAGCGGGCAGCCGACGGCGATCTCGCCGTCCGCGAGATCGAGCGCCTCGCGCCGTTTGGCGACCTCGGCCTCGAACTCCTCGTCCGTCATGTACACGCCGCGCATCAGGTTGATGAACATCTGGTCGACGGAGCGGTGACCGCCGCCCGACCAGTTGCGCGGATCGGGCACGTTGGGGTTCGACGGCGAGTTGTTGAAGTAGCCGGTCATCCGCAGGATCGTGCCCTTCGGCAGCAGCGGCGCCGCGTCGTCCTCGTAGTTGTAGACGCGCACCCAACTGTGGTCGTAGCCGGCGCAGTTGAGCGTCTGGACCGTGTGGCCCCAGATGGCGTCCAGGCACATCCGCACGCCCGGCGCGTGCATGTGCGGCTCGAAGATCGTGATCAGCGCGTTCTCCGGCAGCGTGAAGTAGGCCTCGGCCTGCTGGTCGGGGTCCATCGCCTCGATGTCGATGTCGACGCCGTTCCCGAACGACATGCGCACCCACTTGCGCGTCGGCTCGTAGCCCCGCGGATGGAACTTGAAGCCGACCCGCAGATGCGCCCGCGTGCGGGCGCCGTTCGCGTGCAGGTGCATCGAGTGGAACTGCAGCTTCGAGTCCGCCTTCATCAGCTTGCCCGCCTGCGGGTCGAAGACGTCGGCGTTCCGCCCCACCTCGTGGGTCGGCCAGCGCCGCTGCGCCCGCAGCGGATCGACGTCGTTCGGATCGGGGTTCGGATCGGTGACGCCGAGCGTGGCGTGGTGAATCACGTACAGCCCGCCGACCGTGGCGCGGGGCGTCCCCTCGCTGAGCTCGGTGATTTCCTTGTACTCGAGGGCGGCAACGTAGCGGTCCTCGGTCAGGCCGGTCGGCACCTCGCCGATCGATCCCCACCAGTCGGGCGCGTCGGGCTCGACCTCGACGCTCGGGGAGGTCACGATCAGGTCCGGCTGGCCGATCTCCCACTCGTCGACGTCGATGAACGCCACCGGCGGCGGCAGGTCCGCCGGATCGCCGCGCGGCGCGCCGGCGTCGGCCCAGCGGGCGATCTTGTCGACCTCCTCGTCGCTCAGAGACGGATCGTCCTTGAAGCGCTGGATGCCGATGTCCTTCTCGATGTACCAGGGGGGCATGACGCCCGGCTTGTCGCGGAGCCCGGTGCGGAACTTCATCGAGCGGGCCCAGGGCCGGACCTCCTCGTAGTCGATCAGCGACATCGGGGCCAGCGAGTTCGGCCGATGGCACTTCTGGCAGCTCCGCTGGAGGATGGGCGCGATGTCGCGGGTGAACGTCACCTCGTCCGTGGCCGCCTCCTGGGCGGAGACCGCCGGCGGAAGTCCGACGACCGCCACGACCGCCGCGCCGAGCAACGCCTGCCAACCGAACGCCCGACACCGGTTACGCGTCGTCCTCATCTCTGCCTCCTGGCGCCGGGCGTCGCCTGACGGCTCCGCTGCCGCGCTCGCGGCGCAGGCGCCCCAACCGACCCTCCAGGTGTCCGCGCCGTGTTCGGGCGCAGACTCCTACCCTGACTCTGGCCTTCCGAGAGCCCCATTCTAGGAGCCTGCCGGGCAATCCGCAACGTTCGTCTGCCGTGCCGCGTGGACGGAGCCAGCCACCCCGGGCAGGGGCTGCGCCGCCAACCCACGATGCGGCGGCCTCGCGCCCGCGCAGACTCCCCACGCGCCCGTCGCGCGGCGCTCGCCTTACTGTGTCCCTGACGCCGCGGCCGCCGCATCGACGAACAGATCCAGCACCTGCCGCACGACGACGTTGTTCGCCCCGCTCAGGTTGATCAGGCCGACCACGACCACGCGCGTTTCGGGCTGCATCACCATCAACGACGTCCCGCCGACCGAGCCGCCGGAGTGGAAGAGCAGGCGGCGGCCGTCGCCGTCCTCCCCGATGAACCAGCCGAGCCCGTAGCCGACCGCTTCTCCGTCGCGGGTCCGTTGCTCGGTGAAGAGGAGCTTGCGCGCCGACTCCGGGAGGAACGCATCGCCGAGGTGGGCGTCGGCGAAGCGCACGACGTCCTCGGTGGTCGAGAGAAAGCCGCCGCCGGCCCACTTGTAGCTGTTGTTCACGAAGGGCGCGTTCACCACGCGGCCGGCTGCGTCGCGGATGTAGTAGCTCGTGCGGCCGGGAATGATCGGCGTCACGAAGTCGGCGACGGTGTCCCGCATCCCGAGCGGGCGGAAGACCGCCTCGCGCATGTAGTCGAGGAAGGGCCGTCCCGCCGCGCCCGCCACGACGGCGCTGATCAGGTTGAAGCCGTGGCTCGTGTAGGCGAAAGCGGTGCCCGGCTCGTGCAGCAGGGGATCGTCCGCGAAGATGCCGAGGCCGTCGAGCACGGTCGGGTACGGGTCGCGGATGAGGTTCTCGTCACCCTGGTAGTGCCGGATCCCGGCCAGGTGGCCGCCAAGCTGCCGCGTCGTGATGGGATGCGCCTTCTCCGGGAACGACGGGACGTAGCGCTGCACGGCTGCGTCGAGGTCGAGCCGGCCCGCCGCGACCAGGGTGGCGACGGCCGCGGCGGTCATCGACTTCGAGATGCTGCCGACGCGGAACTTGACCGCCGGCGACATCGGCACCCGGTGCTCGAGGTCGGCGTACCCGAAGCCCTCGGACCAGACCGTCTCGCCGCCGACCGCTACCGCGATCGCGATGCCGGGATAGCCGCGTCGGGCGATGTCCGCCCGCACCAGCCCGCGCGCCCGCTCGACCACCCCCGCGTGGTGCAGCGGGGCGGGCACCAGGACGTGCGCGTCGCCCGCGGCATCCGACTGGGCCGGCGCGCCCGATTGGGCGAGTGCGAACGACGACCCCGACGCGACGAGCAGCAGGGCCAGGAAGATACGGGGGGTGCGCGTCAGCATGCCGTCCTCCATTCGACAGGTTCTCGGTGCGGCCGCCCTCCGGCGGCCTCGGCGCGGCGCTCGCGCGCCCTCCCAACGCGCCTGCAAGGGACGCGCTACCGCGATGCCTCCGCCGCCTTGCGCTCGTCCGCGCGCGCACCGGCCAGGATCCCCTCCATCGAGTAGTTGCCCTCGTGGCAGGCGTACTCGTAGAGCGGCTCGTCGGTCCGCATCAGCTCCACCCGCGCCGTCCACGGGCGTGTCCAGGTGGCCGGGTCCTCGATGGTGAACTCGTACTCGATGACGTCGGGGGCGACCCGCGTGAACCGCTCGACCAGGCGCGCGTCGGGCGTCGACCCGCGCAGGCCCGTGAGGCGATTGAAGTGCATCGTCTCGACCACGAGGGTGTCGCCCTCCCAGCGGCCGCGCGACTCTCCCGCGAACTGCCGGATGGGCGGCTCGGACCGCGGACGGCCGTCGAGGGGCACGACGCGCAGGGTGTGCGTCATCTCGATGACCATCGCCACGTGACCCGGGTTCTGGAAGATGTGCACGTTGTTGTTGTAGGCGCTCGGGACCATCGGCAGCCCCGTAGTGAACATGCACCGGTCGTTCAGGCCGCGGTCCTCCCACGAATCGGCCGGGTGCTCGCGCCGGTAGGCGGCGCGCTCTTCCCGGCGCCGCTGGGCCTCCTCGGTGAGGGGCGGCATGCGCCCGTTCGGCGGATCGATGATGAGCGACGTGCGCCGCGTGGTCTGGGTGGTCGTCCCCCGGTCGAGCCAGTAGTCGTTGTAGGCGCCGAGCGCCCCGTCCTCGCCCCGGTCGACGTTGCCGCCGGCCCTCGTGCGCCGCGCCGGACGCAGCAGCAGCTCCAGCTCCCGGTCGACGGTCGCCTGCTCGAGGTTGGCCGCCTCCTCTGCCGTGAGGAACTCGCGCTCCGCATGCTCCGCCGGCCGCTGGAGCGGCGTGATCGAGCGGAAGTCCCAGATGCCGCTCAGGGCCGGGTCGCCCCACGCCGTCCGCAGGGACGGCGTCTCGGCGGCCGACTGCGCCGCGGCCGGCACCGGCGCCAGCGCAACGACTCCGACGACGACCAACGCCGCCGCGAGACTACGGTGAGGCATCGGATCCCTCCTCCTTCATCGCAGGGCGACATCCACCGGCGTAGTCCCCGCGCCTCCCCCATCATGGATCCGGTCGGGGGCAGGCGCAAACGCAACTCTGTTCCGGCCCCCCGACGCGTCGCGGGGCCTCCGGCGGCCCGACCCCGCAGATCCGGAGAGCGCTCACCGTCGCCGGCTGCGCGGCCGCATGGAGGACGGCCTCACCGCCAGCTTGTTACACTGAAGGGCTGGCCAGGTTCCGAACGGACCTACCTGTCGACCACACAAGAGGAGGAAACCCCAACGATGCCGACACGACGACGCACGCACGGAAGGGCCGTCGCCCGGAATGTCCACCCGCGGCTGCGGCTTGCTGCCGCTCCGCTCCGCCGGGAAGACTCCCCCGCCTCGATCCGACGGGCGGCCGACGCCGGGCGCCAGTTCGTCTACCTGCAGTTCGTGCGACGCCTCTGGCTCATGCTCTGGTAGCCGGAACCCACCTTGCCCGCCGGCACGCGGGCGCTGTTCCCCTTCGCTGTCCGGGATTCTCCTCGAGCGCACCCGCTCGCGACCCTGGCGTGCGCCGACCGACGGTGGGGGCGGAGGGCACTCCGTGCCGAGCGGCGCAAGAATCCCGCGGACTCCGCTCGTGCGAGGCATGCTGACCGCGTCGTGGTCGAATCCGGCCGGCGACATGCGCTGCATGCAAGGGTGCTATGCTGCGCGCCCGTGGACCCACGTACCGTCGGCTTCATCGGTCTCGGCCGCATGGGCCTGGGCATGGCCCGCAACCTGCTGCGAGCCCGTGTGCCGCTTGCCGTGTGCGACGCGCTGCCGGAACCGGTGGACGCGCTGGCCGGCGAGGGTGCTGCGGCCACGGCCGACCCGGCGGCACTGGCGGACCGGGCGGCGCTGATCTTCGTCTGCGTGCCGTCCGACGTCGAAGCGGCGGAGGTGCTCTTCGGCGAACGCGGCGTTACGCGGAACGGCAGGACGCCCGCTGTCGTCGACACTACCACCATGAACCACGGCGCGGCGCTGCGGCTGGCGGAGCGGGCCGCGGGCGCAGGGCTGGCCTACGCCGACTGCCCGGTCTCCGGGATGCCCTTCCGCGCGGAGAACGGTACGCTGACGATGATGTTCGGTGGCAGCGAGGCGCTCTTCGCGCGCGCGAAGCCGTACCTCGACGTCATGGGCGAGTTCGTCGTGCACTGCGGGGCCGTCGGCACCGGGCAGCTCATGAAGGCGGTGAACAACATCATCTACGACGTCAACATCGCCGCCTTCTGCGAGGTGCTGCCGCTCGCGATCAAGGCCGGGCTGCAGCCGGAGCAGCTCGAGCGGGTGCTGACCACGGGCAGCTCGCGCAGCTTCGCCAGCGAGTACTTCGTGCCGCGCATACTCGCCCGCCGCTTCGAGGGCGACTTCCCGATGCAGGCGGCCTACAAGGACATCGTCAACATCCAGGAGGCGGCGGCGCGGCACGGCGTCGCGCTTCCCGTGGTCGAGGCGATGGTGGCGACCTACCGGGCGGCCATCGACATGGGCTTCGGCAACCAGAATAAGAGCGCGATGGTCAAGGTCTACGAAGAGCGATCGGGCCAGGAGGTCCGCGGGCGCCGGGAGTCTGCGCCGTAGAACCGGCGACGCACGAACCCCGGGCCCGCGCAGGCTCCCAACGCGCCCGCGAGGGCGCGCCGCATCGGCGCCGCCACGGGTCGGTCGGAGCTCTCATCCAATGACGTCCACTGCAACCGCCGCCATCGCCATGGCCCCCCCGGTCGCCGCGCCCCGCACGGACGCGCCCCTGGCCGCGCCGGGATACCGATTCCTGCTCGGCTGGACGGTGGCGTGGCTCGCGGTCGGCGTCGTCGTCGCGGCCGCGTTCTCGCTCGGCGCCAGCGTCGCGTTCCTTCCCACCCTGCGGCTGAGCGTGCTCTTCGCCGAGGTGGTCGGGTTCAGCGCCTACATCTCGGCGCGCATGGTGTCGCCGCTCCTGGCGCGGCTGCACGGTGCGCTCAGGCTGACTCTGGACTCGCTCCTGGTGCTGGGAGGCACGGTCTTCGGCTCGGTCGCCGTGATGCTGACGGAGCCTTTCTTCGCACTGGCCCAGTTCCGCGCCGTGTTCCTGATCCTCGCGCTCAACGCGTTGCTCGCGGCCGTGGTCGCGGTCGCCCTCGGCACGTACGACCGGATGCGGCGCCAGATCGAAGCGTCCTACCGCATCCTCCGCGAGCGGGACGCGCTGGAGCGCGAGATGAACGTCGCCCGCGAGGTACAGCGCGAGTTGCTGCCGCACGCCGCCCCCACCTTCGAGAAGCTGGAGGTGGCGGGCGTCTGCCGGCCGGCGGTCGCGGTAGGCGGCGACTACTACGACTTCCTGCAGCACAGCGACGGCCGCCCGGGGCTCGTGATCGCGGACGTCTCGGGCAAGGGCGCTCCGGCCGCCCTCCTGATGGCGAGCCTGCAGGCCTCGTGGCGCAGCCTTTTCCCCATCGCCATGGACCCGGGGATGCTCGCCGAGCGGCTGAACGACGCGCTGTGCCGCTCCTCGTCGGTGGCGCGCTACGCGACGGCGTTCCTCGCCGACTTCGATCCGGAAACGCGCCGCATGACGTACAGCAACGCCGGGCACCTGGCGGGCCTCATCATCCGGGGCGCGGAGACCATCCGCTGCGAGGAGGGCGGCCTGCCGATCGGGCTGTTCGAGGGAGTCAAGTACGAGACGGGCAGCCTGACCCTGGCGCCGGGGGATCTGCTGGCGCTCTTCACCGACGGCGTGTCCGAGGCGCCCGCGCCCGACGGCGAGGAGTTCGGAGCGGACCGCCTGGCCGATCTCCTGCGCGCCCATCTCGAGGCCCCCCTCGACACCGCCCTCCAGGCCGTGCTCGACGCCCTGCTCGATTGGAGCGGCCCGGTCGACGCTCACGACGACGTGACGCTGGTGCTGGCGAGGGTACGGTGAGCCCGAGCCGCCCGGCGTGGCGCATCGCGCGCCAGGTCGCGACGTGGGTGGCGGTCAGCAGCATCGCCGGCCTCGCCATCGGCCTCGCGGTCAGCTTCTTCCAGACGGACGGCGTCGAGCCGCCCACCCTTGTCATCTCGGTGCTCTTCGGCAACGTCGTCGGGCTCACCGCGATGGTCGGCTCGGTCTGGCTGTTCCCGCGGCTCCGGGGGCGCTCGGGCGTACTCCGCTTCCCGCTGCTCGTCATGACGCTCGTCTCGGGCGCGGTCCTCGGCAGTCTGGCCGTGCTCGGGGCCTATCCGCTGTTCGTCTTCCGCGAGCTGCGGCTCGCGATCGTCGTCATCGCCGTCAACGGCGTCCTGGCCCTGGTGGTCGGGGGCGTCGTGCTGGGCTACGAGGAAATGCGGCTGCGGCTGCAGGATTCGCTGCGCGAGGTGGAGGAGGTGCGGCTGGTCGAGGCGCGGCTGCGCGAGGAGGCGGCCCGCGCCGAGCTGGCGGCGCTCCAGGCGCGGATCAACCCGCACTTCTTCTTCAACACGCTGAACACCATCACCGCGATGCTCGAGGAGGACGTCCGCAAGGCCGAGGAGCTGCTGGAGACGTTCGCCAGCCTGTTCCGCTACGCGTTCGACGTCGCGGACGCCGCTCCCGTCCCGCTCGGCGACGAGATCGCGTTCACCCGCAACTACCTGCGGATCGAGCGAGCCCGCTTCGGCGATCGTCTGCAGGTTGCCTGGCACGTCGACCCGCGCTCGCTCCCGGTGCGCGTGCCGGGCCTGATCCTGCAGCCCCTGCTCGAGAACGCGGTCGGGCACGGGCTGGCGCCCCGGGCCCGGGGCGGCCGGATCGACGTCTCGACCGCAGTCGACGGACCCGCATTGCGGATCGACGTCGCCGACGACGGGGTCGGTCTCTCCGATTCCGGCGAGCGTCTGATACGCGACGGCCACGGGCTGGGCAACATCGCGCGCCGCCTCGAAGCCTGCTACGGCGACCGCGCGGCCCTTGCCCTGTCGCCCGCCCCGAGTGGAAGCGGCGCCCGCGCCCGGCTGACCCTGCCGACCGAGCCCGCCCAGCCGGCAGGGCCGGCGGCGACGGATCCGCCCGTCGCCGGGGAGAGCGCCGCGTGAGCCATCGCTGCGTCGTCATCGACGACGAGCGTCCGGCGCGCGAGCGGGTGAAGCGACTGCTGGCGGCGCATCCGGACTTCGAGCTCGCGGGCGAGGCGGCGGATGCGGAGGCGGCGGTTCGGCTGCTCGACGAGGCCGAGCCCGACCTCTGCTTCCTCGACGTGCAGATGCCCGAGGGCACCGGCTTCGACGTGCTGCGGCGGGCGCGCCACGTGCCGCACGTCATCTTCGTGACCGCCTTCGACCGGTACGCGGTTTCTGCGTTCGAGGTGCGCTCGCTGGACTACCTGCTGAAGCCGGTCGGCCGGGAACGGTTCGCCGAGGCGCTCGATCGGGCGCGGGAGCGCCTCGGGGATGCCGGTGCGGCACGGCGGCTGCTCGACGAGCTGGAAGGGCTGCGGCAGTCACTGGGGCGAGGGCCCGCGCCGGGGACGGACGCGCCGGGGCACGCCGGGCCGGATCGGGTCAGCGTGCGGCACGGGTCGCGCATCCTGCTGCTCGATCCCGCCGACATCATCTGGTTCGAGGCCGACGACACGCTGGTCTTCGCAAGAACCGCCGGCGACCGCTACCTCGTCGACCGCACCCTGTCCGACCTGGAGCAACAGCTCGGGGGCCAGTTCTTTCGCGCGCACCGGAGCTGCCTCGTCAACCTCGGCTGCATCAGCGAGATTCGGACGCTGGATGCGGGCGCCCACGCCATCGTCTGCCCCGGCGCGGGCACCGTGTCGCTCTCCCGCCGGCAGGCCCGCCGGCTGCGCGAGATCTTCCCCTGGTGAGCTCGGGCCGGGCGTGCCGAGCGCGGTCGCCCGGGCGTGGCGGGCACACCGCGGCCGGGCGTGCCGAGCGCAGCGGCCGGACGTGCCGAGCGCGGTCGCCGGTCGCCGGCGATTCCAGACCGTTGACCCGCTGCCCTCGACCGTCGGTCGAACGACCGTTGCGCGGCCGCGATCCGCGATGGAGCATCACGTCAGGAGGAAGCTGGATGACTCGAATCACTTCGACGGGACTGGCCATGGCCATCGCCTTCGCCGCAGCGCCGGCCCCGGTGGAGGCCCAAGCGGTCGAGGCCGGGGACGTGCTGACCATCGCGAGCGGCGAGGTGCGCGACGGAGACCTCTATGCCGCGGGGGAAGCGGTCCGGATCGACGGGCGGCTGAACGGCGACCTGGTGGCCGGGGCGCGCCGGATCCTGGTGGACGGCCGGGTCGAGGGGGACGTGTTCGCGGCCGCGAACACCATCGACCTGCGGGGTCCCATCGGCGACTCCACCCGCATCGCCGGCCAGATACTCACCGTCGACACCACGATCGACGGCGATCTGCTCGCGGGAGGAGAGGAGCTTCACATCACCGAGAGCGCGAGCGTCGCGGGCGGACTGACGGCCGCCGCCAGCCTCGTCGAGATCGACGGCACGGTCGGGCGCGGCGCCCGCGTGGCGGCGGGAGAGATCATCGTTCGAGGCACGGTGAACGGCAACGCCAACGTCATCGCCGACCGCCTCGACCTGGCGCCCGGCGCGCGGATCACGGGCGACCTCGACTACCGGGCGCGGACGCCCCTGAGCCCCGAGGCGGCCGCACGGGTGGTAGGGGCGGTACGCTACGAGGAGCCGATCGAGGACCCCGACGACGGCGGGGGGGGATTCGGGATCGCGTTCTGGTTCTGGCAGGTGCTCGCGGCGCTGCTCACGGGCATCGTCGCCGTCGCCGCCCTCCGGGGCGTCGTGGAGCGGCTGGTCGCGTCCATCGCCGAGGAGACCACGCTCGGTGCGCTGCTCGGATTCACCGCCTTCCTGCTGATTCCGGTAGCGGCGGCGATCGCCATGGTGACGCTCATCGGCTTGCCGATCGGCGTCGCGGCCATCCTGCTGTTCGGCCTCGCCCTGTACGCGGCCAAGCTGCCGATCGCGGTCTGGATCGGGGGGCGTCTGCTCGGCCTCGCGGGACGGTCCGGCGCCTCGCCCTACGCGGCGATGGCGGTCGGCATCCTGCTGCTCTACCTGCTGTTCGCCATCCCCTTCGTCGGATGGCTCTTCTGGCTGGCCGCCACGTGGCTCGGCCTCGGCGCCATGGTCGTGGCCGGCCGCCGGCACCTGGATTCGGGCGCGAGCGCGTAGCGGGAGCGCGCCGCAGGCAGCCCGCGCGTGCAGAAGCGCAGGTCGCGACGGAGCGAGCCTCGTCCGGAGCGGCCGCGGGTTGTGCCGGAGACACCGCCGGCGCACCCCGCGGTCCGCTCAGGCTTAGGGGACGGCTTCGCCACGCGCCTGATCGCCTGGTGGGACGTCCGCGGCCGCAAGGACCTGCCGTGGCAGCGAGACCGGACGCCGTACCGGGTCTGGGTGTCCGAGGTCATGCTGCAGCAGACACGGGCGAGCGCGGTCGTACCCTACTTCGAGCGCTTCGTACGCCGCTTCCCGGACGTTGAAGCGCTGGCCCGCGGCGAGCTCGACGAGGTGCTGCATCTGTGGAGCGGGCTCGGCTACTACGCCCGCGCCCGCAACCTGCATCGGGCCGCGGGGATCGTCGCGCGGGACCACGGCGGCGTGATCCCGGACGACGCCGCGACGGTCGAGGCATTGCCGGGCGTCGGGCGCTCCACCGCCGCCGCCGTCGTCGCTCAGGGCTACGGCCGCCGCGCCGCCATCCTGGACGCCAACGTCAAGCGCGTGCTCGCACGGCGGCACCGCATCGCCGGGGCGGTGTCCTCGGCGGCCACGCTCGCGGAGCTGTGGCGTCTGGCGGAGCTCCACACGCCGGCGGAGCGCGTGGCGGACTACACGCAGGCCATCATGGACCTGGGCGCCACGGTGTGCCGCCGGAACCGGCCCCGCTGCGGGGAGTGCCCGGTCTACGCCGACTGCGAGGCCTACGCGGCGGGAGATCCCGGACGATTCCCGGAACGAGCGCAGCGGCGGGCACGCCGCCTCGAACGGAGCCGTTTCTTCGTGGTCGTCGATCCGGACGGCGCGTGCCTCGTCGAGCAACGGCCGCCGCGCGGCGTCTGGGGCGGCCTCTGGTCGCCACCGGAGCGCGACGCGGGCCAGTCGCTGGACGGATTCCTCGACCAGTCCGGCATCGCCGCGGATCTGGTCGACAACGTGCAGGCGGCCGGCGTCTTCCGGCACGGCTTCACCCACTACGACCTCGACGTGGAACCCGTCTACGTCCGGCTCAAGGCACGGCCGACCGCCGTTCGCGAGCGCGCCGCCCGCTGGATCGACCCGCACGACCACCGGCTGGGGCTCTCGAAGGTCGCGGCCCGCCTCGTCAGCGTGACCGCCCTGTTCGGCGGCCGGAAGTCGGGCCGCTGACCGTGATGGCTTCGAACGCCACGACGTCGCGGGACTCCGCGCTTATCTCCACCCCGATCAAGTGGACGGCGCGCCCCGGGGCGCGGTGCTTGTCCGCGTAACCGCGCGCCTGCAACTGGGCCAGGGCCGCGCCGGCCGCCGATCGCTCCGCCACCTTGAACTCGAACAGGTAGACGTCGGTCCCCAGCCGCACGGCCAGGTCCAGCCGGCCGCGGCTGGTGGCTTCTTCCACGGCGACCCCGTCCATCACGGACTGAAAGAAGGCGTAGAACACGCTGGACCAGTAGCCCTCGTAGCGGGCGATGTCGTTGCGCCTATGCCAGTCGTGCGGAATGCCGGCCAGCAGCCGCCGGAACACCGCCTCCACGCCCGCCCAGTCCTTCGCCACGAGCCGGCGCCGCAGCTCACCGGCGCCCTCCGCGACCCGCCAGTTCGGCGCCAGCGCGTCCAGCAGACCCTCGTTCAGGCCCCGCCGCACCTCGCGGTTCGGATAGCCCAGCCGGTACCGCCGCTGCCCGTCGTGCCGCTCGACGTCCACGATGGTCAGGTAGCCGGTCTGGAACAGCAGCGCCTCCGGCGCCATCCGGTCCACGTCGAAGGCCGACAGCAGCGCCGCGCTCGCGTGGATCCGCTCGAGGTCCGGGGCCGCGAAGCCGCGGCGGATCAGCGTGTCCACCAGGAACCGGGGCGTGGCGGTCTCGAACCAGTGCGCCTCGAACTCGCGGCTGCGGAACAGCTTGAGCAGACCGAACGGGTTGTAGACCTTCTCCGCTCCCAGCCAACTGTAGCCGTTGTACCAGGCGCGGATCGCGTTCCGATCCAGGCCCGCCAGCTCCGGTGCGAACACCGCGTCCAGGTCCGCCTCGGTGTAGCCGCAGACCGCCGAGTAGTCGGGATCCACGGTGAGATCCAGGAGGTTGTTCAGGTCGGAGAACAGGCTGACCCGGGAGAAGCGGCTCACCCCGGTGATGAAGGTGAGCTCCACGTAGGCGTCGCAGTCCTTGATCGTGCCGTACAGCCCGCGCAGATCGTCGCGGTTCGCCCTCGCGAGGTCCGGCTCGTCCAGCGCATCCAGGATCGGCTTGTCGTACTCGTCGACCAGCACCACGACCCGCCGGCCGGCCCGTTCGCTCAGTGCCTCGAGCAGGCGGCGGAAGCGCACCGGCGCACCGCCGCCACCCGCCGCGACGCCCGCTCGCCGGCCGATGTCCTCGAGCTGCGTCGTCGCGCTCTCCGCCAGCGTGCCGGGTCGCCTGAAGTTGCCCGCCCCGAAGCTCAGCCGCAACACGGGGTGCCGCCGCGACCAGTCCCACCCGTCGTGCACGGCCAGGCCGCGGAACAGCTCCTCGGAGCCCTCGTACAGCTCCTTCAGCGTGTCCAGGAACAGGCTCTTGCCGAACCGCCGCGGACGCGAGAGGAAGTAGTGCTTGCCGGAGTCGGACCAGATCCGCCGGGCGTAGGCGGTCTTGTCCACGTAGTAGTAGCCTTCCTCCCGGATCTGCCGAAAGGTCTGGATGCCGATGGGCAGCCTGCGCCTGTCCACACCACATTGTAGCGGCCGCTCCGCCCCCGGCAGGCCGCCCACGAGGCACCGTCGCGACGCGTCAGGATGCGGCGACAGGCGCCGTCCCGCCACCACGAGTCGTCTGCTGAACGCGGGGCTTGCGCCGCCGGCGCTCCTGTGCCAGCTCGTAGGCCGCCTGCATGCGCATCCAGTGGTCGGCCGATTGACGCTCCCGCCCTCGTGGAGGCGCCAGGTAGCCCGGTGGGTGCCAAAGACCGGCGCGTGGTCACTCCGAGACCTCGCCCCTATTCCTCCCGGTCCTTCTCTTCCTCGGCTTTCTTGGGCGCAACCGGCTTCTCGGCGGACGCGGCGGCCGGACCGTGGGTCCCGAGTCTTGCGGCCCGTCGCCTCGCTGGCGGTCGCGACAGTGGTGCTGCGGGCGGGGCGTCGTCGAACGTCCCCGCACCGACGGACCAGAGCGAGGCGGGGCGCCCGCGGCCGGACGCAGGTCCGGGCGGCGCCTCGAGCCGCTTCACGAAGACTCCGCTCTCCTGAACGTTGCGCTGGAAGTTACCGGGATCGAGACGCGTGTTCCAGACCGCCTCGTAGACCTGCCGAAGCTGGCGGATGGTGAACTCCGGCGGGCAGAACTTCGCGGCGAGGGCCGTGTACTCCAGCTTGGAACGCGTCCGTTCCACGGCGTCCCGCACGATCCGTTCGTGGTCGAAGGCCAGTCGAACACGGCCTCCCTCGATGTCCCGCACCGGCGTCAGGACGGCGGCCAGCGCATCCCCGCCTCCGCGGGGCGTTGGCAGGTCGGCGGCGATCGCCCAGTAGGCGACTGTGACCACACGCATGCGGGGATCGCGCTCCGGCGCCCCGTAGCTGCCGAGCTGCTCCAGGTACCAGGATCCGGCCGACAGCCCCGTCTCCTCCGCGAGCTCCCGCTCCGCGGCTCGATCCAGGTCCTCGTCGGGGCGCACGAAGCCGCCCGGCAGCGCCCAGGCCCCCAGGTAGGGCTCGCCGCCCCGCTGTATCAGGAGCACGTGCAGCGCGTCGTCGAGAATCGTGAAGACGGCGATATCGACGGTGACGGCGAAAGGAGGGAAGTCGCGCGGGTCGTAGGCGAAGGTGCCGCCGGGAGCCACGGTGCGACCATATATTGTCTAGTTGACAAGAGCAAGGGCCGACCCTATTATTGTCATCTCGACAATACAGTCCGGCGACTCGGACGGGAGGTGCCCTTGACCTTGCCTGCGCTCGACACCCTGGCGATCGGCTGGCCCATCACGCGCCTCGGCGTGTCCTTCTTCCCCGTGTTCCTCGCCGGCAACGAGCTGCCGGCCATCGCGACCGGCGAGGCTTCCCGGCTCGTCGTCGACGAGCTCGACGAGCCGTCCGTGCCGGCGCTGCGCGTGCGCAATCCCGGCGACAAGCCGGTGCTCGTCGTCGAGGGCGAGCACTTCCTCGGCGGCAAGCAGAACCGCACCGTCAACGCCACCGTTCTGGTGCCCGCTCTCGCCGACCTGGAGATTCCGGTCTCGTGCCTCGAGCGCGGCCGCTGGGGCCGTCCCCGCTCCGCCCGCCGCGACGAGGAGTTCACGGCGGCTGCCGTTCGCGCCGCGAACCACGTCGGCGTCGCCGAATCGATGCGACGGCGCGGTTCCCGGGCCGGCGATCAAGCGGCCGTCTGGGGCGAGGTCGATGCCCTGCTGTCGCGCGCCGCGGTGGAGTCCGACACGTCCGCGGCCGCGGACGTGAAGCATGCGGTGCACGGTCGAGCGCCGGACCGCGCTGCGGCTATCGAGAAGCTGGCCGCGCGCGGACCCCTGCCCGGCCAGTGCGGCGTCGTGGTCGTTCACGGCCGCCGGGTAACGGCGATGGATCTGTTCGGCGCGCCGCATCTGCTGGCCGCCCACTGGAGCGCCCTGATTCGCTCGCATCTGCTCGAATCACCGGTCGCGGAGGGAACGCCGTCCGCCTCCCGCGTGCTGCGGCTCGTCCGGCGCTTCGCGTCGACGTCCTCCCAGGAAGCGCCCGGCGTGGGCCTGGGCGTCGAGCATCGCATGGCCGACCGCCGTCTGGTGGGGCATGCCCTGACCTTCAACGGCGCCATCGTGCACGCGGCGTTCTTCACGCGAGAAGGTGGAGCTGCGAAGGACGCATGAATCCGGCGCGCCGCCGTGCAGGGCGCCGATGACGGATTCTGACGCTCGTCGATGGTGCGATGAGCCGGACACATGCAGGGGCGGGGGCCGGTCCGCAGGCCGAAGACGGCCGGCGGTCTGCGGCGTCGCCGCTGGAGCCCGCCCGCACCGCTTCACTGGGAGAGGGAACGATGGACACGACGGCGGAGCGCGGCAAGGAGCCGGAGATCATGGCACTCATAGGCGCCGCGCCCTGGCGGGAGGCGGTGACCTACCGCGAGACATGGCCCCACGAGTACGTGGTCGTCAAGAAGGACGGCCAGGAGCAGTTGCTGGCCGCCTTCTGCGAGCGCATCCATCGCGGCGAAGGGGTCGAGTGCCGGTTCTTCCACCAGCAGCGCAGGTACCTGTTCCTCGGTGACTACAAGTACTGGGTGATGACCGACTGCTCCGAGATCGACCTGGAGAAGAGCGACGAGGTCTTGAATCGCGCGCTGCTGCACCGGGATCGCCGGGATTTCGTTATCCGGACGGGCGACACCGGAAAGCGTACGACGTGAGCGAGGGCAAGTTGGTACTCCGGGTCACGAGCATGCCCGGTCCGGCGCGTGATGCGGTCTGGACCGCCACGTAGGCGAAGCTTGGGGGGAATCGGCCGTCATGAGCCTGCTGGGACAACTCCGCTGCTTGATCCTGCCCCAATGACCGAGGGTGCTGAAGGACGCCGTTCGGTGCGCCGCTGACTCCCCGTCAACCGGTTGCGTACCTGAAGGCACTTCCGGCACACCCTGCGTCGATTCTCGCCTTCGTCGTCCCTGAAGAGCGGCTCGGCACCCTCTGGGACGATTTGAAGGCAAGGTGCATGTCCGAAGGTCTCGTTCCCGAGGACGAGTCGCCTCCGGGAGACCCTCGCCGGGTGCGGGTCGCCGGTCGCACCATGCTGATCACGAGCTGGAAGCGCGTGCTCGACGTGCTGCAGAGAGTCGCCTCCGAGAGTGATCGCTCGGCCATCGAGCAGGACATCGCCCAGCTCCGCGGGCTCACGGATTGGATGGCTCGACGTGGCCAATGATGCGTTTGTACCGCTGCGGGCGGAGGATTTCACGGACGTTCGTGTGCCGCGTCGTCTGCTGAACTACGCAGACCTGGTCGACGCGATCACCCACAGACTGGCCAAGAACTACGTCGCGGAGACGAAGGGTCTGAACGCCACTGGTCTCGGGCGATATATGAGACTCCGCGGTAGATTCGATGTAAGGCTGAGGGTCAGCGCGACCGCGTGGTGGAGTCACGGCATAACGCCCTTGTGGTGCGAGTACGACTGCGCCGAAGGGGTGGCGCATTTCCTCCGGTCGAAGTTCGACGATGTGCAGGTGGACGGTTCGGGCAAGTCCACCATTGTGCGCTTTCCGGTCCGCCTCAAGGCCGGTGTCGAACGGGACGATGTGATCGATAGCGCGGTGGAGCAGATGGTCAGAATCGCCGATGCGTTGAAGGACCTTCCCGTTACTGGCTGACGGCATCCAGCCCCACCGACATCGCCGCCCCGGCGCCCGTCACCTCCGTCACCACAAGCCCAGCAGGCGCCACCAGACGCTGCCGGCGCCCAGCCAGATGGTGATGTTCACCACGCTGATTAGGGCGCCGAGCCGCCACCAGGTGATGATGTCCACGTTGCCCGAGCCGAAGAGGATGGGGGCGGCCGCGGTGCCGTAGTGCGTCAGCGAGGCGAACAGGTTGCTGAAGAAGGCGAGGAGCAGCGCGGCGAGGGCCGGGGGCGTCCCGACGGCCAGGGCGAGGGCCAGGAACGGCGCATACATGGCGCTCACGTGGGCGGTGTTCGAGGCGAACAGGTAGTGCACGTAGAAGTAGATGAGGCTCAGGGTGACGAACGCCGGGATCCAGTGCACGTCGCCGAGCAGGCCCGAGACGCGTTCGCTGAACCAGGCGAGCAGGCCGAGCTCTCCGAGCTGGGTGGCCATCATGACGAGCACCGCGAACCAGACGAAGGTGTCCCAGCCGCGCCGTTCGTCGAGGATGTCGTCCCAGGTAAGCACGCCGGTGACGAGCATTGCCGCCACGCCGGCGAGCGCCGTCGCGGTGGCGCTCACACCGAGCGCGCCGCCCGCGATCCAGAGCGTGAGCAGGAAGGCGAACACCGCGAGCAGGGTCCATTCCTGCCGCGACATGGCCCCCATCTCCCGCAGCCGCCGCCGGGCCAGCTCCGGGGCTTCCGGCGTGTGGCTGATCTCCGGCGGATAGAGACGGTAGACGAGCAAGGGCACCAGCACGAGGCTCAGCAGGCCCGGCACGGATGCCGCCGCCGCCCACAGCGCCCAGGAGATCGCCACCCCCTGCTGCGCCGCCAGCTCCGCCGCGAGCGGGTTCGCGGCCATCGCGGTGAGGAACATCGCGCTGGTGACCACCACGCCCTGGTAGGCGGTGAAGGTCAGGAACCCCGCGATGCGCCGCTCCGTCCCGCGCGCGGCGTCGCTCCCGAGCGAGACGCAGAGCGACTTCAGGATGGGGTAGACGACGCCCCCGCCGCGCGCGGTGTTGCTGGGGATGGCCGGGGCCAGGACGAGATCGGTGGCGACGAAGCCGTAGGCCAGGCCCAGGCTCCGCCGGCCGAGGACGCGCATGAAGTGGTATGCGATGCGCGTCCCGAGACCCGTCTTCACGAAGGCGGTGGCGATGAAGAAGGCCGCCACCACCAGCCACACCACGGTGCTGCCGAAGCCGGCCGTGGCCTCCGCGATCGTCAGCGTGCCGGTGAGGACGGCGACGCCGGTGGCCACGAACGCCGTGGCGCCCATCGGCATCGGGCGCAGGACGATGCCGACCATCGTGGCGACGAAGACGGCCAGGAGCTGCCAGGCACGAGGCTCGACGCCGGCCGGCGCGGGCACCAGCCACAGTATCGCCCCGACGAGGACGACCGCTCCGAGCCGGGCGGCGTCCACCCGGGCCGTCCGTGCGGATTGCGGCGGCGTCTCGTCGGGCATGCGTCAGCGGAACGGACCGGATCGCGGAGTCGCAGGGAAGACAGGTCGCGAGTCTAGCGCAATCCTCCGACGGGGGGGCGCTGGCGCCGGACAGGGCGGTGACGGGCCGGCAGACGCGCCGCCGGTCCCGGATCGGAGCGGCGACCGTGACAGGCGCGCCGCCGGTCGCCACAATGGAGACGGTGCGCTTCTTCAACACCGAGGGTCCGGTCCGTGCCGACGAGCACTACTGCATCCCGCCGCTCGAGCGGATCGACCTCGACGACGTCCTGGGTCTCGTGCGCAGCAAGAAGTACTTCGTGCTGCACGCCCCGCGTCAGACCGGCAAGACGTCGGCGCTGCTCGCCCTTCGCTATCTGCTGAACGGCGGCAACGCCGGCGACTACCGCTGCGTGTACGCGAACTTCGAGGTCGGCCAGGCGGCGCGTGAGGACACGGCGCGCGCGATGCGCGCGATGCTGGGCGAGCTGGCCCGTCGGGCGCGCCTGACGTTGGGCGACCAGACTCCGGACCGGCTCCGCGGCACCGCGCTCGAGACGGAGGGCGCGGACGGCGCGCTCATCGACGTGCTCTCCCGCTGGGCCCAGGCCGATCCGCGGCCGCTGGTGCTGCTGATCGACGAGATCGACACGCTGGTGGGCGACACGCTGCTATCGGTGCTGCGGCAGCTCCGCGCCGGCTACGACGAGCGGCCCCGCCGATTCCCGCACAGCGTGGTCCTCTGCGGCGTGCGCGACGTGCGCGACTACCGCATTCGCTCCGGGGCGCAGAACGCGCTCGTGCTCGGCGGCAGCGCGTTCAACATCAAGTCGAAGTCGCTGCGGCTGGGCGACTTCACCGAGGCGGAGACGTGGGCCCTGCTGGAACAGCACACGGCGGAGACCGGGCAGGCGTTCGCGCCGGGAGCAGCGGGACTGATCCGGACGCGGACGGCGGGGCAACCGTGGCTGGTGAACGCGCTGTGCCGGGAGGCGTGCTTCGAGAGCGCGGCGGGCCGGGACCGCTCGCGGGCGATCACGATGGACGACATCCTGGAGGCCCAGGAGCGGCTGATCCAGGCCCGCGTGACGCACCTGGACAACCTGGCCGACAAGCTCCGAGAGGAACGCGTGCGGCGGGTGGTGGCGCCGATGCTGTCCGGCGCCGCCGACCGCGAGAGCTACGCCGACCGGGCTCGCGACGTGGAGTACGCGCGCGACCTCGGCCTGCTGGCGCAGGACGACGCGAAGCGCATCGCCAACCCGATCTACGCGGAGGTGATTCCCCGCGAGTTGACCTGGGTGACGCAGGATGACGTCGAGGCGGAGACGGCTTCCTACGTGGACGCCGACGGCGGCCTCGCGGTGGACAGGCTGCTGGAAGCGTTCCAGCGCTTCTTCCGCGAGCACTCGGAACACTGGACCCAGCGCTTCGGCCAGTACCGGGAGGCCGGCCCGCAACTGCTGCTGCAGGCGTACCTGCAGAAGGTGGTGAACCGCGGCGGCCGCATCGAGCGGGAGTACGCCCTGGGCCGGGGGCGGGTGGACCTGCTGATCGTGTGGCCCCACGGCGGTAGCGCCCTCCGCTTCGTCGTGGAGTGCAAGGTGCGCCGCGACGGGCTGGAGCGGACGGTCCGCGAGGGAGTCGAGCAGACGCGCGGCTACATGGACCGCTGCGGAGCGGAGTCCGGCCACCTGGTCGTCTTCGATCCCTCGGAGGAGCGGACCTGGGAGCAGAAGATCTTCCGCCGCGAGGCGCCTGCCGGCGGCGACCGAACGCCGGTCACCGTCTGGGGCATGTGACGGCCTCCCCGGCCGCGGGGACATACGCGGACGTGGCGCCATGGCGCCCGTTCATCAACCGGCGGCGGGCTCGAGCCCGCGGCGCGTGGGTCGTGCCCGCTCGCGACAGGACCGGGTTACTTCCGGACGTACTTCCGGATGCGCTGCGGGCCGACGTCCGCAGCATAGATGTTGCCGTCGCGATCCGCGGTGATGCCGGACGCCCCCGAGATGCGCAGCTCGTCCTGCCGGTCGAG
>JAPOVI010000345.1 GCA_026708265.1 Acidobacteriota bacterium
TTGGCGATGCGCGGCGGGTCCCCGCGGGCGATGAGCCCGAGGTCGCGGACGTACTCCAGGTCCCGGCTCGACGACCGGTTCTCGCCGGCGCCGGTCAGCAACGGCTCGACGACGCGCCGTACGCGGTCTTCCTGCAGCTTGTCCGCGAGCTGGTCCAGATGGACCTGCCGGCTCTCGATCAGGTGTTCCCGCGCTTCGAGAATGTCGTCGACCTCGATCGCCCGCGAGCGGTCGCGCCCCGCCTTGGCGCCGAAGCACGCCCGGCGGCAGAGCGCGTTCACCAGCCACGGCTGGCCGCAGGCGCCCGTCCACACCGCGTCGACGGCGGCCGGCGAGAACGCCTGTCCCGTCTCGGCGGTGTGCTGCCCGAGCAGCGCCCGCACCTCGGCCTCGCCGAAGTCGCCGAGGCGCAGCGACTCCGCCCGGATGTTGAAGGCGCTGCCGCCGGCGATGACGGCGTTCTCCGCGCTCGAGCGGATGCGGTAGTCGCGCACGTCGCGGATGCCGCACAGGACCACGCTCTGCGGATAGTGGCCCGGACGGTTCGGGTAGCCGGCGCGAAGCTGCCTGAGCACCGCCAGCAACGTGTCGCCGATGAGCGTGTCGATCTCGTCGATCAGCAGCACCAGCGGACTGGGGTCGGCCTCGGCCCAGCGGCCCAGGGCTTCCTGCAGCGCCTCGTGAGGACCGGCGTCCGCCAGCGCCTCGCGCCAGACGGCCTGCAGATGGCTCGCGTGCAGGGTGATGCGTTCCTGTCGGGCGAGGGCGACGAGAATGGCACGCATCCCCGCGCCCACGTCCTCGCGCGCCGCCGGGGCGGTCTCGACGTTGACGTAGACGCAGCGGAAGTCGCCTTCGGCGCCGCTGTTCAGCAGGTCCCGCAGCGCCAGCAGCATCGTGGTCTTCCCGGTCTGACGCGGCGCATGAAGCACGAAGTACCGTTCGTCCCGGATCAGTCCCAGGACCTCGTCGAGGTCCACCCGCTCCAGCGGCGGAATGCAGTAGTGCCTGTCGGCGACTACCGGCCCCTCCGTGTTGAACTTGCGCATGCTTGACGATTGCCCCTTGACAGAATGGTGGACAGGTTCTGAACGCGCCCCGTCAATTCGCCACCGCCAGTTCGCTGCGGACGACGATGCCAAGTCTCACCGTGTCGTCGCCACGCCCCGAAGATGCTGAACGAAGGGACGAAACGCCCATGCTGACGGTCGGCTAGAGCTGCCTGTCCGGCTTGGTCCAGGTTGAACCCTTCTCGTCCGTGATCAGCTTCCAGCCGTCGTACTCGAGGCATTCAGGCTCGAACAGCCAGCCGTACTGATCGCTGATGTCGGTGCGGAACCAGTCGGCGGTGTAGATCTTGTCGGCGGCCGCGGCCTTCAGGATCAGGTCCCCCGCAACCTGGGCGTAGGCGTCGGCGTGCTCGTCCTTGTACGCCCGCTCGCTGGACCACATCCACTGGAGCTCGGGGGCGGTCTGCTCCCGGACCCAGCCGAACCACCAGCCGAGCCCCTGCTTCTTCTCCTCGCCCCCGGCCGCCCGGTACGCGTCCATGAAGCGGCGGCCGATCAGCAGGGCGCGCATCGCCTCGCGCTCCGGCCGGTCTTCAGCGGTTCCCCACGAGGCGATCGTCGACATCTCACGCTTCCCTGTTCTGGATGTGCAGCCGCGCCGACCGGATCGTCCGCGGGATGTAGGCGCCCTCGCACTGCGGGTCGAAGTCTCGCACGGCCGCGAGGGTCGCCGCGATCGTGTGGTCGTCGGACCCGGCCTCGAGCAGTCGGCATGCAATCGCGAAGTCCCGCCGGCTCTGGTCCGGACCGGGTTCGTCCCGGTACCAGGCGGGCCCCTCCCCGCCGGCCGGCTCCCCTCCCCCGCCGGACCGGAGGCCGGCGGACCGCGCCAGCTCGCGGGGAATCGGCGTGACGGCCGCCGGCCACCTCGAGCGCAGCACCACGAAGGACGCCGGACCGTCGCCGGCGGCGGCGGGAGCCCGGTTGGTCGTGCCCGGCAGGTGGCCGAGCTGCGCGCCGCGCACGGCCCCGGGGTCGCCGCCCGCCTTCCGCGTGATGAACCGGGCGACGGCGGTCCGCGTGGCGGGGTCCGCCGGCGCGGCGAGCCGCAGCCACGCTTCGAAGATGCCCGGCGACGACTCCACTTCCAGCCCGGGGGTCGCCGGCAGGCGGTCGCGCGCCGCGGCCGTCAGCGGCCCGGCCAGGACCCAGCGCGTCCGGCCGAGGGCCGCCGCCGGCCGGATGTAGCAGGAGCTCCCGGTCGCGTTCCGCGCCGCTAGCCACCCCAGGGCCCTCCGGACTTCCGGCGCCGTCCACGTCTTCCGGAAGGACATCCGCCCGGTCGCGTGGTCCAGGCAGCCCAGGTCGAACGCCGTCACCTCCGACGCGAGGCTGAACGTCTCGAGCATCTGGACGATCTGGCGGCGGCTCGCGGGATGCATCG